>CAYXBC010000020.1:0-8215 GCA_964463255.1 uncultured Candidatus Peribacteria bacterium | reverse complement strand
AATGCAAAATTATGACTCAAAAAACCATTGGACGGAGATATTGCAAATATTTTTGATGGAGACGATTTGATAGGTGCGCTCAAATATCTCTTTCATCTTTCAAATTTCAAAAAATGATATTATACTGATGATTCTGATCATCTTTCAAATAAACGTATCAGATCCATGGGGGAGATTCTCTATGCACATCTTCAACCCGTTATGAGAAAATTCGTCAAGAGTATCAAAGGGAAATTGAGTATCTTAAACCTTGAAAATCCACTCAAAATAACAGATTTAGTGAATTTCAAGATAGTAGATAATGCAGTGAAAAGCTTTTTTGCGACATCACAATTATCACAATTCTTGGATCAGATCAATCCACTCTCAGAGATAGAACACAAAAGAAGAATTACTGCCCTTGGGCCTTGAGGTCTCAAAAGAGAAACGGCAAAATTCGAAGTACGTGATGTCCATCCTTCGCATTATGGAAGGATATGTCCTATTGAGACGCCGGAAGGACAAAATATCGGATTGGTAATCTATCAATCATTATATTCTCGTGTAAACGATGAATGATTTTTGGAAACTCCAGCACTCAAGATCTATCGTGAAGTACCAGCAAAACAAGAAATATTGATCAATAGGATAGCTCATCGTGATATATGCGAATTAGACGCAAAAGGAAAACAACTCAAAAGAGTAATAGTCAAAGAAGATCATTATATCGACGAGAAAGCGGCAAAAGAGATAGAGAAAATGTATGGCAAACTTGGAAAATCCATCGGTGTGAAACCATTCTTTACTGATGAGGTAGAATATATATCTCCGGAATTGGATGAGAAATGTTGTATCGCTGATGCTACGACACCTATCGATATGTACAACAATATCACAGAAACACGTGTCGCTGCAAGGCAATTTAACGAGATGGGTATGTTCCATGTAGGAGATGTCACCCATGTAGATGTTAATCCATCACAGATATTTTCACCAAATACGTCATTGATTCCGTTTGTAGATCATAATGATGCGGTGCGTGCGTCTATTGCAACAAACCAACAGAGGCAAGCATTACCATTACTCAAGAACGATCCTCCATTGGTGGGGACGGGACTTGAAAGAGATATCGTACAGATGACCCATGCAGTTATCAAAGCTGAAGCTGAAGGGGAAGTAATTTATGTAGATGGTAAAAGAGTAATAGTAAAATATAAGACAGGCATCAAAGAATATCCATTAGTAGTATTTGCAAGATCAAATAGTAAATCATGTATGACACAGATTCCTAGAGTCTCTCTAGGTGAAAAGCTAAAAAAATGAGATTTGATCGCAGAAGGTCCATGTTCCGTAGATGGGGAGATGGCACTTGGAAAAAACCTCAGAGTAGCATTTATGCCATGGAAATGATATAATTATGAAGATGCAATCGTAATTTCCCAAAGACTGGTAAAAGATGATGAGTTGACATCGATTCAGATAGAAGAATATGAGATAGAGGTCGCAGATACCAAACTCGGGCCTGAAGAGACAACAAATGATATTCCAGGTGTCTCTATGAATAAGCTCAAGAACTTAGATGATGATGGAGTAATCAGAATAGGATCTATCGTCAAATGATGAGATATCGTGATTGGTAAGATTACACCAAAATCTGAAGGAGAACTTACTCCCGAAGAGAAACTTATCCAGGCGATATTTTGAGATAAATCAAAGAATGTGAAAGATACATCATTATATGTACCGTCAGGAAGTAATGAAGGAAAAGTTATCGATGTAGTTATCCTCGATGCAAAGAAGTGAGATAATCTGATGGCCGGAGTAAGAAAGAAGATCAAAGTATATGTAGCGAGCACAAGAAAGATCGAAGTAGGAGATAAGCTTGCAGGAAAGCATGGAAACAAAGGTATCATCTCTATCGTGGTCCCTGAGGAAGATATGCCGTTCACCGAAGATGGAAGACCGGTCGATATAGTGCTCAATCCGCTTGGAGTAATTTCCCGTATGAACATGGGACAATTATTTGAATCACAACTTGGATATATAGCAAAACATTTCGGAGTCAAATTCGCAGTCCCTACATTCTCCAAATTTTCATCGGAGGATTTGACGGAATTTACCAAAATGTGTGGAATAGATAATTTGAAATTCGATATTTTCAACGGAGAAAATGGAAGAAAATACGATCAGAAAGTGACCGTTGGATACATGCATATCCTCAAACTCGTACATATGGTGGAAGACAAGATCCATGCGAGATCAGTAGGACCATACTCATTGATTACCCAGCAGCCGCTCGGAGGAAAATCCAGACAAGGAGGACAAAGATTCTGAGAGATGGAAGTGTGGGCATTGGAAGCATACTCTGCTGTATATACGCTCCAAGAGATGTTGACGGTAAAATCTGATGATGTCATAGGCAGAAATAAATTATATGAATCTATCATAAAATGACAGAAACCTAAGATCGGTGGATTGCCAGAATCATTCAATCTTTTGACCTATCTCTTCAAGTGATTATGTCAAAATATCGAACCATTAAATATCGAAGAGCTAGAAGTAGTCCAGGAAGATAGAATCAAGAAGATAGTCAATCTCTGACTTTCAGGAGTAATGAAGAGTTCGATAACAGAGGAAGTAGGACACGAGGGAGAATGAGAAGATACCGTTATTACAGAAAAGGAAGAAATCATAGATAATGTGATTCAAGAGATGGAGGATTTTTGAGAACTCGAATAATAGATAGGATTCTGGGACAAAAAGGAACAGATACCAAGTTCCGTGTCCCAAAATCCAAACCCCAGAGTACAGTATTCAATGCATTTATTTTCTTACTGAGGGAAGTGGTATGAACAAAACAAAATTCGAGGGATTAATTGTAAGACTCGCTTCTGTGGAGGATATAGAGAAATGGTCGCATGGAGTAGTGGATAACCCTGATACAGTCAATTATAGAACGGGGAAGCCAAAACAAGGAGGATTATTTTGCGAATCCATTTTTTGACCTGTAAAAAATTATGAATGCAGCTGCGGAAAATATAAGTGAGTGAGATATAAGGGGATCGTATGTGAAAGATGTGGTGTAGAAGTCACGACATCCAGAGTCAGAAGATCAAGGATGGGACACATCGAATTAGCTGTTCCATTGCTTCATATCCGATACAAATCCAGTCCGTCAGGATGAGTCAATCAATTGCTCGGTATCTCATCAAATGAGATCGACAAGATTTTGAGTTTTGTAAAATATATCATGGTCCAGAAAGTGGACAAAGATTTTGAGAAGAAGATAAAAGAGAAGATCAAGGAAGATTTCGACAACAAGATTAAAGAACTTGAACAACTCTACAAATCGGAGCTAGAAAAAGAGAAAGGAAACCCAAAGAAGATCAAAGAATTGGAAAAATTATTCAATGATAATACGGAATCCTTGGATAAGGAATTCAACAGAATAAAATCCATCATCGCTGATCTGGAGGTCGGTTCCACTATTTTCGAAAATGATTTTAGAAATATTTTTGCAAGATTTGCTCATCTTATTGTCTTCCAATCATGACCTGAAGCTATCTTGAAATTATTACAAACGATAGATGTAGAGAAGGATATCAAAAAAAATATTCAGATTTTCAAGAACACAAAATCCGAAGAGCAGAGAAAAAAACTTATTTCATTGATAAAACTGCTCATCAATCTCCATGTGTCATGAGTCAAACCTGAAAATATGGTAATTAGAAAACTACCCGTGATACCACCTGATCTAAGACCGGTAGTCCAGCTCGAAGGAGGAAAATTTGCATCATCGGATGTTAATCTGTTCTACAGACGTGTACTGATGAGAAATATAAGATTAAAGAAAATGATCCAAGTAGGGATGCCGGATGTCGTCAAAAAAAACGAGATCAGATTGCTCCAGGAGTCAGTCAATAATCTTCTTGTAGGAGAAAAAGCTGGTGCATCAGGAGGTAGTGGTGCAGGTATCAAAGTATTCAAATCGCTTTCCGATATGCTTTCTGGTAAAGAAGGAATATTCAGAAAGAACTTGCTCGGAAAGAGAGTGGATTATTCAGGTAGGTCTATCATTACCGTTGGACCTCAGCTTAAACTTGACGAATGTGGATTGCCAATCTATATCGCAGTCAAAATGTTTACGCCGTTCATTATCGGAAAATTAATTGAAAAAAAGATCGTATATACCCCTAAACAAGCAGAAAAACTTATCAAGGAAGAATCACCATTAGCATTGAAATTTCTTGAAGAAGTGATAAAGGACAAACGGGTGCTATTAAATCGTGCACCAACATTACATAGACTTTCTATCGAAGCGTTCAAAATTATTTTGATGCCAGGAAAGACGATAAGGATCCATCCATTGGTGTGTCCTTCATTCAACGCCGATTTTGATGGAGATCAGATGGCTATCCACTTGCCTATTTCAGACGAAGCACAAAGAGAAGCAAGGGAGCTAATCGCTGCAGACAAAAATATCTTGAAACCAGGATCGTGAGAACCGACTATTGCACATTCTCAGGATATGGTGCTCGGAGTATATTATCTTACCGATTTCTATGATCCTAGGACTCCAAAGTATCAGAGTGAGGAAGAATGGAAGAAAAAACCCGTAACAGGTATTTTCCCAACTATGGATAAAGTGCTTGAAAGCTATACCAATGGAGAAATTTTGGTCAAAGACAAAATCATCCTAAATTACAACAGTCAGCCGATTGAGACGATGGTAGGAAGAGTTATTTTCAATTCCGTATTGCCAGAAAAGATTAGATTCATAAATTCAAAACTCAAAAATAAAGACATCAAGAAATTGCTCAGTAGGATCTTCGATGAATGCGGTATGCAGCAGACAGTATATGTAGCTGATGATATCAAAGATTTAGGATTCAAATATGCGACATTATGAGCGACATCAGTAAATATTCTTGATATGAAAGTGCCGAAAGAAAAAGAAGAAGAATTGAAAAATGGAGATAACAAAGCAAATGAAGTCTATAAATATTTCTTCAAATGATTCTTTTCTGAAGAAGAGAAACATAGGTTTATCATCAAGATATGGACGGATATTAAAAAGAGGATAGAGGAGAGCCTCAAAGGAATAACTACTCCTGGACAGGATCTCTATACCATGGTAGATTCATGAGCAAGATGATCACAGACACATATGACACAGATTGCAGGTATGAAAGGTCTAGTAGTCAATCCACAGGGAGAGATTATCGAACTTCCTATCAAGAATTCATTCGTCGAAGGACTCAGACCTATCGAATACTTCATCTCAGCACATGCATGAAGAAAAGGAAAAGCGGATACGGCATTGAGGACAGCGGAATCAGGATACCTTACAAGAAAATTATGTGATGCATCACAGGAAGTGATTATCAGAGAAAATGATTGTTGAACGGAAAAATATGTTGTATATTCCAAACAGGAAGTAGAACTCAGAGGAGATAATTTCTATACATTGATTGCATGAAGAGTTCTCGCTGATGATATCCTTGATAAAAAGAAAAATATCATTCTCGGCAAGGATGATCTCTTGGATAAGGAAAATGTTCAATTGATCCAAGATATGGAGGTAGACGAAGTAAAAGTCAGGACACCATTGGTATGTCATAGTATCAGCGGAATTTGTCAGAAATGTTATGGAACAGATCTTTCTACGAGAAGAATAGTAGAGATAGGAGTGCCAGTAGGTATCATAGCTGCACAATCCATCGGTGAACCATCGACACAGCTGACGTTGAGTACATTCCATGAAGGATGAGTAGCAAAATGAGGAGACGCTACAACATTGGGTATCGATAGAGTAAAACAATTGTTTGAAGTGAGAGATCCAAAAACACCAGCGATCATCGCTCCATTCGATGGAAAGGTATCATTCTATGAAGCCAACAAGACCAGATATATCAGAGTAGTTTCCGAGTATCAGAAGAAGACTTGCTTGCTCAAGGCAGGATATAAAGTTGATGTCAAGAAAGGTGAGGAAGTGAAAAAATGATGAATATATGCATCCAAAGGCAAGAGCAAACTCAAGGTCAAAGAATGAGGAAAGGTCTTGGAAATCAAAGCGGATCATATTATCCTAGGTATCCAGGAAGAATATATCAAACCCATGACCGGACTCAATCCAATCAAAAAGGAGGGTGAAGAAGTATTTAAGGGAGAAATTCTTACCAACGGTTCATTGGCTATCAAGGAATACAAAAATATCGTAGGTGATCTCGAAGCACAGAAGTATATCATCAGAGAAATCAAGAAAGTATATGGATCTCAAGGACAAGATATCAATGATAAACATATCGAAGTGGTAGTGAAACAATTATTCTCAAAAGTATTCATCGAGGATTCTGGAAACAGTAGTTTCATACCAGGGACCTACATCAAATACGAGGAATTCATCAAGGTCAACGAAGCACTCGAAGCAGAAGGAAAGAAACCAGCCAAAGGAAAGAGATTGGCACTCGGATTGACGAATATCGCCAAAGAGACAGATTCATGGCTATCTGCAGCATCATTTCAAGAGACGATTAGAGTGATGGTTGCATCATCATTGAAGTGATCTATCGATAAACTCTCCGATCTTAAATCCAACGTTATCATCTGAAGGCTTTTGCCAGTCGGTGAGATATATAGGAAAGATCATGGGATAGATATCCAACAATAAACAATAAGAAAGTAAGGCTTGAAAATAGTGTGGGAATCACTATATACAAGCCTACAAAATTCAAGAGAACATTTTTTAATAGTTAGAGAATTACAAATGGCACACAAAAAGGCGGGTGGATCGGCAAAAAACCTCAGAGATTCCAAACCGAAGTATAGAGGCGTCAAAGTATTTTGAGGACAAAAAGCTGTCGCAGGAAATATCATCATAAGACAGAAATGATCAGAATACGAATGCGGAAGGAATACCTATCTAGGAAGTGATTTTTCCGTTCACGCAAAGATCGATGGAACCGTGGTTTTCAGCAAAAAGAAAATCGGTAGATTCGATGGAAGAAAATATCTCAAAACTATCGTAGATATCAAATAATACATGGAGTAAACGACCAAACGATGAAACGCTAAAAAGCCTTTATCGATGTGTCGTTTGATCGCTTATTCGTTTTATCGTTTCATCGTTAGCGTAATGACAATCGGACCAAAAAAAAAGATTTCCCAGGCAAAAGGTCGCCAAAGACATTCTACATGGGAAAGAATAAATATCACTAGAATGTTGGATGCTCACAAGATTTCTACATGCAAAAATTGTGGTGCTAAGAAATTATCGCATAGAGTATGTCCTGTTTGTGGATATTACAAAGGTAAACAAGTATTGACCATCAAGAGCAAATCCAAAGACAAAGTAATAGAAGCATAGGATATTTCATATGTTCACATTTCAAGAATATCACGGAGAAGTTCGATCTTTAGTTCCTTCTATCAAAACTCATGAACATAAGAGCGAGAATCAATGCGAGAAAAATAGTACTTTCCTATTTGTATCAGCATTGTTTTTTTGTTAATTTGCTCCAACAGGACAAGATCATCACAGAATCGCTATTTATCGACTATATATTCAAGACCGATGAAGGGATGTATGATGATGAGAAAAAGAAGATGAAGGAGCAGATAAGTGTATATGAGAGACTCTACACGCCAGAAGATTTTAAAGAGTTCGTAGACTGTTTCTTTGACGAGCGGAAGCTTGAAGATATAGATTTCGATTACATCGCAAAAGTAGGGACAAGCTTCATAAAATATCTCAAAGAGATCCAGGAAAAAGTAGATACCTATGCGATTACATTTACCTATACGCAGATGGATCCCTTGGATCAAGCGATATTCCTTCTCGGCTACACCGAATGGAAAGAACTTGATACCCCCAAGGAAGTGATGCTCAATGAGATGATAGAGATTGCCAAGAGATACTCCGATGAGGGTGCACCAAAATTACTCAACGGTATCATGCACAAGATTATAGCAGCAAGCGAGCAAGCAAACACCAGCAAATAAACATAGCATCAAGAAGAAATAAAGGACGAAGAGTATTCGTCTTTTTTTTTATATGTAGGCATAGAAGACAATATGTGGTTAAGTATGTATCTACTGATTTTTTATAATCATAAGATAAAAATAGCTCTATCACACATGCCAGATGCACGCCACGAGATAGTAATTAATGCATAGAGGGAACAATTAACTGGAACGAGACGAAGTGTGACCCGCCGTAGGTGGGACGGAGTCGAGT
>CAYXBC010000019.1:0-10168 GCA_964463255.1 uncultured Candidatus Peribacteria bacterium | reverse complement strand
TATAAGAGACAGATCATATAATGTATTTATAGCTCTATGTTCTTGAGAAATTTGTCATGTCCTGCTACCATCTTGAGTTTCTTGGCATCTTCTATTTTCATTAATTTTAATGATTTCGCATCATCTCCTGCTCTTAATTTTCCTGAGATGATATCTGCTATATAGACTATTCCAATAGTATGTCTACGCGGGTCTCTTTTTGCATCACTCATTATTCCTGCTATTTTCCTTATTCTTACATTTACTCCTATCTCTTCTTTCATCTCTCTCATCAATGCGTATTCTGCAGTCTCTCAATAATCGATAAATCCTCCTGGAAAGGCATATCCAATCGGTTCGAACTTCCTCTGTATAATTACTATTTTCTTGTCTTTTGTAAGAATAATTCCATCAACCGCAACACTAGGTCCTATATGTTCGTTACGATCATATTTCTCTAATCTTTTTGCTGTTTTGATATATTGTAAGTAAGTGAGTATTTGTCAAGGAACCAATGTCTTTAATCATTCGCTATCTCATATATGCAGCATGTGTCTGATACTCGTAGATTTGATATCTTTAGTTATCTTGATAGGACATAATGGATATTTTATTTTCTTGAAGATACTGCTAGTCCAAGGATTCCCGCTTACTACTACATCAAATTTAGGAATATTTTTGAATATATACTCTTTTCGGTCTTCATCGCTTTCCATATCTGGCAGAGGATAGATAGTGAATTTTGTTCCCAATGATTTTAGTAATTTAGTTATCATAGTATTCCTTTCTTCGTAGGTGAAAGGATTTTCAGCAGTATGTTCTTTATTGGAAGATCCTATACCGATAAAAAATTCCGTTACTCCATATTTTCTTGCTTGATTGAGTGCATCTATATGTCCTAGATGAAATGGTTGGAAACGGCCTATAAATAACCCGATTTTTTGTTTCATCATAGAGTGTTAGTGATAAAGTCTTATAAGTATAGAGATACTCCATAGATATTCAATAATGAAAAAATATCTGTTTTGCGTATTCCTAGCTAGCCACTAGACAATATTCTTTGTCAAATTTACCATTTTTTCTTTATAAGAAAAAAACTACATTTGTAGTTTTTTAGACCAGGACCGGAAGGAGTTGAACCCTCGACGCGAAGCTTTGGAGACTTCCGCTCTACCGCTGAGCTACGGCCCTATTTTTTTTTAAAGAACGATACTACTGAGCCCCACCAAAGGCGGGCAAGTACGGCTCCTATTTTTTTTTAAAGAACGATACTACTGAGCCCCACCAAAGGCGGGCAAGTACGGCTCCTATTTTTTTTAAAGAACGATACTACTGAGCCCCCTATCAGAGGCTGGTAGGTACGGTCCTATTAATTAATTATCCAAACAATAAGCCTGATTCTGTATAAAGTATAATGTATCTATGTCAGCATAGAGCTAACATATTGCACTTTCCCGCCAGAGGCGGATAAGCTTGCACCAGGTATGGTTTACCACTCGAATCCACATCGTGGAGACTGAGGAGAGGTAGCCCTGCATTACTGTCGGGCATCCTCGCGTTGCATCTTTCCCCCGGAGAACTCCGGAGTAGTTTACGTTTCTGTGGCACTTTCATTTACCCTTGCGGGATTCAGCATCCGTGAGATGCTACCTTTCTTGTGGTGTCAGGACTTTCCTCCCCGCACCAAATTTAAACTAAATCATGTAAAGTGTTTTCAATTTTTACGTGACTGAATATAAATTTGGTGCGGGGCTATACAATATTTGGACCAACATCTTTTAGTGAAATGCCATTAGAATTCAATCGTATTCTCTATTTTATATCATCATTTATGATGCTAATTCTTTAACAATTCTATTCATTTTCTATTGGAAAAATATTTTACTCATTCGAATCGTGCAATACTGATTATTCATCCTGCTATCGCAAGTAAGAAATATTCTATTTTCATGGAAGTAAAATGGAACATATTACTTACTGCAGGTACATAGACCATCAATACTAACATGACTAATGCACCTATAACTACCGGTAATAATGCAGCATTTTTTATTTTGAGTGTTTTGATGATTGTGTGTGTCCATGAACGGTTGACCAATATAAGTGCAATGTTTCCTATTATCAATGTAACGAATGCGGCTGTCTTGGCAACGATTTCTGATTGCCCAAGTCCTAGGAATATCTTGAATATAAGGAGTACCATGAATAGAGCAAAGAATCATTGTAATACACTCAGAAGTAATGTCCTTTTCCCGAAGAGCGGTTCTTTCGGATTACGTGGTTTACGAGACATTATATTTGCTTCTTCTTTTTCTCATTCAAAGATTACTGAACATGCCGGATCTATAAGTAGCTCCATAAATACTATATGTATAGGGTATAAGATGACTGGCCATCAAAATAATATTGGTAATATCGCCATCCCTGCTATAGGGATATGGACGCTTACGATGTATATCATCGCTTTTTTGAGATTATCAAACACCCTTCTTCCCATCCTTACTCCGCGGACAATCGATGAGAAATCATCATCGAGCAATACTATTGCTGAAGCTTCTCTAGCAACATCTGTTCATCTCTGTCCCATAGCTATTCCTATATGTGCTGCTTTAAGTGCTGGTGCATCATTTACTCCATCACCCGTCATGGCTACGAAGTGACCATGTTTTTTGAGGAGATTTATGATAATTAATTTTTCTTCTGGAGCTACTCTCGCAATAATGTTGGTGTCGTCTATTTTTTTAAGTAATTCTTTTTCTGACAATTTTTTGAGTTCTTCTCATAAGATTACATATTCTGGATGTTCGAGTCCTATTTCTTTTCCTATGTGTTGTGCAGTAGTTGGATAATCACCGGTAATCATAATTACTTTTATCCCTGCATGATAACATTCTTGTATCGCTTGAGGAACTGTCTTTCTGATTGGATCTATTCGTCCTATAAGTCCTATAAATTCAAATTTTAAATCATGTTGTGATGTCGGTAATGTATTTCAGTTAAAACTTGCTTTGGCTACTCCTAGTATTCTTAATCATTCTTTGGCCATGATTTCTACCTGCTTCATTATCTCTTGCTGCTGTTTACTATCCATATGACAGAGATCCATGATTGCCTCTGGTGCTCACTTACTTGCTAATGTACGATGTTTTGTTGTGGGTTCTTCCCATACGTGAGAGAGTGCAAGCAAATCTTTGGTAAGTGGGTATTCTTGGATTAAAGTAAAATCGTGAATATGTTCAGCATCAATACTATGTCATAAATTTTCTAATGCTTTTTCCATAGGATCGAATGGATCTTTTTTGCTTGCAAGGATTCCATATTCTATCAGTTTATGAAATGTTTCTGGTATTTTTTCCTTGTCTCTTATATCATAGAACATATCATTGGTATATAGCTTTTTTACGGTCATCCTATTCCATGTTATCGTTCATGTTTTATCACTGCAGAGCACTGTTGCTGCACCCAATGTCTCTACTGCTGCCATTTTTCTTGTCAATACGTTCTTCCTCGACATCCTCCATGCTCATATAGCGAGAAATACTGTCAGTACTACAGGGAATTCTTCTGGTAATATTGCCATCGCAAGGGTTAATCAGGAAAGCAGTCCTTTGACTCGATCTCCATACATAATAATGTATATCAAAAATATCAGTATGCATAGTGTTATGGCTATTATGAATGCTGCAGCAACTATTTTTTTTACTTCTTTTTGGAGTAATGTTTTTTCGCTTGTTATATTGGTAAGTGCTTTCCCTATGCGACCCATTTCTGTATGTATTCCTGTGGAAAGGACTTTTACTACACATTGTCCTTGTACCATCATAGTCCCTGAAAAGACAAATGGTAGATCGTCTCATCCTGGTCTCATATGCTCGTAATCTATCTTTTCTGATGCTGATTTTCTGACCGGAACTGATTCTCCTGTAAGCAATGATTCATCAACGCTACAATTCCTGCTTCGTAAAATAAGACAATCAGCCGATATTTTGTCTCACTCATTCATTATGATGATATCATCTTTGACGACTTCTTTTCCTGCTACTCTTATTTGTTCTCCGTTTCTGATGACTAATGCTCTGGGACTGGAAAGATCTTTAAGTGCTTGTAGTGCATTCTCTGTTTTGTTTTCTTGATAGATAGCTATACCTATGATAAAGACTATTGAGGACAATAAGATAATCGCTTCCTGAATGTCTCATAGAAAAAGGTATAATGTTCCACATGCTATCAAGAGTAGTAGCATAGGCTCTTTGATAACTTCTCGTATAACGCCAAAGATATTTTTCTTTTTTGCGGAAGGAAGTTCGTTGTAGCCGTCTCTGGCTATTCTTTCATTTACTTCCTTGGTGGAAAGTCATTTGAGTTTTTTTACTTCTGCTTCGGTCATAAGAACCATGAGTATAGGATTATCAAGATTTAAATGATACAAAATACATATATACTATATAGATAGTATGTTTACGCTTTTATTTTTTTAATGTTTTGGTCTTTTAATACAAGGTTTATCAAATATTTCTTGCAATTCTTATTAAAATCCATTATATGATAATATTCTTTATTTTTTCTACATAGACAATGAAAAAATTTATGGATTCTCAGAACTTACGTAAGATTGCATGGATACTCCTTATTGTCTGATGACTCAATCGAGGATTATTGTGACTTTTAAGGTTTGATGTAGTGGCATGGATTTTTGGATATGGATTTTTTGCTCGTGTAGTCTATACTATCGTATGAATTGCTACTGTATATGTCATTCTCTCACCTGTTTCAAAGACACATATGCCTCTTAGGAAATAATCATCCTCTGGTTGATACATTATTTTTTTCTTTATTTTATCTATTTTTTCTATTATCTTGATTGATATCAATAGTATTCACATCGATGCTTCTTGGAAAACTATTTTGGCTGATGAATTCACTAAGTCGTATTTTACTCATATTAAAGAATTTCTTCTTCAGCAAAAACAAGCTGGACATATCGTCTATCCAAAATGATCGGATATCTTCAATGCTTTTAATCTAACGCCTTTTGATAAGGTCAGAGTTGTAATCCTTGGACAGGACCCCTATCATGGAGAATGAGAAGCTCATGGATTATGTTTCTCTGTTCAAGATGGAGTAAAATTACCTCCTTCACTTAAAAATATCTTCAAAGAATTGAATGCTGATATATGAATGTCGATACCTACGAAGTGAAATCTTTCTCATCGAGCAGAACAGTGAGTCTTTTTGTTGAATGCTAGTCTAACGGTTATGAAAGATACCCCCAATTCACATAAAGATATAGGCTGGCATACATTCACTGATGCGGTAATCAAGACTATCTCAGATAAAAAAGATTGAGTTATCTTTCTTTTATGGTGAGCATTTGCGCAAAAGAAAAAAGAGCTTATAGACACCAATAGACATATCATATTTGAATGTCCACATCCATCCCCATTTAGCGTGCATAAATGATTCTTCTGATGTAAGCATTTTTCACAAGTGAATGAAATACTTAAGAGTAGAGGAGAACAACCTATCGATTGGGATTTGAAATAGATTCTTTTACTCAGCAATATTCCTTTGATTGGAACCTCCTTTTTTTGTCAAAAAAAGATTTGACAAACAATGCCAAATATCTATCATGTTCCTATCATGGAACTCAAAATTGCACTCAAAACCACCTCTAAGTACCTTAAGATCCTAGCTGATGCATGAATTATGTCAGTGAAGGATTTTCTCCAATATTTTCCAAGAGCGTATGAAGATAGGTCAACGATAAGGAATCTAAATGAACTTATCTTCAATGAAAAGGGTATTACGGCGACTAAATGAAATATAATAAAGAAGAATATCTTCATGAGAGGAGGAAAAAAAATCTACAATATCATCTTTGTGGATCCTGTGGGTAATAAAGGTCAAATTACTATTTTCAATTCAGGATTCCTAGCCAGCAAGATCAATGAAGACAAACGATATATCATTGTAGGAAAACCTACTATTAAACTTGGGAAGATTACGTTTTCTCATCCTGATGTTGTCGAAACTGAAGCTCCTGAGGATCCTGATGTAGCATTGGAAAATAAGATGGAAGCTAAGGAAAATTATAATACAGGAAGAGTTTTTCCTATCTATCCGGAACTCATGGGAATCAGGCCGGGACGGTTCGCTCAGAAGATACGATTATTGATTGACAAGATTGACACAATTTTTTCCGAGTACTTACCTAATGAATTCATACAAAAATTCTGACTCATGGGTGTCCAAGAAACTATCAAAGAGATGCATTATCCTAGCAGTTTCGAAAAGCAGAAACAAGCTAATCTTAGAATATTTTTTGATAGACTTCTGAGAATTCAGCTATATTCTCTTCTCAATAGGAGTTCTTATCAGCAAAATAAAACGAATATGGAAGGGGAACTCATCGATCGAAATATCATCAAAGATATTATTAGTACCTTACCATTTGAATTAACGAATGCTCAAAAAAAAGTCATTAAACATATTATTGAAAATATCCATGAACCTAAGCCTATGCTTAGATTGTTGCAAGGAGATGTCTGAAGTTGAAAAACTGTTGTAGCCGCTGCTTCGGCATATTATACGTATAAGAAGTATTGAGGACAATCCGTATTTCTCGCTCCGCTTGAAGTATTGGCTAATCAACATTACAAGACCTTAGCAAAATTGCTTTTGCCATTGTGACTTAGAGTAGCACTTCTTACCTGATCTCTCACTGCTTGAGAAAAAATCAAGATTAAATTGGATTTGGCTGAAGGAAGAATCCATACCATAGTCGGTACCCATGCCCTCATCCAAGAAGATATTGTATTTAAACAATTGCAATTTGTCGTTATCGATGAACAACATAAATTCTGAGTTAGACAGAGAGCATTCTTCAAAAGATTCTGAGCTCCCCATATCTTGCAGATGAGCGCTACGCCTATCCCAAGATCTATGGCATTGGCATTTTTCGGTGAATTCGATGTTAGTATTATCGATGAAATGCCTATCGGTAGAAAACCTATTATTACCAAAATTATCTCAGAGAAGGAATATGCTAATCTCAAACCTCGAATCCTTGATCATATCCATAAAGGACAAAAGGTATTTTTGGTTACGCCACTTATCGATGAGTCAGAAAAATTGGAAGAAGTACATTCGGCTCTTGTTGAATTTGAGGAAGCACAAATATTGTTTCCCGAATTGAAAGGTAAGATATGACTACTTCATGGCAAGATGAAATCCAAAGATAAAGAAGTTGTGATGCAGGATTTTAAATCATGAAAGATCTGTTTTCTTGTGTCTACAACTGTCATTGAAGTAGGGGTAGATATCCCTGAAGCTACTATCATGGTCATCAAAAATGCAGAAAGATTTGGTCTTTCCCAGCTTCATCAGCTTAGAGGAAGAATCGGAAGGTCTGATATTCAATCATATTGTTTCCTTGAAACAAAAACTAAAGCAGGTGATATAGGTAAAAGACTCGAAGCTATGGAGGATACCAATGATGGATTTAAACTCGCAGAATTAGATTTGCAAAATCGTGGTGCGGGGCAGATACTTTGAACCATGCAATCCTGAGAATCAGATATCCCACTTGAAATCTTGTCAGATCTCAAATTTTTGGAAAAAATCCAGGAATGAGCGAAACGGCTCCTTGAAAAATATCCGAATCTCGAATGACTTCCAGGATTAAAGAAATATCTTGCAGAAAAAATGGGCGATGTACTAGCTTAATTTATTTCCTATCATTTCACATGCTCCAAACAACTCACGTCTACCTCTTCAATAACAAATGACAACTGCTTTTGTGAATGAAAAAAAGATGATTCGGCGTTGGAAATTGGAACTGATTCGGAGGGAAGAATCATGAAGGCGAGACTATCATACAAACAGCACTCAGAGAGCTTTCCGAAGAGGCAGAGATTTTCCTCAAAGAAACTGATGTAAAAAAAGTAGGAATGCTTCATTTTTTCTACAATGCAAAACCTGAATGGAATCAAGATGTTCATATCTATAGCGGCATATATGACGGAGAATTTAAAGAGACGGAAGAGATGGAACCGCAATGGTGGGATATTAAAGATATACCTTATGACGATATGTGGGAAGATGATCGTATATGGTTACCCAAATTGGTTGGTAAACAGACCCTTTTTGATATGACTTTCACCTTCAATAAAGAAGGTAAATTGGCCGATTATTTCTGAGAATAGCATAAATCATTGATTTGAGTGTTCTGATTGAAATCATTCTCTGTTTCCATATATTTGTTCTGTACCATTTTATTTGATATTTTTTTCGTACTATGAAAAAATGATTATGGTTTATCTTACTCTTCGTATTGTTAATTACGGGTGCTATCCAAGTCTATAAGACCATATATTCCGGATGAAATATTGTACAAGTCGTCCGTGAGACGAAAGAGGTATCCCTCAATGATTTTCTGAAACAATATAACGATTGATTGTTCTCAAAGATTGCTTTGGAGGATGAAACCCAACTCAAAGGCTATCAGAATGTATGAACTGGAAAGTCTCTTTCCTTTATGACGGTAAAAAAGACTTTGACTGAGCAATATGTCAATGTCTATGAAACTAAGAAACCTCTTGGCACTTCGCTCAAAGACCTCTGAATTTCCCTTACGTGATCTGTTATCGTGGATGTAAAATTCAATGAAAAGACATGGCGATCAACGCTTCTGCAAGACGTATGACCATTGATTATATTCTTCATCCTTTTGATGTTTATCTTTAAGTTTGCTATGCCAAAAGGTGGTGGCGGGTTCCCATTTAGTGTTAAAGCAGGGAAACTGAATTCTCCTAAGACGATGAAAACAAAATTTTCTGATGTGGCTGGTATGGATGAAGTGAAGATGGAACTTTCTGAAATCGTCGATTATCTCAAGAATCCTCTGAAATATCATAAAGTAGGCGCTAGACATCCTAAGTGAGTTCTGTTGTATGGACAGCCTGGATCAGGAAAGACCTTGCTTGCTAGAGCGGTGGCTGGGGAATCTAATGTTCCTTTCTTTTCTGTTTCTGGATCAGAGTTTATGGAGATGTTAGTGGGTATGGGAGCAGCAAAAGTAAGAGAACTTTTCGGTAAGGCTAAAGCAGCCGGCAGAGCTATTATCTTTATAGATGAAATAGATGCTATCGGGAAGAAGAGATGAGTGTGATCCACGGGTGGACATCAGGAGCAGGAACAGACATTGAATCAGATTTTGACGGAAATGGATGGCTTCGATAATACTACGAATGTTATTGTAATCGCTGCTACTAATAGGCCTGATATCTTAGATTCTGCATTATTGAGAGCATGAAGATTTGATAGGAAAGTTTATGTTTCTGAACCTACCTATGAAGAGAGACTTCTGATTTTCGATTACTATCTCAAGGGCAAGAAACTCGATAAATCTATAAATATCCCTTCATTGGCCAAAAGGACTAGCGGTCTGGTCGGTGCTGATATAGAGAATATCGTCAATGAGGCAGCGCTCAAGGAAGCTAAAGAAAATAGAAGCATACTTGCTCAGAATGATTTTGAATATGCGTTAGAGAAAGTCATTATGTGACCTGAAAAGAAAGTAAAATCCATGAAAGAACAGGAGAAAAAGATTATAGCGTTTCATGAACTCGGTCATGCAGTCACTTCACATCTCTTGCCGAATGCTGATCCTGTCGAAAAGATTTCTATTGTCCGTAGAGGGCAAGCATTGGGAGTTACTTGGATTATGCCAAATGAAGATATGTATCTCAATTCTAAGGCAAAATTCTTGGATGAGGTTGTTTCATTGCTATGATGAAGAGCTTCTGAAGAGATCTTTTTCGGTGCTGACAATATAACTACCTGAGCTTCAAATGATTTCGAGAAAGCGACGGATATCATCACTAATATGATTGTAAAATATGGTATGGATAAAGACCTTGGAACGGTCACCTATCTAGAAAATAATAAAAATGAATATAATATGTTTAGAGGATACAGCGAAAAGACCGCTCAAATCATAGATGAAAAGGTTAAAAAGTATATGGCTGATTGTTATATAAAATCTAAACAACTCATTATTCAAAATAAATCACTGATTGAAAAACTTTCTGTTGTACTCTTGGACAAAGAATATCTCAGTAAGGATGAATTTGAATCAATGATTAAGAACTTTACTAAATTAAAAGCTAAAGGTTCAAAGCTTAAGGCT
>CAYXBC010000018.1:0-15915 GCA_964463255.1 uncultured Candidatus Peribacteria bacterium | reverse complement strand
TGTTAGACCTTAATTAATTTTGGATGATGGATGATGGTAGTGTCTACTTATGCACTATTGTCAATTACTATAGTTAGTAATAATACACAGTCCTACATTAGAAACCTGCCTGCCGCAGACAGGAATAGAGTAATATTACGTATATCCCTGCCTACGGCAGACAAGCTTCGGATCCCGCAAGGCGGGACTCAGGATGACAAGAAACAGGAAACGGGTCCCTTAATCCTTGTCCCTATCTTCTTATATATTCTTAAACTTATACAACTCCAAACCATTGATCATACCAGTCTTTTCATCACCACCGCCTTCGTTTGCTTGCACGATGATAATCTTGTCGTCGAGGGAGATGTTGCCTTTGAAGATGATTCTGATCATTTCTTTTCCTATTCTTTTGAGATTTTCATAGCTGAATGATTGCGAGATTTTGTAGCCTCTGACACCTCGAAGCATATTGAGATATCTATAGTTTTCATCGCTCTTGGTGAAGGCGATGATAGGCACTCTCGGTTTGAGACTTGATAATCTGCCTGCGGAATAGCCGTTTTCGGTATAGAGGACCAATGCTCTCACATCCACTTCCTGAGTGGCTCTATGCGCATTGTAGAGGATATAATCTCTGACCATAAATTCATTGTTGGCATAGAAACGTACCAGATCCTGAGGAGCTATTTTGAGTTCCAAGGAATCGAGCGTATCGGAAAGATGGGTGATTACCGTGAGGGGATCTTCTTCATGAAGCAGGGTATCGAGCATATATGCATCAGCTCCCAGCGTAGAAAATTTCTTCAATTGTGTATCATTGATGAGCTGATATTTACCTTTTTCCAATCTACCGACGAACGTCACGATCGCTGGTTTACCCAGGTCCTTACATTTCTTGATGAGCATCTCTTCATTGAGTTTCAAAGCTTTCATAGCTTTTTCGATTTTCTCAAACACGAAGATAAGTCCATTGGAGACTTCCAAGATTTCATCGAGGTTATCCAACGCTTCTTCCGTTTCTATCTTGGCTAAGATATTCATTTTATCAGCATTTTTGGTAGCGAGGAATTGCTTGAGTTCGATGATGTCCTCGCTCGATTTGACGAGTGAAGGTGCCAGGACATGGACACCATATTCCAATCCCCATAAGATATCTTTTTTGTCTCTTTCGCCGAGGAAAGGTAAATCGAGATCATAGTTATGAAAAAAAACTCTATCAAACTGGATAATCCATCCTCATTCGATCACTTCGCACATGGTCGCATGTTCCTTGTTGGTTTTGACTTTTATGATGACGCCGCTCTGCTGGAATTTGATAATCTGTCCGACTTTCAATTCTCTCAGAAACGATGCATCAACGAATATCCTCTTATCATGTTCTTGGGCGTATTCGCTGTATTCTATCTCGATGTTCTGTCTTGCCTTGACCTTGATATTCATAACGTTCTTGATCCTGATATCGGATCCTCTCGTTTCCATCATGATCGTTTTGCTGTTGTCGAGCTTCATAATCGTATCGATGTATTTTTTGTTGTTGTCATCGAATCCTCCTGATAAGGAAATCCTGAAAATATCGACCATATTGATGACTTTGGAAAGTACGGTCTCTTTGGCTAAGGTAGGTCCTACACCTGCGATGATTTTTGAAAAATGGAAGTTGTTCATAAGCTATCTCTACTAATGATAAAAAAGCAATAATAATAATGTTTGAATACCTCGGTCATTTATACTCAGGATGACAATAGTGAATAATAGTACAAAGTCCTACATTGAAAATTGAGAATTAGAAATTGAAATTTAAAGTTTATTAGTATCCACAATAACAAAGCCCTTCTTAGTAATCGTTTTGACGAGTTCCTTATTCTTGATGCTGACAGTGCCACGAGTATCTGCGGTGAAATACGCAATCTCCTCTCCGACGAGGAAACAAATATTCTGGGCCGCAAGTTCGAGTGGGAAGAGAATATCCATTGCGGTATTTTTCTTGCTACCATTGACTTGGGATTTTACTTCGAGCAGCGGTAAATCATCGAAGCTTTTGAGATTAATTTTGAGTCCAAGATCTTTTTCCAGACTCATAATATTGGCTCCTGCTTTGCCGATGATGCGCCCTTTGGAAGACTCAGGGATATAGAGATCAAGATTGGATGATCATTTTACTTTGACCAAGAAATCGCAGGGTAAAAGTTGCTGGAGTTTCTGGGTAATAGTATGTTTCGCATATTCGGACAATTTACTTTTGCCTTTGCTTTCGACTTTGCCTTCACCGTTCATATCGCCGGTCAGCGGCATGACGACAATTTGTTCACCGAAGGTATAGATTTCGTATTCTACTTTCTTGGTCAGGAAGCTAGTGATGACGATGACGGGTCTCGCAAGATCTTCTGACTCCATCCCTTCAGGGACTTTGACGGTGAGCTGAAGCGTATAGATTTCCTGGATGACTCATTTATCGATATAGATAACGGTGTCGATGACTTGCGGGATGATACCCATCTCAATCGTACCCAGAAATCTCTGGATGCTATCGACGGCTCTGGTTGCATGGATAACGCCTACCAATCCTATACCGGTCAATCTCAAGTCCTTGTATAATTCAAAGTCAGAGGTATTTCTTACTTCATCATAGACGGTATAATCTGGTCTGGAAAGTAGGAGGATATCTCTCACTTCATCATGGGTTCCATAGGTGAAACTATATTGGACGATATCATCGGAGACGAGCAAATCACGAGGTGACTCGATGGTCTTGATGATATTATGATCTCTGTGATAGACATCAATAAGCGCTTGTGCGAAGGTGGTCTTTCCGCTTCCTGGAGATCAGGAGACAAGGATACCTTTGGCTTGATTCCTCAAAAGATTAAAGACCTCAGGATCCAATTGATAATCTTCTATCACCAAGGTCTTGATGGGTTTGACGATGGTCATCTCCAATCCGTCGGAAAGGGGAGGATAGACAATTACTATTCTATAAGGGCCGAGTTGTAAGACTTTGGAAAGTTTTCTATCGATCTCCATAACCCCATCATCTCTGCTTTCTATCTCTTGATAGATTTTGTCTATGAAGGCTTTCATCTCTTCTTTGCTCATAGATTGGGTATCAATTTCTGGTTTTCGATTTCCTGGGACTCCTTTTTTTCTCAGGAAAGGGCGACCTTCCTTGATATGGAAGGACATGGTGTGTTCATCGAAGTATTGGTCGAGGAATGAATTTCAGATAATCTGTTGCATAATGAATAATTTACGTATAAAATTTTTAATGAAGCATATAGGAATAGTTGTGATCTAGATTATGGGAGTGTGCAAGCGTTTTGGACATAGTTTGTGCCCTTACATAGGGTGCCGTCCATGAGCATACATTTCCAGTCAGCGACTTTCTCTCCACTGCAGATCGTTCCATCAGTGAAACGACAGCTTGGACCACTACTATCGAAGGTTCCTCCATATTTCTGACAGGTACGTGAAGTCCATTGACTGACCGAGAACTCCGAAACGGGAGTCGTAGTATCAGGGGCCAAGAACTCCAGACCGATAACGGATAGGGTGTCCTGGGAAAATTTCCGTCACGGATTCCGCAAGAGTATCGCGAAGAGTAAGGAAATGGCGAGCAATACAAGCAAGATAGGCATACTTGATTTCATGGTTATGTTGGATGAGCGATAAAACGCTACTACGCACGGAAACCACTACTACATTACAATTTAGAATAACATAATTTACAAGTTAGAAATTAGAAATTGAAAATTGAAAATTCATTATCATTTATTTATTGCATTCTCCGTCATGTAAGAAGTTTGCGAGTTTATTTGCGTTCATCTGACATTTGTTACCAAAGGTCTGTTGGATAGGAGGGCATGGCGCCTTGACACATTGGACTTGGATGCTTGCACAGACAGGTGCATATTCCATAGTACAGATTGCTCATGCTCATGCATTTCCCGGACTTGCCCCTGCTCCCTGGTCACCGGTCCCTGCCTTACATTCACCTCTCATATATGCTCGTTCTTCACATACAGTGCCATCAGACAGCGTACACATACCGACTTGGCCACCATCTGATGAGGTGACGAGCGCGAGTGTACCTCCATTCCTTTGACAATTAACTGAAGCGGGATTTGCTATTCCTACTGTCGGAGTACTGGTCCCTGATCCCTGATCCCTGGTCCCTGTGGTATATTGATTACATTTTGGTTCCGTAGGTGTCTCGCAGTACATAAGGGTACATGCTTCAGGTTTTCCATCCTTGACGGTACAATTATTACATCCATCGAAATAGCTGACACAATTCGTGAGGTCGAGACCTGGTCCCTGATCACTGGTCCCTTGTCCCTGCTCCCTGGTTCCTGTGGTATATTGAAGGCATTTTGGCTCTGTAGGGGTTGCACAGTACATTCTCGTGCATCCGCCGACGACTCAGCTCTGGACGAAACAGGTATTGCAGCCATCGAAGTAACTGCTACAATTGGTGAGGTCGATACCAGTCGATACGGTAGCATCCGTGACTACTTGTCCACCGATGGCGTTCAAGATCTTTTGGGAAACTACGGAGTCTGGAAATTTGACGACATAGAGGGATCCAACGCCGATCAAAAGGATGACGATGAATAAGGTCCGTAAAGTTTTTTTCATAAGGCTACTGTACATTATGACATATAATCGATATAAAAAGTTTAGAAAATGATACTATTAATTAATGTCTTTGGGTGTATTAACTGCTGCATCGTATTCTTGTTGGCTAATCTCTTGGGCTCTCAGCATATCCAAAAGGACAATCTGATAATGCTCTTGGGAAGCAAGGTACTTGGAGACATCATTGCCTGGCCTATACTCATGATCAGTAATCATGTGTTCTCACATCGTTCTATCATAAAGGGAATAAAAAAACACAATTCAGTACCAGAACAAAAAAGGACTCATGGTAGTCTGTCCTTTGTGGTGGTGTCGGAGCTTAGTTTTTTTGGTGAGAAATCTTTTGTATCATTACGGGTAAATTGGTGCTTGTATCGTAGTCCTTATATTGATTTTCCGCGAAATTTCAATATAAAAGCACTAAACCACACAAAGTTAGGGCTTTTTACCTTGTATTTTCATAATGACTTTTAGCATAAATGGTATAAAAGAAGAAAGAATCGAAAGGTTCAACTTCGAAATCCTAATCTGCGCTGACTCCTACCTGGTCGCAAGGAAATTGCTCGAACAAAACAATGTGCTCGTACTCTCCTTCAAAGACTATACCCTCGACAAGACGACATTTGGCGACATCTATTTTACTATGAATGTCGGGACCGAGCGTGTAGATGTTGTCACCAAGTTCCACGACATAGCAGAAGCATGTGATTTTTTCGTCTTCCTATGATTCGACATCACCGAGATGAATAGCTTTACCACGCCTATCACCCAGGAAGCATCCCAGATATTTATCACCAAAGCCCAAGAGATCGCTATCGAAAGGCAGGCGAAAATCAAAGAAGACATCGCCAAACAGTCAGATAAAGCCAAAGCGATGTTTGAAGACAAAGACCTGAAATCAGCCAGAGAGATTATCCTCAAGATCGTAGCAAGAGTAGATTTGACTACCAGGAGATCCGGTAAGATGATAGAGACAAGGGATCTCAAAAAGATAGAATGACTTACCGAGGATCTCAAAAAACAGCGTATGGGAACCAATTTCGAAAAGATCAAACTCACCATCAGCGAATTGCTCACCATCATTGACACCTACGATAGGAAGCGATACGCAAACACGCAAGATCCCATTACCATATTCCCAGAATCCATCATCACCACCATGGACCTCAAACAGGAGATGGAGCATATGGAGATGGCAGATATCATCAAAGGATTACACATGAAGATGCCTATCAAAAAGTTAGCATACGCAAGTATCGGCGCATTCACGTCACTATTCAAATTTCTCGGCAAGGATATACTCTACAAGATAGCTGATCCTACCGCATTCCTTTCCACCCTCTACGATATGACCGAGTTCGTCTTTATCATCATCCTGACCCTCTTAGGTATCTATACCGTCGCCAACGACCTCTACCTCTTTAGTGCTGCTCAGCTCGGACTAGCATATTCTATGATCACCCTGGGTCTCCGGTGACTGCTTATCTTCGCCGCCAATTATCTCAAAAAACAATCTCTTCTCAGAATGCTCATCATGATCCCCCTCATCATCGCACTCCACTACCTCATCATCTACTTCATCACTACCAACTTCGCTATTTAAACTCAATAGGGACCAGTAATCAGTTCCCTGCTCCCTGCTCCCGGTTCCCTATTCCCTGGTTCCTTGTCCCCGGTCACCGGTCCCTTGTCCCTATTCCCTTGTCCCTGCTCCCCATTTATCTCTTTTCGTCCACCTAGTATGGCTCTGTTGTTGTTGTCATTCGTCACGCTCGGCTTCATGCTTTTCTTCTACGGCATCGGGCTACGATATCTCGCCTTTGTCCCCCTCATCTTTCTCGGGATATTTTTCGGCTACTACGGAGCGACCCAGACGATCAAGATCAAAGGCACCGAGATCCTCCAAAAATACGCGCTCTATATCGCATGGATCATTATCCTCGCCGGTCTCGTCGGTGTCTTCAATTTCTTTGGTATGGACCTCACCACCACCGCACTCTGACTTCTTGGTCTCAATCTCCTACTTCGGATAGCATCTTATATAGCCAACTACCAAGACGGCAAATCCATCTTCCAGATCGGCTACTACCTCGCTGTAGTTTTCCTACTTATCATCTGACTCGCACTCGGAGGACGGTTAGTGTTCTTCAACGTCTTTATGATGCTCCGGGTACTACATCTTGGCATCATCGCGTTCTTTATCTTTATCATCGGTCAATATGCCGAGATAGAGCAGTACTTACGATATAAGTTAGGAGTACTTACGCTGTGAACTATCTTCTTCGTGGTCTTTGATCAGATAAAAAATATGTATCTCGCCCTCACGATAAACAGCGCAATCCTCACCGGTATCTTCTACCTCGTTTACAGGATCTTCCAATACACCCCGACTTCAACCGACACCAAGAAAGATATCTCCGTCAGGCGTATCCTCGCAGGCGAAAGGATCACCGCACCCAAGAAAGTCTTCACCTCCAAAACCGTAGAAGCACTGTATAATTTCCTTACCGCGATGCCAAGTCGGACTAAGCAGGTCCTTGAGCTCTTTAACGTCATCCTCATCGCTATCCTCATCATCTACTATATGACCCACCTCGCTACCTTCGCAACCGTCAATCATCTGCTCTACCGGGTAGTGATAGGCACCTTCGTTGCCAACGTTATGTTTCTCAAGAAAGTCTGATACAATAGTATCCTCCAGAACCTCGTCGTCTTCCTCGTAATCAATTTCGCGATCTACGTAAGCTTATTCTCGTACTTCAATGGTGATGCAGGCGCAGTGGTCGGTCGATGAATCATCCGAAATATCTATAGCGCATCGATGATCTTCTACGCGCATAAGGTGCCGATGCTCGCCAAGATATTTAGCAAGACGGATTATATGTACTGGATCGTAGCAAGTATATGAGCGATGATCGTCAATGTGCTATTGTTGATGAAGACGGACTTGCCCGGGCAGTTGATCTTCTTTTTGGTGTTGGTGTATGTTTGACTTCAGTCGATGGTGTTGTTTTACGCAGCGAGGTATTTGGGGAGAATACAAACACTTAATTAAAACTAATATATTTGACACAATTCGTAGGAATATCTCCATTTCGGCGGGGACCTGCCTGCGATAGATAAATCTGTCCGTAATAGGCAGGTTTTTTTTTATATTGATTTTTCTGATGATATTTTTATAATTTCCTGGTTGCCAAAGTATTCAAATATAAGGATGCTATTATAAGTTTTAGTGTCTTTTTTTTGTATCATGTGTCAACAACGAAAAATGGAAAAAAATTTTGCTTTTATTGATACACAAAACGTCAATCTTTCCGTGAGAGATCAATGATGGAAACTTGATCGGAAAGCTTTCAGGATATATCTCCAAGAAAAATATCATATTGACAAAGCATATCTTTTTATAGGGTATATACACGATAATCAGCTAATGTATACTTTTTTTCAAACCTGTGGATATATTCTTATTTTTAAACCAGTCCTATCTTTGAAAGATGGTACCACTAAATGAAACGTAGATGCTGAGTTGGTATTGCAGTCAATGATTGATTATAAAAAATATGATAGAGCTATTATAGTTACTGGAGATAGTGATTTTTCTTGTTTAGTAAAATACTTGTATGATCAAAAAAAGCTTCTAAAGCTCATAGTACCCAATAAACATAAGTATTCTTTATTTCTCAAGAAGACAGCCAAGGAGAAAATCGATAATCTTACCAATCTGGAAGAGAAACTTTCTTTTAATCAAAAAAAAGGGCCCACGACTTAAGCACTAACACTTAAGCTAATGGACATCCCCATCGTGATAACGAAATAAGTATATACAAAACAAATAAAATTGCAAGACTTTTTGTTTTTTTGTAACCTACAAAGATTCATAAACCCACGACTAATCTGGGGACTTTTTAGATTTGAAAAAGAAATAGGGATGGCTATAGTAACATAGAGAATGATACGATAAGGAGTGATATGATGCTGATGGTTGTGATGAAGATTGATACGACAAGAATTGATTTGATATAAATGGATTACATGGAAATTGAACATATTACGACGGAAAAGATGGTTCATGATATGATAAAAATTGATACAACTGGGATTGATACGACAAGAATTGATTTGATATAAATGGATTACATAGAAATTGAACATATTACGATGGACAAGATTGATCGTGATATGATAAGAATGGATATGACTGGGATTGATATGACTGGGATTGATATGACAAGGAATGATATAAAAAATAATCTTAAAAAAGATTTAAATGTTTTTGAGTAATGATAAAAACATCATCCCTAATATTTTCTACCCCAACTCACACCCTGTAGCCGACTCAAATCCTACCTCCATCTTCGGAGCACTATCGGGATTGTCTTTGTATTGGATAAGTAACTTATTGATCATAGTTAGCAACTGACTTGATTGAGTTCATGGGAGCGCACGAGACAATCACATCCCTAAATAATACAATGCCTTAGTCTGATTTTGGAGATGACAAATCTGTCGATAAAAATTAATTGCTTCTTTTTCCAGTTGTTCTGGTGTCATGATATTTTCTTTAAAAGGATAAAAATGCATAATTTCGACATCGAAAAAACTTTCAATACTTCAAGTTTTTTTCGCGTCTCAAATAAAAGATTACTAGTTCAAATTACGTTTCTCCATTTCTTCTCTCAATAACCCAAGGTAATTCATCCTCGCAAAACCTCGTCATTGCTTCTTGGTCTCGTTCTTCAAGGTATCCAGAAGCTCTTGGTTACTCATAGCAACGAAGCTGTCTTTAAATTCTTGTCTGACCTTTTCTCGGTCTACTGTATCATCTTCTTTCTCATTCATACAATCTTCTAACTTCGCAATAGTCATTTCATCCAGATCTTTCTTCCAAGCGTCTGGTCATTGCTTCGCACGAATTTCTCTCATTTGTAGTACATTTGCATCATACCCAGGATCTCCTGGTCATTTAAGTGGTGTCATTTTTTTAGAATAAAAAAGTAAAACCTTTCTATCCTAAGACGAAAAGTTTGTGATTGTCACATCTCTCCCTCTCAGGCTGGATGAAGCACCTTACCGTGAGGCAGGTTGCTGAGATAGTCATCTCGACCGCCAAAAAAACAAATGTAATGAAGTTTTTTTGGGAGTGAGATTTGTGCGAGCCAGTGCTCTCCTATCTACTCTTGATGTAATGGGAGTGTAATCAATAGATTGACTTTTTCAAGAGAATATGTATAAAAAAAGCAATAAATAATTTAGATAAATTTATCGTATAAAAACAATCCAAATGACACAAATAATGCTTGTTATATGAAGATGTCCATATTGTAATGCATCAGTATCTACAACAGATACATTATCCTCGAATACATTTTGAGCAGACTTTTATTCTGATGGAAAGATGGTCTGATCTTGTATGTCAGACGACGATTGGCTCCAGATATGTTCTGAATGTAATAAATTTATTTGGAAAGATGAGGCACTAGAATCATCAACAACAAAAACACCACCGTCAAACAATGCTAAGTATGCTGAATTGAGATACGTAAATCTTAAAGACTATATCAGAGCGTTAGATGAGGCCGACATATCTAATGCATCAAAAGAATATTATATCAGGATGCAAATTCGATGGGCGTTTAATGATAGAGTAAGAAAAGGACTATGATCTGTGTATGACACTTTTGCAGTCGAACAGGAGAAAGAGATATATGAAGATAACTTGAAAAAGTTATTGAAGATGAATCAGGATAAACAAGAAAAGATTGGTAGTATAGAGAATGTAGACGAGAGAGATGAAGATGAAGACGAAGATGATATTGATGAACTATATATCATGCAGGCAGAGATTCTGAGAGAATTAGGCCAATTCAATGAGAGCATCAAAATTTTGAATAAAACCACAAACGATAATGGGTGGAAGAATCAACTTCTTAATGCCTGCCAAGAAGAGAATCAAAATATAGTAAAGTTTGGAACAGAAGAAATAGAAGAAGTTAATGGTTTATATAGAGAATAATATGACATCATATTTTTATCCCCAACGATACACATGAAAAAATTATCCTTACTTATAGCACTATCTATTAGTGTTTTCCTACTCTCATGATGTACACCACCGGAACCTCAGGAACCTGAAATGGATTTTTTTGTTGCTGATCTAGCTAAGCTATATTCTGGTATGGATAAATATAATTTATGAGATTATACATGAGCACTCCAAGATTATGATAAGGCGATAGAATTAAATCCAAGCTCAGTGGACACATTTAGTGTAAGAGGTGTAGTAAAATATAAAATGGGTGATTATACATGATCTATCCAAGATTTTGATAAGGTAATCGAAATAGATCCAAACTCATTAGATGTATTTGGAGCAAGAGGGGACGCAAAATATGATTTATGAGATTATACATGAGCGCTCCAAGATTATAATAAAGCGATTATGTTAGATCCTGTATCAGTAGTCGGATTCAACGCAAGAGGGGACGCAAAATATGATTTATGAGATTATACATGAGCGCTCCAAGATTTTGATAAGGCGATTAAAATAGATCCAAAATTAGAACGGGCATTCAAAACGAGAGGCCAAATAAAATATGATTTATGAGATTATACATGAGCGCTCCAAGATTACGATAAAGCCATAGAATTAGATCCAAAATTTATTGAAGCATATTATGATAGGGGTTTAGCAAAATATAATTTAGAAAATTATTATGGTGCTATTATTGATTATAATAAAGTAATTGCATTAGATCAAAATATTGCTGAATCATATCTATATAGAGGTGAAGCAAAAAGTTATTTAGAAGACTATAAAGGTGCGATTAATGATTATAATAGGGCCATAGAATTAGCTCCAAATCTAGGTGAAGCATATTATTATAGGGGGTTAGCAAATGTTAATGTAGAAAAAATAAATGAAGGATGTTTGGATTTACAAAAATCGCTAGAATTAGAGTATTCAGCAGCGACTCAAGCCATCAAAGAATATTGCCAATTGTCATCGTAATAAATTTTCTTACTTAAATAATCTTTATTTCACTGATTTTTGAAGTGAAGGAAAACAAATCCGAATAGAGATGAAAGAAAAATTCGATGAGATAATTAAATAGTTTTATTAGTATTCTGTATCATGACAAAAACATTTCTCGAGAGATATTTCGAAGCTCCAGACTGAGGATTTTCGTATATGCTTACATCAAAGATAAACGAAGATATAGATATACTCGATATGCAGATACAAGAAAATGGTGACATAGAACTTCCTTTCAGTATCTGAGTAACCATAGGCCGATCAGGCGAACCTGATGAACAATGAGAGAGCCCCCACTTCAGCTGAAATAGAAAATTTACTGGAACCATCATCTGTAAAGATGTCAAAGAGCTAATCCATACGTCAGAACCGAAAGGTAAAGGCGCACATATCACTATCACCAAGTCATTATTCTCCAAATACAAGAAAGTGATGATCGTGGATGCAGAAAGTAAGGAAGCGATAGATATCATCGTCTGCAAGAAGTTGTATATCAAAGACAATGATATCAGTGCGGAGAAAAAGTAGATTTTATATTCCATTGATTCATATCATGAGCGATGGCTGAGGAGAATGATGTATCGGTCTGATAGTCAGTATCCTAATTATTCGAGGATTAATAAGTCTAGGATGACGAATATTCTGAGCTTTTGGTATTGTGGGATTGATAATATATATCTCGTTGTTATAGAAAGAATAATGCATCCATAGAGTCCACGAAGGTGGATTTTTTCTAAATTGCAACAAAATCTTTCACAAAAGATTGATTTTTGATGGAATTACCATAAAATAACACCATATAATATATATTTTATGTTTTTCTTATCTCCTATGATGCATCAAAAAATCAAAGCACTAAGGACAGCCGCAAATCTTTCTCAAGAAGAGTTGGCCAACGCTATGGGTATCAGTAGAGTTGCTGTATCGCAGATAGAGCTTTGAGAAAGATCTATCAAAACTGAGGAACTCAAAAAAGTTGCTGATATATTTGAGCTTGATATCAATGAGTTGCTGGGCAGTGGTAGAGCAGGCAAAGAACAGAAAATTTCATTGAAAGATAAGAAGTATAAACTCAAACAATTGATTCTGTATATCTCATCTAAACTGTTGGGGAAGCAAAATTTCTGAGAGACACTACTCAATAAACTTCTCTATTTCATAGATTTCGATTATTATGAGTGGACGTGATCTATGGTTACTGATGAGGAATACGTGAAATTGCCGTATGGTCCAGTTCCCAAATGTATGAAAGAAGTCATAGAAGATATGCAAAACAAATGACAGATAAAAGTCGCTTCTAGACAATATTTTGGAAAAATACAAAAGACTATAATTCCATTGGTTGATGCTGATATAGATTTTCTAGATACCATAGATACTGACAATCATAAGATTGACAAAAATTATACGCCATATGAAGACCTTCCGCATCCGAGGAAAATCATCAAAGAAACATTAGACAAATATGGTAGTTGGAGCGCTGATTCACTCAGTAACTGGTCTCATAACGATATACCCTATCAATCTACCAAAAAAATTGGTGAAACAATATCACCAGGATTGGTGTTTTATCGTAAACAATGATATATTGTTAATCCCCATAATTTAGCTAATAATGACGAGTAATGCAGATTCAGAAACTTCCAGAGTTTGAAAAAGAGTTTAAATGGTTAGCGAAAAAATATATTTCATTGGAAGATGATTTTGCTGATTTTGAAAAAGTATTGATCATTTCACCAAAAGAAAATATCCGTATAGATGGGGTAAAAATACCAGGAGAATTCTATAAGGTAAAGAAATTCCGCTGTCAGAGCATAGCTAGACAATCACAGCATAGCGGTATAAGAATAATCTATCGTTATCTTGAAGATGAAGAAATTATAGAGCTGACCTATATAGAAATATATCACAAAAATCAAAAAGAAAATCACGATATCGAAAGAATCAGAAAAAATTTTAGTAAATAATGTTTTATCCTTCCCTCTCTCATGTCCACATCAAACTCCCGCCAAAGACTATGGTGATATGTAGTTTCAGGCCTTATGGTCCTAGACTTGCTGATGATTTTTGTATATCCGCGAATTCAGCCACGAATCAATCTGATAGTTTGAGGATATTATAGTGGTATTGGTATGAGTGAGACTGTCTGAAGAACGATAAGTTTGTATATGTCTATAAATTACCCCTTAGCGCCTATAACATATCTGTTGCCATTCGTAGGTATCATTTATCTGGCATTGGTGATTCCAAAAGACAAGATAATGAAACGCATAAGATACGTGATAGCGGTAGTGACTATGATAATCGTTTGTTATATAATCGCTCGTTGGATACATACAGCAGATGGTTTTGTAAATTATAGGTATGATTATTTTTATGAAGTAAGAGATATGTCAGGATACGAAAATATATGGGAAGATCTGACGACATGATATACTATGATGGATTTTATCATGTGAAGGTAATAAAGTATTTTCATCAGGTGAAAGCATATAACGAGTATTTTATCTAAAATGTTAGGGTAGCGAGAGAGGAGCCGAAAGGCTATTTTTCTGTTATTGAAAACCGTATAAGCTTGTATACACTAGAAAGTGATTTATCTGCTAAATCAACGCCATGTTAGACGATGAAGCAACCCAATCCATCAAAAGAGCTTGGTGATGAACCTCAAAACACCAGCTCAAGAAAAAAGCTACCCATACCCTCAAGGAGATGCTTTTCTTATTGGTAAATCGTAACTACGATATCTCTGGTGGCTATGGTACATCGTTTGCAGATGCTATCGTGCTCAATAATTTTGATGGGATGGTCTCACGCGAATATGACATTATCAGAGATATTATGTATATCGTATGTAGGGCATGGAACATCGATATCCAAAAATACGTGACGCATGAGTCAGGAAAATATGATGTCTTTGAACTCACTACCGAGCTGGATATCTTCAGGCCATGACATATGGATATTGATCCGCTGATAGACGCTTATGCAAAAGATAAGGTAGAAGTGTATTTTAAAGTGTAGAGGAGAAGCCTAGCATATGTAGATTCGGCTATATTTGGTCATATTTGGTTATTATTAGGAAGTAAGTAGGATAAATAGATTTTATCTTGCAATTTGGCTATATTTGGCTATACTTAGTTATAGGAAAATTTAGCCGAATATGATGACTACGATGACAACACTCGATAGACTCACCAAGAGATTGCAATTTTCTTTTGATGATACCAATACCATCTACAAAGTAATCAATGATATTGATAAGCTCAATACTATTTTTCAGATGAGCGAAAGGTTATCTCATCAGACGACAAAGAGACTCACACAATCAGTACTTGTTACTTCATCAGGTTCGTCCAATCGTATAGAATGAAATAGGATGACGGATGAAGAAGTGGAGATGCTCTATAGACATATGAATATCAAGAAGTTTAAGACAAGAGACGAACAGGAAGTTGCCTGATATATTGAATTATTGGAACTTGTCTTCGAAGGATATCAGAGTATCAGCTTCAATGAATGAGTAATTCTTCAGTTCCATGATATGATGCTCAAGTATACGGAGAAAGATGCAGGACATAGGGGAAAGTATAAATTCTGACCCAATAGGGTAGAAGCTAGGGACGAGAAAGGTAGATTGATCAAAGTAATTTTCAATCCTACAGAGCCGGCATTGACTCCGATAGAGATGAAGGCTTTGATACAATGGACTCAAGATGCTTTCCATGAAAATGATATTCATCCGTTGCTCATCATAGCCAACTTCATTTTTGAATTATTGGCAATACATCCGTTCCAGGATGGGAATGGAAGGATCAGTAGGATAGTAACGAATCTACTGCTGCTCAAAAATGGATATACCTTTGTTCCATATGTTTCTCATGAACGTCTGATAGAACAGAAGAAAATAGAATATTATATAGCGCTAGGCAAGACGCAGCAGTGGTGGAAGACGAATCACGAAGATATGTCAGAGCGGATGCTTTTTTTTCTGCAGATAGTAAAGACACAGATACAAATGGCTATAGATATATCTCAGAAAGAGGATATTCAGCCGCATCTTTCCAAGATTCAATCCAAGGTGTGGGATTTTATAAGCAGTACAGGAGAATGCACGCGTCAGGAGATAGTAAAAAAGACATGATTAGCGTTATCAACAGTGAGACAAACGATAGAGAAATTATTGTTGATGAAAAAAATAGAGAGGTTTTGATCCACCAGAGCGGTAAGATATAAAATCATAAAATAAGAAGTATCTACCATAAAGA
>CAYXBC010000017.1:0-9913 GCA_964463255.1 uncultured Candidatus Peribacteria bacterium | reverse complement strand
CTTCAATACGCATTCAGATAAGCTCAGTGTCAGAGGGAGAAGAGGGCTCTGATGATTGATTAAGCATAATTTCTATGAAAGCTGATATGACCAATATTTCAGGAAAAATGATGATGGCCTCTTCGATGTCTTCCAATCTACATGATCAGATGTAAAAAATCTACTCAATCGTGACTATGCCAAGAATATGATTACCAAGAGTGATCTTCTCGATATCAATATAAAATCTTTGCCAAAATCAGTCTCACTCATATGAGAAAACCAGAAACATGTCTATTTCATAGAGACCTGAACATCATCTCCGGTGGAATTTTCTTTCTCCAAGAACTATGATAAAGTGACTATGGAATACCAATGAACATCGTATACGCCCAAGCATTTCATTAATTGAGGAAAATCATGACGATATGTCTTTGGTATTGCAGAAAAGACTTTAGGTACAGGATTAAACAAATACAGCATCTATGGATATGAGAAAAGCAAAAAAACGCTTATCGCATCTCTTGATATCTACAATGTGATTCCCGAGATATCCAATGATCAGATAGTTACTGATATACCGGTAACCTTCACTATCATCTATTATAGCAATCATATCAATGATTTCATCATGAAGAGATTGCAAAATATTTTCACCACCGCAGGTATCAGTGGTAATTTCATTTTCGAACAGATTAGCACTCCGCAGGAATTGCAGTGAAGGTTGATGGCATGAAATTATGATCTTCTCATCAATACCGTAGATATGTGACTCAAAGGCGATTTTACCAAACTCTTCAGTACTGACAAATCCGAGATTAATCCTTCTCAATATCAGAACCAGAGACTCACTACCCTCCTCAGACAATATATGAGTGCTGATGAAAAAAATAAGAAGAGATCACTTAGCGAAATCAACTCCATTTATTCTAAAGATATGCCATTCGTCATCCTCGGTAAAGAATATATCACCCTTAATCTCAAGCCGAATGTTATGGAAAAACTTATCGCAACCTGAGCATATGAGACATTTGATGAATATAACTGGAGACAGTATGCCTATATGAATCTGAAGCTGGTAAAAAACGTCCATATCGATGGCAAGAAAATACGGAATGCCAATAATTTCTCTGAATTTTTGACGAATGCTATCAAATAAAGAGGTAAGGAGAAAGGAACCAGGGACAAGGGAATAGAAACAATGAATAAAGGAGAATTTAGCCTATAAATAATTTATCAGTATGTGAATTTTTGAAATCATACAATTGGCCATCATCTTGGCAGTATCGATAGGTATGCATGAATATGCGCATGCATATGTTTCCTATCGTCTCGGAGATCCTACCCCCAAACTCCAAGGAAGACTCACCCCTAACCCTTTGAAGCATATCGATCCTATAGGATTTCTGATGGTTTTTGTAGCTCACTTTGGACGAGGAAAACCAGTACAAATAAATCCTCTCTATTATAAAAATCCTCGCAAATGAGAACTTATGGTTGCGCTTGCAGGTCCTGCAACAAATCTAGTATTGGCGATTGTAGGAATTCTCGTCATGCTGATGTACGCAAAAGTAATGGGCGGTACACCAAACGACATTTTCACCAATACTACTGATCTCATGATAGGCTTTTGGTTGAATTTCAGTTTCCTCAATATTGCACTCGCTGTTTTTAATCTCATACCTATCGCACCACTTGATGGATACAGATTGATCAAAATCCGATGGCATACCGGAGCAGAATGGATGGAAAGAAATTCTCGTTTTGGCATCATTTTTGTGATAGCGCTAGTCTATATCGCAAGTCCTATCTTCACCCACATCAGTACATCCATTTTCACTATTCTCTTCACCATCATAGGACAAGTTTTCTATTAACGAAACTATTAAACGACATTATTTCATCGCTTCGGCGTTTTTATCGTTTAATCGTTTATTATGTTAGAGAAATTAGCTAATATAGAAAAAAAATATTTTGATCTCAGAGAACAATCTATGGATTCTGACATTATTTCTGATACTAAGAGATCTATCCAGATTAATAAAGATATCTCTGCTCTCCAGGATATGTATGATCTGATTCAGGCGTACAGGAAAACAGAAAATCAAGTAAAATGAGCCAAGGAAATAATCAATAATGAGACCGATGGCGAAATGATAGAGATGGCAAAAGAAGAACTCAAAGAAAGCGAACAGCAACTGGAAGTTATTGATCAGAAAATAAAAATCGAACTGCTGCCAAAAGATCCGAATGATGAAAAGAATATTTTCCTTGAGATTAGGCCTGCAGCATGAGGTGATGAAGCATGATTATTTGCCGCTGAACTTCTGAGGATGTATCTTGGATATGCAACGAAAAAATGATGGAAAGCAGAAATAACTGAAGAACAACTTTCTGATATCGGAGGCATCAAATTCGTTATGGTAAAAATCAGTGGAAATAGTGTCTATTCGATTATGAAATTTGAAAGCGGCGTCCATAGAGTACAAAGAATCCCTGCTACGGAATCACAGGGAAGAGTCCACACCTCTACTGTAACAGTAGCTATCATGCCAGAAGTAGAAGATGTTGATTTTGTTATCGATCCAAAAGATGTAGAAATGGATACGTATGCTGCTTCAAGTAGCTGATGACAAAATGCGAACAAGAACCAGACATGAGTAAGATTACGTCATTTGCCGACAGGTATGATTGTCAATATCTGAGATAGTAAATCACAACTCCAAAACAAAGATAGAGCATGGTCCGTACTCAAAGCAAGATTGTATCAAATCGAACTCGACAAAAAAACTGCAGCGACTAAATCGCTCAGAGGCGATCAGATCGGTGGCGGAGATAGATCAGAAAAAATCAGAACATATAATTACCCTCAAGATAGGATTACCGATCATCGTATCCACCAGTCATGGTCTAATCTACCGGTTTTTTTGACAGGAGAGATAGATGATATGATCAATGCATTGGTCCTAGAGAATCAGACAAGACTTTTGGAAGAGAGCATGAAATAGGATATAAGAAACTCTTTGGTGACCGCCACTTCCCCTTATTTTTTTTGATACAAAATTTATCTTAATTTTTGGGATATCGTCCTAAATCTCCTAATAATAAAAAATCCTATCAGGAATGCTATGAGTCCTATAGATGTCACGGTTATAATGCTAGTTACTGTATCAAATCTATTTTGGAAAGTATTTGTAGAGATACTACTAAAGTAGCCAAGGTTGAGAAATACAGATTCAAATACAAAACATACTATTATCGTATTCAAGAGTAATTTCCAAAACGACACCTTAAGGAACCCAAAAGAGAATTGGCCTGGAATAGATAATGGTGGTGTAATCTTTACGATAAGCAGTGAAATAAAGAAATTATTTTTCATATTACGTTCCAGATATTTTATGACAGCATGATGTTCCAATACATATAATTTTCAACGAATTCGTTCCCCTATCCCGATAGTCCGAGAAAATAAATTTTTGGAAATCCAGTTCCTCTTTTTTTCCAATATATCGATTTTTTTGAATTTTAATTTTCTTCCCCGTCTTCCTATCCGATACCATAAGATATCACCTGCAACATCACCTGATATAGATAGTATATAGACGATACCAAAATCAAAATATCATTTTGCTGCCAAAAAAGCAGCAACAAATCCTACCGTAGGTCATTCCAAAACCATAAGCAAGAACATAATGATATATTTGTACTGAAGCAACAATGTTACTATATAATGAATATCCATCAGGCCAAATACCGTATAAAAATCTACATACCTCATTATTTTATCTCTTACACAATGACACAAAAAAATCTGACATTTTTTTCACGCTTACCTCAAAAGAAAAATCAGCCGCATTTTCTCTACTCCTCTCTCCCATCATTTTTGTCATCTCTAGATTCGTACTCAAAAGAATCATCTTATCAGCCAAATCTCTAGGATTACGAGGACCAAACACATATCAGTTTTTGTTTACGAAAAACTTCGCTGCACTATATATGCTATCAGCTATCAATATAGGACACCCACAGGCCATAGCCTCGAGCGTCGTCATACTTTCTCATTCATATCATGAAGTGAGTACATACGCTGAGCACTTTTGATATGCTTGTATAACATCAGACTGGTTAAGTTTTCCTGTAAAATGCACGATATCCCTTATACCATATGTATCCACCAATGCATATAATTTTTTCTCTTCACTTCAGCTTCCTACGATAGTGCATTGTATATGATCCAATGTATTCTCTATTTTCAATATGTGCAATGCTTCCAGTAGGATATAAACATTCTTTTCTTGATCCAATCTTCAGACATAGAGAATGGTAAACATAGCATTGGTATCATGTTTTGTGGGATGGAAGATGTTCATATCCACACCATTACTGATCACTATCTGTCTGTTTATGATATGATACTCCTCGAAATCTTTTTTCGCAAAATCTGTCGGATAAATGATTCCATCACATTTCCTATATAATCGAGCTATGAGATTTTTAATCAATTTTTGGAAAATATTAGGAAGTCATGGTAGTACTAATTGAGCATATACATGTGAATGCGTGACTATAGGAATACATAATCTATTTGCTGCACGATATGCCTGCCGTCAACTATATGAGGGATGGATATTATACACGATATCAATTTTTTCTTTTCTGAAAATATCCATAAGAGAAGATATACAGGGATATGCAAAGCGTACTTTTTGAGGCCCCAATCCACATAATGATGAAAATTCATATATCGTTGCATATCAGAATCCTTTTCTTTTTTCTTGGTCAATAAATGTAGAGGTACACCGAATAATCTTGTGTCCTACCTCAGCAAGTCACTCTGCGAATCTCTGTGCAGAAATGAATGATCACCCAAGCGTGGTATCGATAGAATCACATATTATCGCTATATTAAGATTTTTTTGCATACGCTTCTTGTCATCTAAAACCATTGTCTATCGTCCATATCTTTCAAATTTCCTCAAAAATTATAGAAAAAACATATTCAGACAATTATTTCCCTTATGCATACTATGTATTCATCTCATCATCAAATTCAAATAAAATACATATTTACATCGGCGCTACTTTACTTATTGTTGATTACTCAGTAGATATATATAAAAATCCATTACCCTTATCTGAATCCTTGAGATAATTTAGATAATTTATCTATTCCATGATACCATCATCAGTCATCATTACTCCTAGGCCCTATCTGACTATAAGTCTCATCATCCCTGCACACAATGAAGAGCGTTATATCTGAGCATGCCTGGAATACGTTCTTCGTCATAGTGACGGACATATCCATGAAGTCATCGTGATAGATAATGCTAGCACAGACCGTACGAAACAAATAGCTGAATCATATCCTGGCATTAGGGTTATCACTGAATCTTCCAAATGATTAACCTTGGCTCGCCAAAGATGATATAAGGAGGCTACTGGTGATATCCTAGCATATATAGATGCTGATACCCGTATGCCGAAATGATGGGCGAAGCTTTTGAAACAGCATTTCCATTCTTCAAAGGATATCTGATTTCTGAGCGGGCCGTATTATTATTATGATCTACCCTGGTATAAACAGGTAGGTAATCGGTTATATCGAAGATTGCTCTGATATCCTACATATCTCCTGACCTGATATCTCTGAGTGGGAGGAAATTTCGCTATCAAGAAATCCGTACTTGATAAAATAAATGGATTCGATACTAAAATAATCTTTTATGGCGAAGATACAGATATTGCCCGTAGAGCTTCAAAATGTACCACTACGAAATTCACTTTACAGCTTGTGATGCACACATCAGCAAGAAGATTGGTAGGAGAAGGTATGTTTATATCCGCCTATAAGTATATTACCAACTTCTTGTCCCAAGCAATATTCCATATATCTGCTACAAAAACCTACAAAGATTTTAGATAATCAAGCTTCCCATGAAATATTCTTATACATCATTTTTTTCTGATAGATGATTAATCATATCATCGCTTGTTAGCTTATTTTTATTAGCCGGCAGCCTTTTTGCCAACTTCTATGCAGGAAGTTATGCTAATCAAGAAGGTATCAATCCCGTGACTGATATAGTGCTCAGCAATACCAAGGCGCAGGATGTGGATACTCTTTTTGTCGGAGGTATCGTAGCTTTCTTTCTCTTTGTCTTGGTCCGGTGTCTTAGGTTTCCTATGCAAATGCCCTATATTCTCAAATCTATCGCGCTCTTTATCACTATTCGCGCAGTTTTCGTTACCTTGACCCATATTGGGCCATATCCTGATAGTATCATCATCATCAATACGGGCATATTGGGCAAAATCAATTTCTGAGCGGATCTCTTCTTTTCTGGCCATACGGGCATGCCTTTCCTTATGGCTTTGTTGTTCTGGAAAAATAAAATTATGAGATATATCTTTATCTTTGGTGCGCTATCATTCGGTGTTATCGTATTGCTCGGACATCTGCATTATTCCATCGATGTGCTTGCGGCGTTTTTCATCACCTATACCATCAACCATCTCTGTGAAATCCTACGGGAACAAGATAAAATACATTTTGATACAGCAAATATCCGCTTATTCTCGAAATAAACATATTCTATCACTGATATCTTTATTTTATCAGATATATCTATGAAAAAATATTTCATCATGGTGATTATTATATCTACAATAGCTATCTTTGCCTTCCTCGTACAGCATGATACAAGGGAACCGGAAGTAGTACTTGGCGAGAGAACCTATGTCTGAAATGGTATGAGCATCACCTTTCCTACTACCTTCAGTGGCAATGTCTGGAGAGCTCTTACCTGGCCTCCTAAAATCACCAAGATTCCACCCTTATTCGAACCATTTGGTGTAGGATGTCCCGAACTCAGCAAGAGTACTACTATCATCCAATCATGAACTATGGTTATCAGTGGTCACACTTTCTCCTTTGCAATAAGCGAGGATCTCGGAGCAGGACAACGCCATTCTACCCTCTGTTATCTCTTCTCCTGAATACAAGAGCAGTATATTATAAATTTCCAGATACAATCGCATATCTGATGCTGAAATGGCCAATGCTGAGCGTATTGCTGAACGGCATTTGAACAAGAATGTAAAGAATTTGCTATGGATACATTAATCATCCAACCTATCCAGACTATACTTGCAACATTATCTCTGAAACAGTAAAGGAGTATTTTGAGAAATTCATTTGTAAATCCCAAAATATTCTCTATATCCATCACTATCATAGACTAAAAAAAAACCCTTCATTTTTGATCATCGCTTGTATAAAGAAGGCGATATCAGGCGTTTGCTTTAGTCTTTTTTTATTTTTCAGAAACTCCTATGAAATTAATTTTCGTCACTGGCGGCGTGATCTCAGGATTATGAAAATGAATAACTGCTGCTTCGATAGGGAAGCTCCTCAAAGCATGTAATTATAGTGTGAACATCATGAAAATGGACCCTTACCTGCAGATAGATGCAGGCACTATGTCGCCCTTCGAACATGGAGAGACGTTTGTGACGACTGATGGTTTCGAGACCGACCTCGACTTAGGACATTATGAAAGATTTATCGATCAGAGTATGACCAGCCAAAGCAGCATCACGTCATGACAGATTTATCTCTCCGTCATACAGAAAGAGAGAAGGGGTGATTATCTCGGCAAAACCGTCCAGGTCATCCCTCATATCACCAATGAGATCAAGGATAGAATCAAAACGGTCGCTACACAAAGCGATGTTACCATCGTAGAAATTTGAGGTACTATATGAGATATCGAATGACTTCATTTCATCGAGGCAGTCAGGCAGCTCCATCAGGAACTCGGGAGAGAAAACGTTATGTTCGTCCATGTTGTCCCTATGATCAGTGTCTCCACGTCAGGTGAGATGAAATCCAAAGCTATCCAACATTCCGTCATCAAACTGAGAGAACTCGGTATCCATCCAAGTATCCTCGTATGTAGAGCTCCTGAACCAATCGATGATGATATCAAAGACAAACTCTCTATGTTTACCGGTATCACACCTGACCATATCATAGAAGCAATCGATCAGAAATCCATCTACCAGGTGCCGCTCGCCCTTCAGCAGCAGAATATCCATCTCCTGATCCAGAAAAGACTTTTCTGAGAAGAAAGACAGCCTGACATGAGCAATCGAGAAATGCTTGTCGAGAGCATATCTCATCCACAACAGACCATACATATCGCATTGGCCGGGAAATATACTCATCTCACCGATAGCTATATTAGTGTAATCGAGGCACTTCAGCATGCGTGAGTCGCTTTTGGAGCCAAGATAAAAGTACATCTCCTGGAGACCGCCACGTTTGAAAGTGAAGATTGGGAGCAAAAATTATATGAATATATCCAAGCCAATGATATCAAATGATTTGTCGTACCTGGTGGCTTCTGATCCAGAGGTACAGAAGGAAAAATCCATATAGCCGATTACTGCAGAAGACATACGCTCCCCTATCTCGGTCTTTGTCTCGGATTACAGATCGCTGTCATTTCGTTTGCAAGACATGTCTGCTGACTCGATTCTGCAAATTCTACCGAATTCGATGAGATGACCAAGCATCCTGTCGTAGATATTATGGCTGACCAAAAACATATCTCCGATAAATGATGAACCATGCGTCTCGGATTGTATGAAGCATTATTGAAAGCATGAAGCAAGGTCCAGACGCTGTACGGTCAAGAACGTATCCAGGAAAGACATCGCCATAGATATGAGGTCAATCCTGCATATCATAACATTTTACAAAACAACTGAATGACAATCAGTGGCATGTCGCCTGATGGTAAACTCGTGGAATATATAGAACTCTCTGATCATCCTTTTTATGCAGCTACCCAATCCCATCCCGAATTCAATTCCAGAATCGATAGACCACATCCGCTTTTCTTGTGACTTATCAAAGCGTGCATATAATTTTTTAAAAAAAACCGGAGGGAAATAACCCGTCCGGTGTATACATGTTATATGAGATCATAGACTCTCATTTTTACGAATTCGCTAGCATACTCTACAGTATACGGTTCCAAACTCTGGTAAGAAATCGGACTCCCGATAGTAATCTTGATGGTCTGATTCTTTTGACGGAACATTTCATCAGGGAGATAGAGCATCTCGATATTTGGCAATCCAAGCTTCTTTCTTATGTTTGCGAGTCGATAAAAGAAATTAGAATTCTTTCCTTCGATATGCACGGGAACGATATCACGCTTATGCTGGATTGCTTTTTTTATGAAATGCTTCTGCCATTTCACATCCATAATTTTCCCGTCGATCTTGCGAGATGCTAGACCTGCAGGAAACATAAGTATCTGCTTATCTTGTGAAGCATACGCTTCTTCCAGTAATTTTACTCCTTCACGACCTTGTTTCCCATGTTTATTGATGGGTAGAAAAATCGGCTGAAAATTTTCTATAGCCATCAAAATGTCGTTGACCGGAAAGCGCAGCTCTGGATATATTTCACTGATTGCTTTGACGAATGCTATGCCATCCAATCCTCCCAGAGGATGATTAGCGACAAATATATATCGTCCGTTTGGATCTAATGGAACCCTCCGCTCTACATTGATTTTCGCTCCAAAGAATTCTACGACTTGTGCAGCGAATGCTGTACCATGCGCATGTCCACAGACCCGTATGCATTCATTGACACCATCTTCATGAACGGTTTTTTTTAACCATGCAACGAAAAATGGGATTTTGGCTAGCAAAGGAGCTTTTGCCTCCAATACTTTTTTTACATCAATCTGAAATGTACTCATATTTTCTTTATTTTTTATTTTTTATTATCATATATAAATACTATGAAAAGTCCATACAATGTGCTATTGCAGAGTTACTGTCGCTTTTTAGACATAAATTGTAGGTACTTAGCGTGCGGACTCAATTTTTCCATCCCAATACCCGTATGCGG
>CAYXBC010000016.1:0-11685 GCA_964463255.1 uncultured Candidatus Peribacteria bacterium | reverse complement strand
ATGTTTTGGCTACATATCAACGGAGCGTCTCATCGCCGATATAGGCATCTATGATAGAATTACGTCAATTATCCAGAGATGTTTTGAAAGCATCGAACGATACCATATTCTTCACCTGATAAAAATTTAGGTTTGTCTGGTGGCAATTGACGAGATTAAAGACGAGACTGTATTCATCACTGGATTGGGAAATTAGATTAGCACAATTGGTATAGACAGGTTTGAATGCGAAGATAGAAGTATAATCACGAAGTTCAGCGTTTATGAGGATATGTCTTGGAAGGATATAATTGGTAAATAACAAAATATTGTCTGATGATGGAGTCGGAAAGGTTACTTTGAGTATATTATTGGCTTCTTTAGAAATACTAATACCGGCATATTGATCAAGAAAAGAAATATTCCACATATTGCTGCGGAGTATGGAATCATAGGTAAAATAGATATCTTCGATTGAGAGTGGCGTCCCATCGGATCGGATAAATCATTTGTTCAATGAAATAGTATAATGCTGATTGTCATTAGTGGTGACCTTGCAAAGATCAGGATCCGTAGGAGAAGCATTTTTGGTATAAGAGGTCTTGAGACATGCGTTGAAGAGTAGTCATTGATAGAAATTACTCTGGATGTCGTCACGCAGGTAAGGGAGATATGAAGTATTGCCGAAGATACCTTCTACGAAAGTCCCTCATTTGTTATTGATCTGCGCCGAAGATACCCGCACATATTGATATCCTACATAGATACTAATCAGTATCCAGAAAAATCCGGATAAGAAAAAAATATATCTGAGAATATCCCTGAGCATCTTTTTATGGATGATCGTCATGCTTACTTGGTATACGGTAAAATAAGCGAAACAATGAAGAAAACGATGCCTGCTACAACCGCGAATTTCTTGAGCTTATTTTCGAGCGTTTTTTTACTTCAGTATTCATTGCCTCAGGACATTCAACCGATACCCAATCCTATTCATCATTTGGGAGACATAAGGAGGACTGAACCTACAAGCGCTATTCAGGACAGAATAAGGAGGATTATTAATAGAGTACGCATTTTTTTTTAGATACAAAAAATAAAGTGATTTCATCATATATATCTGCTTTTAGAATTCAACCATAAGTATATAGACAGGAAGAACAGGAAAATAGACAAAAAATTGCCCAATGATTGCTCAATGATTGCTGCTAAATAGTACTAATAGCGACATTGTTAATTGATAATTGCAAAATTGACGATAAGGTATCCTGCTCAGATGACGAGGATTCAGATGAACATATAGAGTAAAGTATTCTTTATACTTTTGAGTTGAGCCGGATCATCTGGCTTCATAAGAAGTTTTACTGTTTGGATTATGATGAAGACGAGTATTACTAAGGATGCTATGCCGAGTGCATAATTGATGACTTGATAGAGGATCGGGATATTCCTGCTGGCAAGTATACCAGTTCCTACCTCACCTAGATTTGTAATATCTTTGATGACCGCTTGCTGTTTGCCATATACTGCCTCTACAATCTGTTTAGCTCAGATAATGACGAGCATAGCTATGACATTCCATCATATAAGGGTCCCTGCTTTTTTCTGAGCATCAGTATCACTGCCGAAGAGAAAAGTGATTACACGGGAGACGAGGATGACGAACATTGCCCCGAGCACCAGATAGATAGCGAGTTTAATGAAAGGATATACAATTTTATCATAGAGTCCCTGTGCAATCGCATATCATTTGATTCATGCAGTCGTAGTAAGGAGATCGAAAATATTCTGTCCTATATAATTAGCACTCATAATAAAAATGATACCTATAACACCAAAGATGATATACCTGGTTCATTCTTGGACTGCTTTATCATCATTGGAAAACATGAGAGTATAGAAACCCAGGATAGAGATAAGAATACCTAGGACAATCACCAAGGGTACCAAGACCCCCATGACTTTAGTAAAGACAAAGTTTTGGACTCATGCAGTTCCTAGTGCTGTCTCAGCCGCGTCAAGATTTTGGCTTATTGGATCGACAGATCTAGTTATAGCAGTATCGAAATTCTGTCCATGGACAAAACCTATCAACGAAAAACCTATAGTCATCATCAGACCGACAAATTTAGCGATACTAGTGTTACGAGTGAATCTGTACGAGCTAATCATTATATATTAGTTGTGGATAAAAAATCTCTTCCTGAAAAATGATATGATAGTCATAAAGAGGAGGAGGAGTTCTCTGGCTACAGGGAGATGAGGAAGATGTTTGAGCTGGAGACCCATGACGGCATATCTTGCTATCAGTAATCATAAAGCCGCATAATAGGTCCGTACGGTAAAATCAGGTGAGATTACCATAGTCATTCAGATTGCCAAAAGTATTCAGATGATATATTCTATTATGATAGAGGTAGTACCTTGTAGATCAATGATACGGCTATATACTTCTATTTCTCTATGGATCTCAGATGCTAGCGTATACGGTTGCATGCTTATGAAGGTATGGGTAATCGATTTGCCGATGTATGAGATGAATCACGTGATATATCAGAAAAACTCTTCAGGATTTTTGACGAAGATTTTATTGAGTTGTTGTTTGATAGGAATACTGAGAAAGTCGATATCTGACATGAGCGATGCAATTCTCACTATAATCAGGATGAGAAGTGTACTGCTGAGGAAAATATTTCCTGAAAGACAGACGATACCAAAGAGAGTCCATAAGATAATGGATTCTTTGATCCACCGGTTAGGTTTTTCGAAACTATGTGAAGCATATCGCAGATAGATATCATATGCGGGCAGATATTTCAAGAGGATATCTTTCCTATTGCCCTCTACGCTTGAAGTATGGAATGCCAATGATCATCATTTCACCAGACTGATATCAGAGAGGATACTTACAATGCTTATCAGGAGTAAAAAAATCAAAATGAATATACTGATAGTATAGGTGATACTCAGGATGCTCAACGGATAGAGATAATTCATGACTCAGCTAGCGATGGCCAAGATTGCCAATGCCAAGGTTACATAGCCTATCTTAATATATCATCGGATAAAATCTCTTTCTGTTTCGTTGATGTCCCGTTTGTTTGTAGTTAGCATATGTTGGACCAACGGAGAAAAGAACAGCGCTGCTGCGAGCGAGAGTTGTGTCTTGGTGTTACTGTCGCTGATTATATTCTCTTCTGTCATAACTTTACTGACCTGCTAAAACGATGCTATATGAGTAGATTACTACGCCACATCCGTTGTAATGAAAGCCTTCTCTTCCGGAGAAGCAAGGATTTTTACACCTATATGCTGAGTTCCAGCAAAAATGAGTCATTCTCCGATGCCCGCTGAGACGAGTCTTCTTTGTTCAGCTTCTGAAAGACCGAGAAGAGCATTTAATGCCTTGATAGAGGTAGTAGATTGTTTCAAAAGAATTTGTAATGCACAATTGGAGAGGATAGGTTTGCCATACTTACTTTTGAGAAAGTCTTCGATATCTTGGGAGATAACCGTGATTCATAATCCGTATTTTCTAGCTCTTTTGGTAAGTCAAAAAAGGAATTCTGCAGAATTTTCATGCTGGAACATAATCCATGCTTCATCACAGGCGAGCATTCTTTTTTTCTTATGGGATCTAACTTTGGTTCGGATCCGGTTGAGGATATTGAACATCGCAGGAGTCTTGAGTGCATCTTCAAGATCCCTAATACTGATTACTGTAAGCTTATTGTTGATATCGATATTGGTATAGTTGTTAAATACTTTTCCAAAGGTGCCGTTGACGTATTTACTCAACCTCAGTGCCAATCTATCTCATCATTCCATGCCTTCAAGTACATTCATAAGATCGCCCATGATTGGCGGTTGTTTACCTTCATAATATTCGGATTCGAGCGAAAATCATTTCAATGAGTAGGTATTTTGCAGGGCTTTGTCGAGTAATGCTTCTTCTTCTGGTGTACATCCTCAGATGAGGATCTCGATCATACCTATCAGATTCATAATCTGACTTCTTAGGAGATCTCATTTTCCATATTCCACATCTTCTATCCTTGGAGGGATATCAAATGGATTGAGATATTGTTGTGAATTCGTGGCGATATTTACATAGGTCCCTCCTACTTTTTGGCAGAGTGCTTTATATTCGTTCTCAGGATCGATGATAATGACATCGATGCCGTTGATGAGATATCTCAATGCCTCAAGTTTGACGGTGAATGATTTTCATGCTCAGGAAGTGGCGAGTATGACGCTATTCATATTAGGGAGTTTGAGATTGTATCTGTCGAATATCACGAGTCACCCCGTATGGAGATTGAGACCGTAAAGGATACCTGTCTCGTCTACCATGTCATTAGAAATGAAAGGAAAACTTCCGGCGAGAGAGGAGGTGATAGAGCTTCTGCTGATACCCAATTCATCATTACAGAGAGGAAGCACCGAATTGAATCATTCGTCCATCCTTTGAATGGCATTTTTGATCCTGATTCCATATCCTGATATTTTCTGTTCGATTTTTTTGCCGGTTTCCTTGAGTTTCTGAAGGTCTTCGTCATAGATATTGATATAGAATGAATTCTCGAAATATCTTTCTTCACGGGTGGTGAGTTTTTCTCTAATCATCTCTACATCCCTGTATTGTTGTTCTACTTCCATATCCATGGTGATACCTTTTTGCATAGCATCTTTCACTTCAGCTTTGAGCTGGGTAGCCCTATTTTTGAGCATTGTTTGGATTGCAGCATCATCCTCTGGAAAGACAAATCGGCTCATATCTCGTTTAGCATGGAATCCAAAGATATCTCTAGTCCGAAGCGCATCGATATATGATGGATAGCTTTGAGCATAATACGACTGTCCAAAAATCCCTGAGACATTGAAATGGGTTCAGGTAAATTCCCGATAGGAAGGAGCTATATGAGTCTTATAATCATTGATGACAGACGTATATTCCTTTTCCGTTTCAGAGATAAATTGTCTGAGCTTGCTGGTAAGGAGAGAATCATTGTATTGATCATCAGGCAATGCAAGAAGATATTTAATCTGATCTCTCAATGCTTTATCTTTGATATCGACATTTTCAGCTACTACATTTTTTGGCTTTCCCCCAAGCAAAGGAATTCATTTTTTCTCAAAGAGACTAGGAAAGATGTTGGCAAGTATTTTATCGAAAAATCATAATGTCTCCGTTTTTTGGGGAGCTTGGAAAATAGGATATCCGCCATCAGCGACGAATCAGCTATAATTCGTATCATAAACTACATTAGTGAATAGTTCCATGGAGTCGTATAACCGGTAAAATCAAATCATTCTAAGTATAGGCGATATTGAGTTCAGAAGCAAAAAAACACCGATACAATAGATATTTCAGGTTGACAAATAAAATAACATCAATTACTTGTTGACTTTATAAGATATATATGTATATACGCTTAAAAAAAACGTTAGGGAAGATGAAAAGAAAAGTAGTGTTCGTTGGTTTCGAGAAAAGAAGGGTCGAATGCCTATCTCCCGATCTCAAAGGATGGAAACGGAAGTATGAACTCATATTTTCGCAGTATGTTGATGATGCGTTAGAGACGATAGCTTTGATGAAGAGAGAGGACGATATCAGAGGCCTCATATTTCACCGGAATGTCCTGATGACAAGTCCCACGAAATGTAAGATTATGGTAGATTTCGCCAATCTTCATCAAGAGAGAAATTTCTATCCGGACAGACAGGTCTGTGCAATCAATCTGATGTCAGGAGAAAAAGATAAGGGCGTGCTAGATCATGCAGTGAGCGAGACATTCGCTCAGGAAAATGATTGGATTCAGGTCAAAAAGTTTTTGGACAGCAAGACCTGAATATATAAAAATTGATGCTCCTCTCGGTATTTCCGAAGGAGTTTTTTTATAGTCAGAAAAAATAATTGACTTTATTTGTTATTTATATATAAGAGCGATGTAAAAAAACACAAACAAACTATGAAAACAAACAAACAAATTCAAACAGCTCTCATCAAGAACTATCTCTTCAACAGAAAGTTTCAAAGAATATTCCCTATCGTGACGATAGTCGTTTTAGTACTCTTTGTTGTCGGCTGGCAATACAATGCACCAGATAAATATGAATGGCAGGATGTCTTCGCTAAAGCCATAGGAGTAGCTACGATATGTACCTATATGTTTGCTTTCTTCTGGCAAACAGAAACAGATCTTGGGAATGTCTATAATGAGCTTTTGCATAAGGTGCGTACAAATGAAGAAAAGATTGAAAATATCCAAGCATTCATTTCGCAAGATAACTATACAGAAGAAGACTTAAAGAATCTCCTGCGGATAAAAAAGCTTGAGAAGAAAAACATCAAGCTTCAGTGGGAAATTGATCTCATGACAAGCAAATAACCAAAGAACATAACTCTTCTCGGTATTTCGAGGGAGTTTTTTTTGATGAGCAAAAAAATAGATATTGATATTCTGGAAGAAAAAAATTATTTTAGATTGAGATGATGGACTATAATTGATTTTGGATGATGGATGATAGACTATAATGAATTTTGAATGATGGATGTTAGACTATAATGAATTTTGGATGATGGATGATGGATGAAAGTAGTGTTTATTCATGGACTATGGTAAATTACTATAGGGAGTCATATTACAAAGTCATACATTCAAAATTCAAAATTTATAATTCAAAATTGAATTTAAATTCTCCATTCTCAATTCTCCACGTTACACTATACTCTCCGCCATCCAATCTACCTTGAATCCCTTTTTTGCCAGGTTGAGTTTCGTGAAAATGATATCCATAAAGTCTCTGACATGAGGTCATTTCAAGATGATATTATATCTGTATTTGCCAAACATCTTATAGATCAGTGGAGGGGTAGAATAGATTTCTATATCTTTCAGCTCATATTTTTCTTTGAGATAGAGAAGGTCTTTGTACAAGGTATCTACTTTGAGAAAGAGACTTTCTTCTATTTCATTCTTATAGAGGATTACACAAAGCTCTCCGAAAGGAGGATATCCGTTAGTCTTTCTAAAGACATTGTCTTGTTCATAAAAATTTTCCTTGCTCATCTGACATGCACTACGGATGCTATACTGATCAGGATTGAACGATTGCACGATAAAATTTGCGGTCGGATGCTTAACGAACGCTTCATACAGGAAATAGAAATTTCTTTCGGCAGAAGTATAATCAGGGATATTTAAACCCAGATCTGCATTGAGGAAGATAATGAGATCGAAATGGATGTCTTTGGGTGGAGTAGTGAGGAGTGAGGTTCAGATGATAATCTGATGGCCAGCGATTTGTTCCGTGATTTTCTTGATCTTATTGGGAGAATTGACGGTTTCTGACTCTATGATAAGTGCTTCCTTATGAAATTCTTTCTGAATATATTCTGCGACTTTCTGTGTGCCCAATCAGAATTCTTTGATTTTTTTGCCATGACAATTAGGACAGCTTGTAGGGACAGTATATTGGGTCTTGCAGATATGACAGAGTCCGATAGTATCTCAGGACTCAAGTTTATGATAGCTGATGCTTAGAGAACAATTTTTGCACTTTGGGATAGTTCCACAATCCTGACACATGATGCCCGTAGAATAACCCTTCTTATTGACGAGAAGCGCAATCTTCTTGCCTTGCTTGAGATATTTTTCTATGCCTTGGAGTGCCAAAGGAGAAAAATAAGGAATGATTTCCTTCGTCATATTCACCAAAAAGATGCTCTTTTTGAGTGCTAAAGAACCAGGGATTTGGGATATGGATAGCGTGTGGTCGAAGCGTTCGTAATTCATACTATTGTATGTATGTATTGGAAAAAGAGAAGAAAGACTAAACTGGAAAGTAAAATTGACTTTTTATAGTAAATATGTATGAATAATAAAAAAAACAAGAGCTATGGAATATTTAGGAAATGTAGCAAATAGAAAGGTAGATAACAAACGACGTATCGTATTGCCACCAATATGGGTAAACGACAATGCTGCAGATGGTTTCTTTTTCATCCAGAAAGAGGATAATATCGAGGTGTATCCATATATGATATGGAAACGGAGGCTTATGGAGATTGAGGATGTTAGCGAAAAATTGGCCTGGTCCAAAAAATCATCAAAAGTGATGTACCTTACAGCTCCAAATAGGTTACTCTTGCCGAGTGCTTGTACATGGCAAAAGGTTGATTTGATAGGGATGGGTGAGTATATTATTATCAATGAATCTGCTGTATGAAGCAGATTTTTTTTATTCTACAAAATAAAAAAGTAAGATTGACATTTAATTATATTTATTTATAGTACATAAATAAAAACAAAAAAACATACCATGAAAAAATTCGAGATTAAGGGAATTATTGCTGCAGCCGATGTATTTAGCAAGAAAGAAGGAGCCACAACAGCTCTGGCTATCACCCTAAGAGATCTCCAAAGTAGAAAGGAAAATCTCATGCCTGAAGAAATTCAATGGGTTGATGAGACGACAATCTATGAAGGATTTGAGTCTTTTGTCATGCCACATTGTGCGGCTAAGGTAGCCAACGATGTAATCAGTAAGTATTATGAACTCGGATACGAGTTTGTGTGAACTGTTGAAATACAAAAGACTAACATAATGCCAAGGTTTTCCTTGGTATTTTTTTAATGGAGACCCAATGAAAATCCGAGTATTTGTGAGGATTTTCATGAGGTCGAAATTATAGTTGACCAACAAATAATTATGAAGTATAACGAAGAATTATTGTTTGGTCAACTATACATCCTTCAATCAAAAATAAAAAATATTTTGAAGGAGGATGTGTGCCGATAGGTTGAGTCGACGAATTAATCGATACCGGGAAATTCTATGTACTATGAAAAGAATTCCTGAACCGCTTCGACGAGGGGCTGGTATTCGATGATGGTGCTGACTTTCTGTTTAAATTCCTTGGATCATGGGATTCCTTTGACATACTGGAAAAGATGCTTTCTAAATTCCGGGATGATAAATTTTATTGCAAGTTCAGATGAAGCAGAAAAATCGGCAGGTGGCATAGCCAAGATCCCTGTAAACTGTGGTTTCTGTGCTTGAAAGAAAACTTCATAGCTGATCATATAGTCGAGATGCTTCAGAATAGTCTCTTTGAGCTCTGCTCTGCTTGGCGTATGGGGAGTGAAAATTCGTGGATTGCCAATCGCTGCTTGCCCAATCATCACACCGTCGATAAGAGAATCCTCCTCCCTACGGGCACCTCCTTTAGCAAAGGAGGAAGATATGAAAGCCCCCCTCTTTGCTAAAGAGGGGTTAGGGGTGATTCTATTTTCAATCACTTCACATACTCCATCAAAATGATTATATACGTCATCGTTAGTAATTCTTATTACTTCCAATCAATATGCTTCTAAGATTTTTGTTCTTGCTTCATCATATCATTCAGCTTCTTGGGTGAAATGAGTATCTCAATCTATCTCGATGACTAATCTTTTACTAGGAATATAAAAATCTACGATATAATGATCTATCACTTTTTGTCTTAAAATATTTATATCCAAAAATTTGAAACATTGTTTCCATATTTTCTGTTCTGCAGGTGTCATATGTTTCCTTAATTCTCTAGCTCTTTCTTGTAATGACGGATCATAAGGAAGATATTTCCCATCAGTTATAAGTCATTTCTCTTCAAGTTGGTCTGATGATGTATAGAAATCAAAATCACTATACGACTTATCTCTTCATGTGGCATGATGAGCAATTTGTTCGTAAGTTTTTATTCCGCCATTACCGATAATCTTACATTTTTTATCAGCCTTCTCTTTAAGTTCGTAGACAAAATCTCGCTGAGCATCAGCAGCATATCATTGTCTGACCGTTCTTCCATGGATGCTTATCATACTGACATAAGCACTTGCTTGGACAAGAAATTCCATCTGATCTTTGAGGTCATTATCGTCAGTACCCGTTCTGGTTTTGATGCTAAAAGGTATATTGCTAACTCATGAGAGTTTTTTAATAAGTGCTAAGGTTGTTTTCCTATCCTTGAGCAAAGCGCTACCTCCTCAGGTATTCATCACATTTCTTGCCGGACACCCCATATTTAGTTCGATTCATGAAAAGACTTGAGGATGGAGAACCTGCCTGCCGGTAGGCAAGGTTGAGGATGAAGAATTTTTTTTCAATGCTCAACCATCCACTTTCAATTCTCAACTTGCTCAATATTTAGTCTGTATATCAGTAAAACAGTTGATGAGCATAGCTTCATTTGCTCAAAAGATCTGTGCTATCACAGGCGTTTGTTCTTGTGTAGTCATGAGATGTTTAATGACACCGAGCGGATTGATGATATAGCCGTCGGCATTCATAAATTCCGTCCAGAGCATCAGTTCATATTTGTCGTGTTCTCCGTATTTTGCAAAAATCTCTTTCGTAATTTGGCGAAAGGCACAATCGGTGAATCCATCCATGGGTGCAAGACCGAGAAACATAGTAATGCTGAAATCTAAAGTTTGAATATATGTAAGAAAAGGCGGGAAAAATTCCAGCAAGAAAGGTATATTTACATTGTATTGATATTTATTATAATATATATTTTGTATAAACAAAAAAGAATATGAAAAAATTATTTAGTTGTATCAAAAGCATCTTCTTCAAAAGAGAGGACACAAAAAGCAATAACATACCATCCGCACCATGTGGTCATAAAGTACTTCCCTTTAGAGGAGGACTTATGCCAGGTACTTACGAGATTGATCGAGATCTGTTCTATATCCAAGCGGAGTGACACTGCTTCAGTCTTACAATAAATTACTGCTGCATCGTATCAGATGCAGTTTTTTTATTATAGTTGACTTTAACAGAAAATTATCTATAACAATAAAAAAATAACAAAAATAGCAAAAATATGAGAAAAAAAAAACTAAGTTCTGAATATGTCAGAATGAAATCGCAATTATGTACAATGGCCAGCAGAATAAAATTTTTCAAAGGGCAAATATTTGATTTGCAGATGAGGTTGAATCTGACCAAAGATCAGGAAAAAATAAAACTTATCAAACAAGAATTGAAAAGTAGTTATCTGCGTCGCCGAGAATTAGCCAATATCTATAGGCATTCCCATGTCGCATATTGCGAACTCCGTGGGATATTCCGGGAAAGGATTGAAAAACATACGCCACGAGCTAAACCGCTTCTGGAGAGTTATATTGAAGAGCTGAAAGGATAGGTCGTCTAAGTGACCGTATCATGAAACTGTATCGTATCAGATGCAGTTTTTTTTATTACAGTTGACTTTTATAATAGAATATATATATAAACAACTCACAAAAAAATAAAAAAGACTATGGGACAAATTCAAGCGTATCTAACATGCGGAGGAAGAAGATTCTTCCAGGTACTCAATCCGAAAAGATTCTATAAAATCTACAAAGTCGATCGGCAGGGCAACAGGAAACCTTTCAGCCCATTATTTCATGGTGACCAGTGGCCTATGGAAGTGCCGTACGATGAGGACGTTGATTTGGGTAATGCGCATCTTGAGATACGCAGAATCCATTATATGCATGGGAAACATGGGGAAGATTCGCTCATGATTCCATGAGATAATATTCATCTGAAGAGATAAGACGATAGTATACTGTCGTCTTTTTTTTATATCTCTGTATAAAAGAAACCTTTGTTTTTTACTCTATAAACTCTATAGGTCAGCTATGAAAACTACATTACATAGAAATGAAT
>CAYXBC010000015.1:0-9644 GCA_964463255.1 uncultured Candidatus Peribacteria bacterium | reverse complement strand
GACGGCATACGAGATTCGCCTTAGTCTCGTGGGCTCGGAGATGTGTATAAGAGACAGAAATGATATACTGAAAAATCTCAGGGTTTTGAACCTCTGAGATTCCGCTTATCTATAGGGATTTACCCCTATTGTGAAGTACTAATTCTCATTTGGTGGAGATGATGGGATTCGAACCCATGTCTAAAAGGCATATATAAAGATTTCTACCACGATAGTTTATTTATAGGCCAAGATTTTTAGTGTTAATCGTACAGGCAAGCCGTAGCCAATAAACAGGCAGAGCATTTCGTCCGATCAACATAATAGGTTCCTACTTGGTCGCCTCGTGGATAGTAGGAGTCTCACAACGAGGATGGTACGTCACTAGGCTATTGAATAGCTAGGTACGAGAGCAAAAGCTCTGTTAAGTGTTTTAGCATTTTTTGAGTGAACGATTGTTTTATTTCGGTACGTTCGTCGAAGAGTGGCGGTCGATATATATGGAATCCTCCTATCAAATCCAGAAGCATCCCCATGGCTTTACTATATATATTTCCTCTAAAAAAGCAAGAGAACTAAAAAACGTCAGGACCTATTCCTGACGTTTCAGTAGTGTAGAGAAATCGTGTTATTTCTTCTTGGTGATTGTCTTTACATGTTTTGGTGCGATTTTTTTTACTGCTTTTCTGATGGGCGCTTTTGTCGGAATTATCGGTTCAGAGATTGCTGGTTTACTTATGATTTTAACTACTGATCTTTTAGCGAGATATTTTGAATCGTCAAATGCGAGGATAGGAATGAAAACAATCTTGATAAATCGAAGTCCGAGTCCGAATGTTCGGTGTTTTCAGAAATTTTCTGCGATTTTGAAATAGTTGATAATCATCATTACTATAAATAGAGGAGGGAAGAAAATTGATAAGACCCATCGTCCTGAAAATCCTCCGAGTTTGAACATAAGATATCGATTATAGAATGGGATGAATATTCCCCATCCTGGAAGTCCTGCTTTGCTGAATACTCTCCATCGAGATATGATCATAAATGCCCCAATTATCAAGATACCAAGCATTCGAATCATTGCCATTCATCCGAATATTGCTGCAGCCATTGTACCCATTCCCATCATAGCATCAGAATTGATATTCCCTGTGAGCAATGCTCATGAAAGTTCAAAAGAAAAATTCATTTTTTTTGTTATCTAAATAAAACATATGTTATCATATGTAGGCAAATTTACCGTTTTTGCAAGCTTTTGTATGGACACCATTGATAGATATCTCTCTTTTAGAGTGTCTTGCATCAAGCATATAAATTTGTAGTATACTATTGTTTTATTTACTTATGATTTGCTATGTTCAAAGATTTTATGGCTTTCCTTTCACAATATAATATTTTGGGTATCGCGATATGACTCCTTATTGCTACCAAGGTGGGTACCCTTATCAAATGACTCATCGAAGACCTTATTACTCCGCTTATCCTCCAGCCCATCTTGAAAAGACTCAAGGTAGATCATATCGAAGAACTTTCGTATAGGTGAGTCTTGTATGGTAAAGTTATGTCTACACTCATTGACTTCTTTATCACTGCTTTCCTTGTGTTCTTGGTCGTTAAATATGCGCATATTTCTGTGCCAGCAAAGTAACGAGTTAATCTCTACTATAAGAAATAACCTCCGATATTCCGGAGGTGGTTTTTTTTATATGCTAATAGGTCGGTTCTTTCTATCACATCTTTTTCATCAAATTTAGGATATCTTGTTTGCTTTCACTCGAGATACTGTTGTCTTTTGTTATTCTTTGGACGTATCCTTTGATTATTGGTAAGATTATCTGTTTGATGATCTGGTATCTTTTTTCCTCTTCTTTGCCATCATTGAGTTCTTTATCCCATCGTAGCTGTAATTCTATCATAGTTTCTTTCTGCTCTATATCATTGTTTGCTATTGTGATGGCGGTATCTGGTAGAGTGATCGTGATTTTATCAATGAGCTCCAAAAGTTGTGTCCGTTTTTCCTGTGATTCTATGAATTGTTTGATGAATTCCTGGTAGAATAATGCAGCCACAAGCGATTCTCTATCAATCTGGTATCTTTTCTCTGTCTTTTTGGCTGACTGTTGGAGTATAAATCTGCCTTCATTTTTTGCAAATTGGACGTATTGTGCACGCATTACTTCGTAGCCTATTCCCAGCTTTTCTCCAAGTGTCTGGATGTAGTGTTCTTGCATAGGCATATTGCTGATATTGAGGATAAGTCCGAAGAGAATGTTTAATATCTTTTGTTTGTCTATCGGTGAGGTTAGATCAAATTTGCGCTTCAAATTTTGGAAAATGACAGAAAATCCATCCTGGCTCTCTTTTCGCTGTTTATCGAAATTTTCTTTTCCATCTGCCATATTTGCGAGTTCATCGATATCCTTGAATCCCTGAGGAAGTGTTATAATCTTTGGAAATACATTATTTTGATATGCCAAGCTCAGCGCTCTTAGACTTGCTTCCTGTCCTGCTTCATCACTATCGAACAGTAGGAATACGTGTTCGGTATATCTTTTGATTAATTTGAGATGCTCTTGGGTGAGTGCGGTTCCACAGGTAGCGACTCCGAGCTTATATCCGAGTCTTGCTAATCCTACGACATCCATCTGACCTTCTACGATGAAGAGGGCATTATGCTCTTTGATATCATTTTTGGCTCGATTGAGTCCATACAGAATTTTGGATTTCTCGAATGCTTTATGTTCTGCACTGTTGAGATATTTAGGTTTATCGTTTGGATCCAACACTCTTGCACTAAACCCTATGATGTTGCTCATGGTATCATAGATGGGGAATGTAATTCTATTCCTAAAAAACGAATAGATATCTCCTCCTGTTTGTGATTTTTTTGCTAGCGATGCCTCTATCAGATCCTTATCTACAAATCATTTATTTTTCAATTCTTGGATGATTGCATAATGGGAATCCGGTGCATATCCGATCCCAAAATCTTTGATCATTTGGTCAGAAAGCTTTCTTTGGTCATTTAGATATCTTCTCGCTTCCGGATGTTTGTCCAATTGTTCGACAAAGAATTTCTGAGCTATCTTATGGATACGTTTGATTTTCTCTTTCTCATCCTGCCATTCAGCGTTTTTATTGGAATCTATCTGATATTTCCCGAGATCGATATTTGCTTGTTTAGCTAGCTCTTTGGCTGCATCCCGGAAGTCGATTCTTTCTATCTCCTGCATAAAGGTGATGACATTACCTCCTTTGCCACATCAGAAGCATTTGAATATCTGTTTTGTTGGTGAAACCATGAAAGAAGGTGTCTTTTCGTTGTGGAAAGGGCAATTACCAGTAAAATTTGATCCAGCTCTCCTGAGGGGTACATATCTGCCGATAATGTCTACAATATCGACGGTTGAAAGGATGTCTTCGGTGAGTTTGCTCACGAGAGATTGCTAATGAATGATAAAAATATATTTTATGCGATATATCAGTGCACTTTTATTCCTCTTTGCTCTTTTATTTGATGTAAAAGAGATAGAGATGTTCTTTTTTCAATTTCTTTGCTACTGCTTTTATATCTTCCAATGTGAGACTTTTGTATTTTTGGAGGATTTCAGCCAGTGTTTCTACTTTCTTGTATATCAGGTATTGGTTTCCTATGAAACTTGCCATCTCATCCGAAGACTCTATTCCCATCTGGATTTGTCCTTCATTGTAGCCGATTGCATTGTCAAATTCCTCTTGGGTGATATTTCCTTCGGCTATCTGTTCTATTTCCTCAAAAATCTTTTCTACACCGAATTCAAATCTCTGCTTATCTATCCCTGCTCTGATAAGAAATACTCACAGATCTTCCTGACTCATATGGCTTGCTTTGATATAATAACATAATCACTGTTTTTCCCTTATATTCTGGAAGAGTCTAGAGGACATATTTCCTCCGAGGATGGTCCCCAAGACATTGGCTGCATATCTTGTTTCATCATCCCCTTTGAATCCAGGAGCCGATATTACCAGATGGGTCTGTTCATTTTTCTGTTCATAAAAGGCGGTATGTTCTTTTGGCAAGGTTTGGACGAATTCTGCTTTTTTTCAGGTTTTACTCTCTGGTATTTTGGAAAATTCTTTGGCTAGTTTGTCTATGATTGCCTGTTTATCAATGATTTTACCCGCTATCATGATGATCAGATTATCTTTGGTATAGAGCTGCGCCTTGTGCTCGAAAAGCATTTCCTGGGTGAATGTATTGATATTCGCTTCTGTGCCTATGATTGGTCGTCCGAAACTATTGTCTCCCAGATAATAGCTTTGTCGTTTCTGCATCGCCATCGCCATAGGATTGTCTTCATACATCTTCAGCTCTTGGATAACCACTCATTTTTCTCTTTCCAGCTCTTCTGGGTTGAATTTTGCATGATTCATCATATCTGCTAGGACATCGATAGCTTTATCAATGAATTCCGGTGCACATTTAACATAGTATCCGGCGAATTCGTCACCGGTATATGCATTAAATTCTCCTCAGAATTTGTCTACAGCTTCTGCTACTGACCTCGGATTTGGATATTTATTCCCTCATTTGAAGAAAAGATGCTCAAGGAAATGGCTGATGCCGTTATTTTCCCTATTTTCGTAAATGCTGCCTGCTTTGCACATGATTTCTATGGTGAGGGAGTTTGCGTCATCCATGGGTGCGAAAATCACCTCTATTCAAGCTATTGATTCTACGCTGTACTTCATATTATATGATTTATCGATAAAAATCAAGGATTCTTCTTCTGAATCTCCAAACGATTAAGGATTTGATGGTAGATTTCAATACTTCTAAGGATTCATCATGATTATTGTTTTTCCTTATCCTTACAATAAAATTTACTTATTATATTGTATTGACAAATCAATAATTGTAAGTATAATACGTTTGTAAAAATTTACTCTTTGTCCCCAATGATGAGTGTAGCATCAAATACGAATGCAAAGAGGTATATAACTGTAGTTCTTGGTGTTGTGGCAGTCCTAATCGTATTTCCGACTTGGGCAAATACCACACAGGGAATCAATCAAATCGCTACGGTAAGTCCTGTTGTGTCAACATTATCAAATCAGTCGAATCAAGATCTTTCTGAGCTATGGAGAAGACTCAAAGAGAGATTTTCCTGAATATTTACTGATGCGGGTGCTCTGATAGGTTGAAATGTACTTCCTCCTTCCGATTCTTCTCTCCGTAAAATCGATGTTACTCAATGAATTTGAGTCAAACCTGAGATGGTTGTCCAGGATTCTTTTATTGATATAGAGAGCGATCCTTATTGATCATATATCAAGAGGTTGGCTGCGTATGGTGTCCTTAGTCCGGCTGATAAGTTTTTTCCACAGAACTATTTCCGCAAGGATGATTTCATGGTATTGCTTGCTAAGTTATATAAGCAACCTCTTTCTCAAAATATCCTCTGACTTGTCCCTGTTGATGGTTTTATGACAAAATGAATGCTCAAACAGATAATGTATACACTTTCCGGTGTTGAAGTGGTGGATATCGATGGTAATCCTTATGATAAACTTATGAGGGATGAGTGAGCGTATTATCTTGTCCGTATGTTTGATATTCCGGCATTATTACCTGATTGAATGGTTGCCGTTTCTGATTGAGATTGAGATGGCTTCTCTGATATCGCTGATTATCCCTTTGCTGGCGCAATAAATACCTTGGCAAGTCTGGATATCCTCAATACACAATCCCATAAATTCTATCCTGATAATTATCTTCGTCATTATGATTTTGTTATTTTGTTCGTTAATTCTTTTTTGACTTCGAGAGACCAATCATTGCCTTTGATATCTTCGAATATCCAATTTGCTGATGTAGATAATTCTGCTTCGTATTTCACTCAATTGATTTATGCTGCTGATCGTGGACTTATCGACCATATCATTACTAGCAGGGGAGGTCAACTCTATTTTAATCCGAATGATTTTGTCACCAAAGATGAAGTATATCATATCCTTTCTGCATCTACCAATATTCAATTCATCCATAACGATCAAGACGCTAAACAAGAGAAAATCTCTAGGGGTGAACTCGCTAAGTTGCTTGTAGATACGTTTCAATTCCAGGAAAAAAATGTTTCTTCTGATTCACTTTCATGAGTTCAGACGGATATGGATCCAGTCACTGTTTTGAAAAAACTAAAAATCTTGCTCTCTATGTTGTAAGATTAGTGTCCTTTTTGAATTTCTTTGTGTAAAACCCTTGGTTGTCTCTATTGTCTAAGGTTTTTTTCTTTTATCTATTTTTCTTCGTTTTCCGCTGTTATCGTGTCATGTAATTTCTTTCATCATAAATTTGACAAAATGGTGTGCTACGGATATACTTGATTGGAATATATCGACATACTTTTTTCTTCTTTTGTCCCTTACTTCATCTAATTTATCTTTTGAATATTTTATCATGGTACATGCCCTTCGTCATATTCATCGTCATCTCAAAGATCATCATAAGAAGTATCTGTTTGGGATATTTGGCGGTTATGCTGTAGTCAAGCTTTTCTTGCTTGTTTTTGGTCTTTCTGTGGTTCAGTATGCTTATCATACTACCTTCGCACAGTTGGCGACAGGATGTATGCTGACAGGACAGTATTATACCGGTGAATATCAAACGGGATGATATCTGACCTGACAAGAGCTTACCGGATGATATCTTACTTGACAAGAGCTTACCGGATGATATCTGACCTGATGTGCCACGTTGACATGATATTGGACAGGAGGTAGTCTGGATGAATCAGGTGTCCTTATTTGACAGGTCTGGATAGAAGAATTGTCAGAAACCTGATGCATATTGACCTGACAGGTACTTACCGGATGATATCTTACTTGACAGGTACTTACCGGATGATATCTGACCTGATATTATCTTATGGGATGATATCGGACATGATGATATATCACCTGATGTCTTGCAGAATCATGAATCAATCAAACATGAAATCTTATGTTATCGTGAAATGGTATATGTGATTCTTGAGATATTATATGGAATAATCCAATTTCGTGATCTATTCTGAAGAATGTATTTCGTGTTTCTTGGGCATATTCTTGAAATGATTGTCGTTCTTGATTGTCATTGCAATTATGGGATCATAATAATCAACGAATATCCCTACAGTCCAATATTTTCTGAATAACATGATATCTTTTCGATTCATTGAAACTTGCAAGTTTCCAAGAACCATGATTCTATCATGTCTTCTGAACAGGAACTACTGGTCAGTATTATCTCTATACGTGAATCGCAACATGATCATACCTCAGTTTCTATTCATGATATAAACTTAGGCTTCTTGCTGCTGATCAGACACCAATCTATGAATCTCAAGCATTTACCATAAATAATCAGAACCCTCTCTTAACTTGAATTACTCTGTTTTCCAACTGATTGACTACGTGATATACCAATGTGAGTGGTGTCGTTATATTAAAGTTTATCTCTGATCAACCTCTAAGCGGTGTTATAGCAACTTTGGGATCAGGCAAAATTCCAACTACTACTTCAGTTTCATGACTTCAGTATACGTTTTCGTGGATTGTATCTTCCTTGTATCCGGAAGGTCCCTTATCTGCTTATATAGCATACCTTGATCATCAGTCCGTTATTTCGTATTTTGTCTATACGTGATCACTCATCTTCGATAAAACTTTGCCTGTAATCTCTTGATTTGTCTTCATTCCTGTATCTGGTTGAATTTCTATGATTTTCACGTGATCAGAACCTATAAGATATACTATCAATTATTGGAAAACAACTAGCTGATCATCTATGACGTTTAGTTGATATACTCCTGCATATTTAACTTCTCAACAATTCATTTTCAGCTGATTAGAACTAGATCAGGCATACTTCTTCACTATGAATATGTATGACGGTGCTGGGAATGCTAGATTTGTGACAGGTGATGTTTTGCAGACTGCCTTATGAAATATTCTCTCTCATACATATTTTGTTCCCATCAGTGTATCTTCTCAGACCATACTACTTAGTTGAAGTATTTGAGCTTTATCTGCGGCTCTCAGAACTGAAATCGAAAAATTCAATACCTGTAAGAGTGCTTTGACCTTCACTCCTATATCGCTTGACATCAGAAATAATGTCTTTACCATCCAAATGCCTCAATTTCAAAAAACTCAAATGAAGACATTAGTCAATGCCTTTGCTTTGTTCGTTATCGATAAGATTAAACATAATTACTCTATGTCCTCTTGAAACATCACGGAAATAACCAAGAAATTTGATAATTTCCTGATAATCTTAAAATTACTTAGAGATAACGATAATGTCTGCAAGCAAAATCTATCGAATTATCACATCTCTCAGTTCCAGAAAGCTTTGCAAGAATACAATATCACTTTGTAACACACTTTCTTTGGTATCTTGCAGAGTAAATATTATTTACTTTTTTTTGCTATAATAGTTCTTTCTGTCTCTGAAGTTTTGCTAATATGTATTTCAATAGCATCCTTAAAAGGTAATCTATCGATGAATTTTGGTCGTTCGATGACAATATATTCGAATTCATTTATCTGATCGATGATTCATTTTTCTACGAGTTCAGCATATTCCTTGATTCTATACATATCGATATGAAGAAGTTTTGATTCGTATGTGTTGAGGTAGGCATAGGTCGGACTCTGAATGTTGTGTTCATTCAGTCATAATCCTTGTGCAAATCATTTGGTTAATAATGTTTTGCCAGCTCCGAGTTCTCCATGCACTAGCAAAATCTTGTGCTCTTTTGAGAGCTCCTTTCCGTATTCTATCATTTCTTGTGGCGTACTAACTTTGTGCATAGTCTGATGAACTGGATAAATAGTTTGTCTTTCTTATCTTGTATTCTATACCTAAAATTCTATATATATCAACATTTATTGTCTATTACTCTCTATGAAGTTTTTTCTTATCGATTGATCGAGTTTCTTGTATAGGGCGTATTATGCATTCCCCGCTATGACGGATAAGGACGGACATAATGTGAATGTAGTCTATGGGTTTTTCCGTATGCTGATGAAGATATTCCAAGAGAAACCTGATTATTTAGTCATTACGTGGGATTCTCCCGTCAAAACATTGAGACATGAAGAATATCCTGAGTACAAGGCTAATCGCAAGAAGATGGATGATGATTTCAAACACCAGATTCCTATCACCAAGGATATCGTCGATCAATTATGAATTCCTAGTCTGATTGTCCCTACCTATGAAGCTGACGATATTATTTATACATTGGCGATGAAATATAAAGCGAACAAAGATATGATGATAGATATCTACTCGTGAGACAAGGATTTGAAACAACTTCTTGCTACAAATGTCTTCTGTATAGATTCGATGAAAGGTATCAAAACAAATGAAGAACTTTTTGTCAAAGAATATTGATTCGACCCGATATATATTCTGGACTATTTGGCTTTGGTGTGAGATAGCGCTGATAATATAAAATGAATCACATGAATCTGACCAAAAAAGGCATCTGATCTCGTTCAAAAATATCAGACTATCGACAATATGTATATCCATATCGACGAAATCACCGGTGACGTGAAACAGAAATTGATTGATGGAAAAGAAGAGGTGTATATGAGTAGAGGATTGATTGAGTTGAAACACATTACAGAGA
>CAYXBC010000014.1:0-24968 GCA_964463255.1 uncultured Candidatus Peribacteria bacterium | reverse complement strand
TAAGTATAGCCAAAATAGTTTTAAATGCAAGTTTTTATTCGGAAAATTTACCAATGGCAGAAATAGGAGGCAATATAACTATAAATGGCGAGGTCCCACCAGCGAAAAAAACATTTAACAAGCCTGTTCTTACAGTAGAACTTCTCTATGGAGCAGCTGTAATATATCATAGCAGATGATTGCTGTTTTGTTCCTAAACCTATAGAAATCCATACGTTAAGATCATACAGCAATGCTAGGACTTGTGATTTTCTTAATCATCTCGATATCAAGAGATTGGATAAAGTCCCTGATCTCTTTATCTGTCGGCAGTTGTCAGATATATAGTAGATTTATGATCTCTATTTTCCTTGCATATTCATCGAGCGAAATATCGCAGAAATGTCTCTTTGCCTCATTCAGGAAATCTATCGATATATCGCATGGTAGATGCTTAGGGATCGCTATCGCTAGGTACTCACTCATCTCTATCATGCATGATGTAGGAACATCATATATTCATAGCAGATATCTTTGCTGGTATTCCATAGAAGTATCATATAAGAATTCTATAAAATACAATAGCACCTGTGATTTCCGATGTGTATAGGGAAGTATGCTTATCTTATGCATCTCTCCTCAGAGAGATAATGAACATTGTTTTTTGATGGATAGCGACCATGTTCATGGCGTCTTTATCGGGAGAGTATTCTCGAGTATCTTGTATGTTCATGTGCAGATCACCATATTTTTCCTCGTATAGTGTTGAGTATGATAAGTATTCACCTGTTCTCGAGAAGGATTTTTCTTGTTGGGCGTATCCATAGGAGCATACATCAATTTCTCTATTTTTTTCTTGAGAACATCTGCGAATGAGGGATGTTTTGTCTCCTCTTTGTATGCTAATAGCTCTTTTTTGAATACTTTTTTGTCCAAAGGAGCACAAAGCCCTTGTATGAATTTTTCGATATCGATTTTTTCATAGACATCATATCTTGTATATCCGACATAAGATTCTCCTTGTATATCACATAGTCCGAAAAAATCTTGCAGAGAAATATTCTCCCTATTTACCGCACAATGTTCCACTATATGAGCATCCGCATTTGCATACCCTACCTCAGGGGTCTTTATATAGATATAGAGATTAGTCATCAGCATATATATGCAGATAAAAAGAAGAGAAGCCAGAAAACTGACCTCTCTAGCATTTCTTAAAATCACCTTCGTTTACCATTGTTGGGTTTGTAATTCCCGTTCTTTGTCTTCTTCTGATCTTTTACCGCCCTATCTCGGTCGGTATGCCTATCGTGGGTACTACCACGAGCATTTTTTTTGTGTTCTTTGGTCATGGTCATGATATTTTTGTTGCGATCGACATTGATCGTGATATCGTTATAATCAACATTTGTAACAAGTCAAGTCCATACATATCATCTTTCGAAGTCATCTCCACCCTCGCTGCGGTGATTTTTTTCTCTTTGTTTTGTTTTTTGAAAAGACTATGCTAGTTCATAGCTCTTTTTATCCCTTATGTTCGGTCTCATGAAATTTACACTCTTCCATCCATCCAAACGGACAGGACGGCAACTCTTGTTATTTAAGCGGTGCATCTTCTGCTTCGGTATCCTCTTCGGCATCTATTTCACTGACTTCTTTATCAGGACACAGGTCATCCGGCGGATAGTTGCTGTAGCTCCGGTGCCGTATCTCGGATATGTCTATTTCAAGCAATAGGATGTTCCCCTCTTGTTTTGCTGTTTCCTAAAAATCACAGGGATGAACCTGTGATTTTTTGATATAGAAACTATATACTTATTTTTTCGTATCTGCTCTCATCAGCATGATCATGACATATCCTCTGAGTTCCTGTAAATCCGGATCACTGCTTGTGATGATACCTTTCTCTTTGAGTATCTCTAGGTGGTGAGAATAAAACTCTGTACCGTCATTATATACGTTGCCGTAGAGCATCCTGGATAATGAGGTTCAGAATTCTGCCCTTGTCACTCTACCCTCAGGAGTGAAACTCGTAATCCCCACACCCATAATGCCAAGCTGACACGCTAGGATGATGGAATCTTTTATCTCTTCCGATTGTCCTGCGAGATCATCGAAATGACAATTTTTTCCTGTATCTGCTGAGAGATGCAATGCATTGGTTGCATAATTGGCCAGCATTTTTGCCATATGCGACCTGAGAAGTTTGCCTTCCATATCCGCTTGCTGGAGTGTCGGCTGCGTCGTGATCCCTTTCTGGGAAGCGAATGCGTATGCTTCTTTGAATTCTTTGGTTGCAGGCGCAGGCAGTAATGTGAAGCTAAAATTCACTCCCTGAGCGGAGGTATATCCTATCATCATAGAAAGCATTGCTGCGAGATATATCATCTTCTTCATGATTTTTTTTATCAGATAAATATTATTTTTTCTTCTTTGCAAATATCCACATTTTCTTCCGATATCTCTTCTCGACATAGACAATATGCCGTCGGTATGGCCCAAGAAAAATCCCTCCGATACCTGCAGCTACGACTCGAAGCAGCGCGAGCGGTGCTAAAATATGATAATTTGGAGCTGTAGAGAATAGTGAAAGATAGGCTAATTCGAAAAGTTCATAGAGGAGGATAGCAGTAATCATGCAGAGGATCACGGTCAGTATCCTGTAGAAAATCTTTTTCATGGATGAGTGAGAGAAGTAAAATGGAGTTGTCTGTATAGTAGCGAATGTGGTGTGAAACACAATAAAAAAACATATTTCATTGATTTTTTCTCTGCTTCCATCTCTCCTTGATAGCTACGAGAAAATGGATACTCATTGTTATATTATTTTTGATATATTATTTTATTTTTCCTCCCATCATTCCATGAATAATAAGATGAAAGATATCTTCCGACTCCCATCAAAGGTCCTCTTTCTCCTAGGAATCACTGACATCATCAGATGAATCATGCATACTTTTTTTCTGACCTGGTCAGCGACAACCTTTGCGAGACTTCCCCTCCTTACCCAAGATAATGAGCAATTATTCCTGCTAGGAATCTTTGGCATCTCTAATTTCCTTACAGGACTCCTCTACGTACTTATCAGCAAAAAAGCAAAAGAACTTTCACCATACGTGCTTATCATCATCCCATCGGCTTATCTTCTAGGGCTGCTTGGTATATGGTCTGGTGGAGTGTATGCCCATGCAGCATTCTTCGGTAAATATTTTATGTTTACCTATTTTGCGCTTTGTATACTCACCTTCCTCAACTTCCTGATCCAGAAAAGAAAAGCGAGATAAACCTTTGCACGATAATTCATCGTTTTTACTCTCTAATATATCACCCATGTTTCGTCGTCTTTCTATTTTTGGAGTGCTGCTGGTCTTTGTATCCAGTATGTTTAGCGGTTGCGCTACTACCAGATCTAGCCAGTTATGATTCGACTTCCCGACCGATGCACATACGGTCAATGCTTTCACCAATTCTGAAACATTCGGGATGGCGATGTCCGCTTGACCTCTCTATGTCAGCCCTTTGCCATTGCCAGGGTATGAATCCTTCGAGAGCGCGAAACTTGCTAAAGTACAAGAGATCATGGAAACAAGCGATGCCCTCTATCAGGCAAGCATCAAGCTTATGTACGACCTTACCCGTCATCAAGAAAAATATCTTGATTTCCTCGATGTCTTGGCGCAGGCACCAGGATTTAATAAAAATGCCAAACAGCTTGCCTCACAACGTATCGCGCTGGCTACCAAAGAACGTGCGATCCAACTGAGCTATGAAAGTATTTCTTTCAATGGAAGCGGAAATGCGTATGCCCAAGCCCAGATGAAATATCAGAAAACACTCCTTGCTACTGAGCTCGCTTCGAGCGTATGGTATGACTTCCGACATACGGTGACTCAGAGTATCGCACTAGGAAATGCGCTCTCCTGAGCACCCAAGAATGTCATCAATGCCTATAAGCAATATGAGAAACTCTGTAAAAATCTCGATGCACTCAATCCTGATCTTCAGAAACTCCAGACGACGATGTCGATACTCAATAATGAGTTTAAGCAACTTGCGACTGCAGACTATCTCGTCGCCAAAGCAAGCATCGCCTACCTCAATCAGCAAATGCCTGCGGTCCAGGAAAAAGGAAAATCACTCAAAACATCCAAACAACTGACCCAAGAAAATATCCAGTTCATCAACGAATATACTGCACAGATCGCTTCATTCTCCTCGCTTATCCAGAAACAGATCGATAGCGTAGATACCAGCAAATTACTTTCCTGGTCTAGCCAACCGTCACCTACACTGCTTTCACTCTTTATACCTACTGTACAGGCAAAATCAGATGAATCATTGGCAGCGGCAAGCGATGTGCTTGAGAGCAAATGAACCTCTACCTTCGGTAATGCAGCTACCTTCACTCGAGAAACTATCAAATCATGATTTGGTAAAGCACAGACCGCCGTAGGCGTGGGATTAGATTCCGTCAGCGCTATCACCAAGACACCGATGGATTTGGCTATGGCTAGCTATTATACGGTTGGTAGCAATCAGACATGGACCGATCTCGTGACTGATACCGCTTCTACCGTCAAAGGCAATTTCACACAAATCAAAGGTAATTATGACCAAGGAAAATCCTGATCAGAGATATGGAAGAATGCCGGACAAGGTATGGAACGGCTCGAGAATACTGCCGGAGATGCTGCATGAGGTGCAGTCGAATATGTCGCTGGTAAAGGACGGACGTCACGAGCAGTCGGTGGTATCACCAAAATGACGGTGAGTATGTTCACCGGACTCGGCAAATGAATCTATAAAATCGCTGATAAACAATCTACCGCAGGCCAAATCACTGAAGGGATGCTTGACGTAGGACTCTCTTTCATCGGAGGTTCCAAGGTTATCGTCAAAGGTTCTCAAGCGTTGGGAGCTAGCAAAGAGCTCACGAAACGATCAGCATCCAAAGGATATAATTATCTCGTTCAAATGTCCAAAAACCTGGAGGCCAACCAGCTCAAATCAGTGACGGCTGAGATTCTCAAGAATGCAAAATTGACTCCTTCCCAAGTAGCGAAACTTATCTCTACCTCGTTGGAAATGGAAGGCAAACAGGCGGTAGTCGCACAGTTGGAAGTGATGAGCAAAGAGCTCACTCAGAAATTCGCTGATATGATCAAGCAAGGATTTAAAGGCATCTATGGTAATATGACTGAAGGTGCGAACCAAAGTTTCAAGGAATTCGTCAAACTCAATATGGAGCATTCTCTCCAAGGATATAAGGAAGCATTACTCAAAACGCTTGGTGAATGATATGCGGATTACATCGATAATCTCATAGCTTCCAAGATAGATGATCTGGTAAAGGCAGCTATCAAGACCTATATCGATGCATCAGTCTTTGACGGTGTGTATGAACTCAAAATGCCCTTGGGCAAAGATGCAGTGCTTCCTATCAAAGTAATCATAGAGAACTGAGCATTGAGCGGATGAGTTGAATATTCTTTGGTCCAATGAGCATGGCATGGAAAGATTAGTCTTGCAGTCAAAGGTATGGCGAACGAAAATGGTAAGCTGGAGGCAACTTGGGAATGAAGAGTCGATGCTGGCGGACCATCAAGCGAATTCGACCTTTTCGGAGCTAATAAAGACAAGAAAACCTGTACCGATACATTAGGAGCTAAAGGAAGCTGACCAGTCGCAGGTACCGTGACTTCAGGAGGCGTGAATGTCAGTACCTTGAGTGTGACCTTACAGGGAACTATTACCGTAGATCCAGGAAGTTCCTTCTGGTGTACTGTCATCGAATGAGCAGGTACTCCAAAACCTATCGAAGGTATGAAAGCTATGGAGCTCAAAAGAATTGAATAATATTACCTTATATACAAAAAAACAGGAACTTTCGTTCCTGTTTTTTTTATTCTATCATGTTACTATATTTTTACTTCGTAGGGATTGTTTTCTCATCAATCATTTTCTGTAGTGCGGCATTAATCTCACCCATACGCGCAGCATAGGGAGATTTCTTGGAGATACCCATATAGAATGGCTGGCTAGATACGACGCTTGATTCTTCAAGTCCCGTAAGCGCTCATTCATCGATAACTTTCTGACCTGCATAGAGCGAATAGATGAAATAGTCGGCCTTGCCGTCTTTGAGCATTGCGAATGCTTCCTGAGGCGTATCGACTCTCGTCATAGCCAATGCTCCGCTGACGATATAATCATCTAATTCTTGTCCATAACTATCTCCTACGGTAGCGACACCTTTCTTGCCTTTGAGACTTTCTTTGGCAGTGTACGGGAATGATTTTCCTGTATTGAAAAATAGTACTATAGGATCTTGGGTATACGCGATAGAGTAATCAAGATATTGCTCGCGTTCCTTGGTCTTGTACAATGCTACGATAACATCTAGGAGACCATTCTTCGCATTTTCTTGGACAACATCCCGCGTACCTGCATACTTTGCTTGGATATTTACTCCGAGTGTCTTGAATACCTCTTTAGTCACTTCTACTCCGATACCAGCGATAGTTTCACCGTCCTTGTACATCACTGGTTTCCAATCAGGATGTCCGGAAACGATAGCTACCTGTGTCTGAGATCAGCAATCTTTTGCTGTTGCATCATCTTTTGTCGTTATTGTCGCACACCCTGCGATTAGACCGCTCACTCCTAGGAGAGCTACAATGGCTACAATCTTTTTCATACCAATACTATAATAAATAAAAAAAATATGCCTGATATATATCCTAATCATAGATAAAGTCAATACCACGTAATTAACAGAAAAAGGTAACGGATTATCCGCTACCTCATACTGTATGAAGCTACCCAATGCAGGTAGTTAAATATGTATTACCCCACGAAAAAGAGTAATTTACAATCCAATATTACAGCGTAACCAAAATTCACATCCCATCACGTAGCAAAGATCGATACATAAAGCATCGAAGGCGCAATAGTCTTTGTCAATGAATCTGATAATAATCATGAAGCAGCGGATGCACCTGATACGTCGTTTGTAACGTAACAGTTGATTATCATTGCATATCATCCTATGAGAATACCCAGTGGATATGATGAGTAATATACCATGCTATTGGCATATCAGGACCCATACCTTATGATACAACCATTCAAAACCCTGCGTGGAGATAAGGCCACACATCAGTACCTTCTCAGAATCTTTTGGAATCCCAAGACTAAACATAAAGAAAGCGGTGGTTATCCGTTTGCTTATGCCAGGACTATACTGGATACGACATATTTCTAGGTCGTAGAGATTTTTACGCCGACATCGTATAAAGAGTAGTATCCCAATATAGAGGAAATCGGTAGGAGTGCTTAGTTTGCTACAAGAGCTAGAAGCTTTGTAAGATCGAGTCTTGACTCTGCCTGAGCAAAATCAGACGACATGGTAACCATATATACTACCAACCATAAGTCATATCAGTGATGATATGCGCTCAAAGAAGAAGGGAGGATCATTATCTCCCGAAAGAAAGGGAACAAGTCCCAAATCCAACATATATATACATCTGGTGGAAGCCAGATGGCTTATAGAGAAACACCAATACCCCTATAAGTAATTACACTATCTATACCGCATACGAGAGGCAGAAAACCGGTAAAGGCCCTTTGCAGGATATGGTAATCGGTACGTCATCCTCATCGACCGTGAAGGTACGATGTATCAAACCAAATCTAGAGAACGTGTCCATAAAGATCAGACACCTACTCCGATACACAAGTTGTTTATAACATTGGAATGTAAATTACCCTCTTCGTAGCACCCACAGATATTTCTTATCCATTTGTACATGTATATTATACTCCATATTTTTGATTTGTCAAGCTTTTTATATTACTTTTGATACCATTTAATTCTTCTGCCGTATACACACACAAGAAACCGCTTTGCATCGGGAGTAAGAAAACATATCATTTTTTATGTATCCTCATATATACATCATTTTTTACCAGAATACCTCATGGTATGAAAAATATTGCCAACAAAAAGATTAAACATTTTCTTCACGAATCTTTTGCTAACATCAAGAAGCATAAGTTCTATGATAAGATAAGGAATATGAGTTTGGCGGCCAGGATTATCATATTTATTTTCTGTGTCCTCTGGTTTATTATCGCTACGCTCCTTGTCCCGCCTATCCCTTTCGGCAATATGATATTGCTTGTGGGATTTGTTATTTTGTTTCCTTTGGATAAGGTCAGATCTACATTGAGATATTATATCTATAAACTCAGGATCAATACGATATATACCAAACGATTGTGATGGAGATATATGACGAAGAAAAAAAAGTCAGATAAGCTCTCTTAGGATATATTTTCGAAGAAAAAAAAACCTTCTGCCTGATACGGCAGAAGGGATGGTGAGAGAAATTATGCGTTCATATTGAGTCTGATGAGTTGTTTTTGGAGATCAAGGATTTCTTCTTCAATATCCTCTTTCTTCTTGGCAAACTTTTTATCAGTAGCAAATTCACCTTGCACCCAGTGTTTCTCCAATGGAACTAACTGTCTTTGTAACGCAGTTATGCGTCTATTTATCTTATGTCTTTGCTTGTCGATAGGATTGGGAGGCGCAATACGTCCTGCTATCCATAGCATCAGAAAAAGGTATTTTTTTTTCATATGGCAGTTTTTTTTATTTTTACTACTATATATAAATACACTTTATTGTCAATCCCAAGAGATTCCTTCTATCCTAGAGACCATCTTCTGCCCTCTTCATCATGACCATCACCCGTCATCTCACTTCCGCTACTCATGGATTATCTATCTGTTTGATGATTCCTAGTCCATTGAGTGCAGCGAGATGACTACTATAAAAATCTGCTCCGTCCTGGTTATAGGTAGATCCCCGCAATGATCTGGAGAGTATCGTACCGAATTCCGCTCTGGTTACCTTGTTCTTGGGATAGAATTTATCGATGCCGACCCCCATAAGATCCAACTGGCAGGCAACCTTGATATAGGTCTTCATCTCTGTAGTGACTCCCACCAAATCATTGAAATAACAATCCTTGGTCGTATCAGGTTCTCTTTCCATGACTTTCATGGCGAAATTAACGATGATCTTTGCGAGCTGTTCTCTCGTCAATACTCCCATCAGATTTGCACTGTTGATATATGGTATCGTTGTGATAGATCTCCTGTAGGCGTAGAGATACGCAGTATTCAACTCATCGGAATATTTGGATCCGACTATGCTTCCTTGAGAAGCTGCGCCATGCGCATTAGGATTCACGATAGGAGACATCATCGTAAAATATCACAATGCATCGGTCTCGAATGCACAATATCCTCCGGTGATATAACAGGTAGCTATCCTCTTGTAGCTCTCGCCGGTGGATGATCTAAATACTCTCAGTTTCTTGGCATTGAACTCTGTCCCTACATAGACATTCACGATAGCAGGGTGTCATATGAATTGGATTTCCGTAGCGTCAGCTCATACCTTGTAAGTAAGATCAGGTTCATGGATGTAATCTATATTTGATGGCTCATAGCCTATGAAGTCAGTTTGCATAGGTCCATAGAGTAATCCGTTCCATGATCAGCTATCTGATTGTACTCATAAGTAATCTAGATTTATCTCGAAATAATTTGTTGGAGATCATGTTCCATATACTCTTAGCGTTCCATTGTTCTCGTAGGAGGTGTATGATCATCATCAGAAGTCTACACTACCTGTTGTCGTGATATTGGAAGTTCAGCGGAGAGGTAAGATATATGGGAATGTTAATGTTCTCGTGGAAGAGATGTATCCTGTCACTCCGTTGCTCATGACATAGACCTGATAATAATAGCTAGCATTGGGCGTTAATCAAGTAAATGCCAAAGTGTGGCTTGTACCATAGGTTCCTGAGAGTATCATGGTGAGCGATGAGGTACCATACATAATATATCATGATGCCGGGATATCTGAGGTGAAAGTGACCGTCGTTCCTGTCGAGCTGGTAACTGCGGTGGAGATAGATGCTATAGTTGGTAGTCTGGTCATTATAAAGGATATTCCTGTACTATTTCCTGCAAAATCTACGCCTGAAATAAGGAATACATTCATTCCTCAGGTAAGTATCACATTAGTAGACCGATATCCTGTACCGCTCACCAAGACACCGTTTACATAGACTTTAGCGAGTCCATAATTATCACTTCCTGTCCCTGCCAACGTCATAGTGCCTGCAGTATATGTAGATGATGTCGTCACACTGATGGATGGTGGTGTCCTATCGATCCGATTTACTATCGCCATAGCTGATCAGATATTGCCCATCGTATCTACGAAGGTGAATGTATATGCGCCATTATCGGCAAAAGTATATCAGGTGGATCAGTTATTATTGGTCATCGTCGCAACTTCATTGAATAATATGCCCAAAGTAACATTGCCGCTGGTGGCGCTGCCGGAAGCTGGGGTATAAAGGAAGACTGGCACTGGAGCTGTATTATCTATTCGGAAAACTCTTCCTGTGGCTATTCAACGATTGCCTGCCAAATCATAGAAGGTAAAGAGATAGGTGCCGTTGATGGTAAACATATATCCGTTTGCATTCAACCCCGTGATTTCCTCGCTGAATCCAGTGACATACGCTCGGACACTACCGGTGATGGTTGTTCCAGATGTTGGAGCATATTCCACCCATGCTGTAGGAGGCGTATCATCTTTAACGATACTCATACTGTCTGATCCTGAGGATTCCCATCAGGTGAATGTTGATCCATAGATACCTTTTGCATATGCTCTAAAGACATTCGTACCTCCGGTCAAAGGAGCTCTGATACTATATGTTCCATTAGAGATTCATGATGCTACATATATTCATGGTAAGCTGAGAGATGCACCTATACTATTTCGTCTCCATATCTCGACAAGATTCCCTGTATCCGCAGTACCAATCACTATAGCTTTGCCTCATGTCGTCGCTGTCAGACTTTCAATACTAGGAGTGGATGGAGCGTTGTGATACATGATGACTGAGCTTCCATCTGTCGATCCCGTGATTGTCATTCATGAGGTATTGGTCACATCATAATAGTCTATACTGAATGTTATAGGACCGTTTTCATTGATTTTGGTGATATAATAGCTCGCCGTCCTTGATCTTCCTGATCAGATAACTGCAACTGCTTCTCCGTTTATCGTCACGCGTACTCATGAGAGTATCTCCCCTCCGGTGAAGTTCAGTGTCACGGTATTCCATAATGATGCGTAGGCAGAATCGATATAATCAGATCAGATATGTACATTGGTCAGTATCGGCTTGAGATCGAATCGTGTGAAATGATCTACCCGCAGATATATCGAGCATCCAAAATCTCCTGCACTGCAAACGCCTCAAGAAGCTACAGCGGTGATGATGCTATTGGATATTGGTGCTCAGATACCACTTCATTGCTTTACGGTGAAAATATTTGGATTTATATTTCCTGTGATACTTAAGAATCCTGCATACATGCTTGAGATATTCATTTTGATAATTCCTTTCACCCCTATAAATCCTGTTCATGGGATACACCGTACTTGTCCAGGAGCCATCCCTAGATTATTGGCTAATCCACCAGAAATAAAGTTCTGTGTCCCGGTATCGAAAAGATTGATCTCTGAAGGGAATAGTATCCTTCCGATTTCGTCGGCTCCCGACATCTTCGCAAAATAGAGTCATGAAAAATTTGGTATGGTGCTATCTTGGACGGTATCCAGATTAGTCCTTATTCCTCTTCAGGAAAGATACTGAGCTATCGGAAGCAGTTTTGCTGCCTGTCATGAATATATTACCGCATTCATAAGATTTCTTGCATTGATTCTTTTGCCACTCACGGTCTTGCCTACCAGTCAGGTAAGCGGATCTCCTGTATTCATCATAAGTGATTTGAGTTGGAGATACGTGAAGCTCGGTGCAGCACTTCGTGCGAGGCTCGCCAAACCTGCTACATGAGGAGTAGCCATGGATGTTCCCTCCTTGTAGGTATATTCTTCATATCCTGCTCACTCCTTATATTTTCTAATTTTGAAATCCGATATGGAACAACCACTATACTCATTATCCGAATTATCGGTGACCCGTCTAAATCTAAAGACCATAGCCGAACTTGCATACGCTCAGCTGAGTTGTAATGAGAAATCATAGCTCGATGATCCTGAAGGATCCTGTTCCAGCTTCTTGCTATCAAGGAATTGTTCGTCCCGTTTGAATGGGGTCCAGAACGTCATACCTCCATCAGCGCTCACTCAAAATTCCATATAATCTGTCCATGGTATAGAATACTGTGTATCGCATTCGGACCTGAACTCGATAATAATATCATTAGCATTCGAGGTATCCGCTATTCATGTAATCGTGCTATCGATATTGTTTGCGTACGGATTAGCATGATCTCCAAAAAGTTTCTTATCGATATCTCATGAAAGTGCGCGCACTCATCGGTTGGCACTTACTCATGCTTGACTCCGTCATACTGGTATACTGCCTGAAGCAGCTCATGCTATAGCATCGGCTATCACTGTTTTTCCCAACGTCGCACTGAGGATATGTTGTCCTGGTGCTCAGAGATCGACTGATGTTGATCCGTAATTGGAAAACCCGGCAAGCTGATCTCCGACACTAGTCGCTGCTACACAGATGATATTATCGAGCGTATAATCACATGGGTATAGGTGTCTGCTAAGCAAATCATTGTTGGAAGCATCATTTCCTGCTGCAGTAACAAACAGTCATCACGCAGTCCTGAAGGCATTTATCGCATCTGACATTCCACTCGAATAGCTTGATCCTCCTAAGCTTGCATTGATAATCTTGGCACCGTTCTGCCTAGCAAAATCTATCGATTTTATAATATCTATTAGCTCAAATCCTGTTTTATTTCATGCTCTGATTGCCATAATCCTGGCATTATAATTGACTCATACGATCCCTGCGTTATTGTTTGCCTGAGCTGCAATCGTTCATGCTATATGCGTTCCATGGTCTGAATCGACTGCATAGGGATCTTTATCATTAGCCACGAAATCATAGCCATGGAGACAGCTTCATAGCAAGATTCATGTTTCGCTTTTGCAACTCGCCCCTCATCGCATCTGGTTGATAAGTTCGGGATGATCATAGGCGACTCCTACATCGATGACTGCTACAAGTGCTCATGAAGCATTCGAATTACCGGCATACAAATTTTGTGCATCATATCGTTTTATTTTGTCTAATCACCAAAGGGAACCAGTCAATGGATCATTGAATGACAACGGATAATAGACATAATTGGGTTCTGCATATTCGACGCTAGGATCCAATTTCAATTCGTCAATTTTCTGCTGGATATCCTGAGTCTCATCTATTTTCATAAGAGAAATATTGTTTGCATCTACACTTTCTACCTGCTGCATTTCTTGACTGACCGCAAAGGATTCTACAAATGATGATCCCTGGACACTTTTGAGATTGACCACGGATGGTTTAAACTTGATGACTATCTCTCATGAAATATATCCGCGATCAGTAACTGATGTATCTTCTGTGGTCGGTACCAATGCATCCATTACTGCCTGGAAATCTTCTTTGGACTGTGGAACTCTCTCTATCACTGTTCAAGAAAACTCTGAAGCTATCGCCACTATCCCTGTTTCGATAATGACCTCTCATGTGATTCATCCGGTGCTTGTTCCATCGATGGGAATATCTTGTGCAAAAATATGAATCAGATTAATCACTCCAAAAACCAGCAAGACTACGCTTGATACGATAAATTCCTCTCGTCCTTTCGATTTTCCAAGAAAGAGAAAATTATCATCTTCATGTCTGCGATATTTTTTCTTTTGCGTCAGCATTTTCCGTCCGTTTATGAGAAGTAAACGCTACTATTATATCCGGAATCTATTTTTTGTCAAAAAAAAGGCCTGCTTTTTTGCTTATTTCTCGGCTTTTTTGCAATCGATGAAGATCATCATCCCTTCTGTAGGGTAATAGAGTAGAGATGATGCATATTCTGGTCCTTTCCTATTCAAGAAAATACCTACTACATCTTTATTGACTTTTTGTATCTAATATATATAAAACTACTCAAGTACATATACGGAACAATAAAAAAAATAAGAAAGGAGGTAACATTTATCATCACTCCGGAAATGTACTCCAAAAATAACCCCCTCGAGGGAAATTAAAAAAAATAAGTAAAAAATGGATAAAATCGAAAAAAATGTTCATTTGATGAACACCGCTCAAAAAAACAAAATCTTCTCAGTATTAAATTTTTCCAGAGCTCTCTTCATGCTCGCATATGCAGGATCAGGATATCTCTTTTGGAAACTATTCAATCTTGCATCATTAGATCTGATCACCGTCAGCAGTGGCATAGGATATCTGCTCATCATGATTGGCGTATTGGCTGGTATCATTGGCTTATACAACCGCATCGAGAAGTGGATTGATAAAAAACCACTCGATACCACGGATAATAAGGCATGGACTTCTATTCTTTGGCTCTCCTCAATCGGAGCACTACTCGGCATAGGTTGGGGGCTTAAGGAACTCATGTATCTTATGCCGTTGAAAGATGGATATATCTTCTTCTTAGGAATATGTTTCGCTGCCGAAATGGTAGTGATAGCAGGGGTTTTGGTTGGTATGCTCTTCATCACCTCTAAGAAGAAAAATGAAGAGAAAAGTAAATAATAGCATGAAATCATCATAGGTATCGAATATGCCAAATGATATCTACAATCTTAAGCTGATCAGGCATCTCCTGGTCAGCTTTTCGTTTATCATCTCATCGATATAAAACCTCTTGTAGAAGATAATCAGAATTCTATAGTTGGTGACATCTCTTTATATCCCACACGCTCATGTATACTCAGAAACCTCGATATGCCACCTTTTTGTTTGTGATTGTTATCGTGATGATGATGGCTGTCTTTTCATTGATTGTCTGGAGCTGAGCAACGCTCTTTGGTCTCTCTCTGAGCTGGATGCCTATCTTTCTTATGGCGATAGGGATGATAGGAATCATGATGATTAGTATGATTATCAGTCGTTTCGGAGGAGCATATCTTGAAATTTTCTGAACATTCCTGCTTCGAATAATCTATATCACGCGGATTCTCTTCCCGCTTTTGATCCTCAGCGATATTATCGGACTGCGATATACCCTACCTCTTCGAGTATATATCGGGATAGGAGTTTTATGGTTATGATATGGAATCTATCATTGAATACATACGACAATAACTCCGTTGATACTCTCAAGCCCGAAAATAAGCAAACAACATACCATCGTCTTTATCAGCGATATCCATGTAGATGCGGTACGTCATCATCGTTATATCCAGTCTATCGTAGATACCATCAAAAAACTTCAGCCAGATATGGTAATTATTGGGTGAGACTTGGTAAATTCATCCAAACGTCATAACGTGAATGCCTTCCTTCCCTTCAATCAGCTGACTATGCCCGTGTTTGCCACCTTAGGTAATCACGATCATATGGGTAATCAAGACGTATTGCATGAAATTTTCGAGAAGACAAACATTACCCCACTGAGAAATCACAGTGTCGCCATCCATGAGCTCCAGATTGTCGGGATCGATGATAAGACCTATCGAGGCGAGCATACGCTCCATGATATTCTCTCCAAAAGCATCATCCCTGATGAAGAAAAATTTACGCTCCTGGTCACTCATCAACCGCTGCATCTCAAAAAGCTAGATCAACATCCCATCGATTTGGAATTGGCATGACATACTCATAATGGCCAATTCATCCCTTTACAGCGGATTATGCGGATATTTAATGATTATGTTTATGGAAGCTATCATTATGAAAAAAAGACGGCATTCGTCTCTCAAGGGATAGGTTCCCGGTGAGCTCCCATCAGGATAGGTACACAAAGCGAAATGGTAGTGATTACCATTCATCCTGAATAAAAAAAAATTATTACTGATAAATTTTTTCTCATTGCTCGCTCTTTATAGCTATATCTTGTCAATTTTTCAGATTCGGGATTTCTTTTTTGTTGAATTTAGAGAGAAACTCTTTGAAGGCAGCATCGCTTTTTTGCATTTCATCTGTATATGTCCACTGGTCTATCTTGCCAGTTTTGAACAATATAAATATCTCCCTTTCTGTTTTTTCTGTTTCATGGATAAAATCAATCAATGTATTTGCTTTTTCATTAGAAAAAATTTTTGTTTCCATACTAGTAGTAGTTAATCATAAAAAATGCCCAAAAAGAGTAATTTACAGTCCAATATCATACAACAACGATTCTCCATATCCCATTGCGTGAGCGTGATTGATACATAACATATCAAAGGCGCAATAGTCTTTATTAGTGGAGGATATGATAATCCGTCTCTCGACACCGATGAACCGTTTGTAATTCACCGATTGATTATCACTATGTAGCATCCCGTAGCATACCCAGAGGATATGATAGATGCGTACCATGCTATTGGTACACAGGACCCATATCTTATGACATGATTACTCAATATCTCATATGGAGGCAAAGCCATACATTGGTACCTTCTCACGACCTAAAGCCATGAGACTAAACATAAAGGAATGGTGGTTAGCCCATTTCGTTCATGCCAGAACTCTACCAAACACAACGGATTTCTTCGCCGTGCAGATATTTACGCCGACATCATATACAGAGGAAGTCGGTAGGATTATTTAGTTTGATGCAAGCGCCAAAAGCGTTGCAGATCAAGTCTTACTCTCTCCTAAGAAAGAGGAGAATACGGCAATTGTATATACACTCGCACATACACGTCATATCAACACGTGATATATACCCATATATGAAAGGAGGATCAATGCTCCCGAAAAGATATGATAGCAAGCCTCATACCCTAACACATATATATACCTGGTGGAAGCCAGATATCCCATGAAGCAAACCATAGCGCTCCACAAGCAATTGTAGTATGCATATCGCACACCAGAGGCAGAATGTTTTCAAGACTCCGCGTGATATGATTATCGATACGTCACCCTCATCGACCGTAAAAGAACGATGATTCAAACCAAATCAGGGATAGCTGTCTCCTAATTGATCCGACAGATATACCCCTACATAAGCTGTTAACAACATTGGACTGTAAATTACCCTCTTCGTGTACGCAGAGTTTTTTCCTTGCTCTTTTGTACGCAGGCAATTATTATAAAAAAAATAAAGAACAAAACTGAATTTTTCAAGAATGTGGATATTTTGATGAATGTTCCCAGTTCTCATCTATTATCTTAATTTTACAAAAAAATCTTTCCTTACTCAAAAACTTTTGATTATCGGACACCAATCCTTATGAACTATCTTCATCATATTTATCTTCCTCTTTTTTTGATTATGAACATTCTCTATGTCTGTACCTGAAATATCTTCCGTAGTATGTCTGCAGAATACCTTAGCAAAAGATATATTAGTGATAACGATCTCCATGATATTTTATTTAGTTCTGCAGGAACTATCGCTGATTTCCAAGAGCCCTATCCGATGACCGTGGAAAGATTACAAAACTATGGATGCGATTGCTCCCAACATCAGCAAAGAAGAATCACTACAGAGCTGTTGGCTGAGCAGGATCTGATTATCTGCATGGCGCAGCATCATAGAGAAAGCGTTAAGGACTTGGGCTTCGAGTCAATCCTATTCAATGAAATTGCTTACGACAAGACTGAAGATCTTTTGGATGACGGCGAATATATGCAGATCAATGGACCTGATCTTGATCTCGATAGCTACGTAACGACTATCGTCGATTATATCCATGATGCCATTCCTTTTGTCATCAAAAGCATCAGGAACGAATAAATATCCTCCCCTGCTCTCTAAAAAAAAACCACAGCTTTGCGGCCATGGTTTTTTTTAGTAGCTCATAATTATTTTTTTCGATTGAGTTTGGTTATCGTAATCTGTAGCACGGTCGCAAATCCTACCCAAAGCAGATACGGTATCTGCATATACATTATCCGATGCGCGTAGGGATAGATTGCTATCATCGAAAAGAGTATGGTCAGGAGGATAAGTAGGATGTCAATTGTCGCAAGGATATTATTTTGTAGTTTAAATTGTAGCCATGAAAAAGCCAAGTTGAAAATGAGGTTGAGAAGAAAAGGCAAAGCGATGATGAAGGCAATTTCGTTTCTCCATGCCAGAAAAAATACATTTCCGAAAGAGATAAAAATCAAGATATAGAGCACGCTCCGTGCAGGTCCGAAGAGCCATGCAGGCGGTGCCCGTGAAGGCTTCTTGAGCCTTGCATACCAACTGACTGTGGGTTGTGTTTTCATACTCTTGTACAATATAAATCCCTGGTTCCTAATCACTGGCCCCCGGTCCCTGTTCCCTGTTCCCCGGTCCCTAGTTCCTGTTTTCTAGTTCATCTTCCAGTCTTCAAATTTCATTCCTATGCCTGCAGCGATAACGCTTATACAGACTCCTAATGTCCAGATAATACTACTGGCATATACTGGATCTACCTGAACTCTCTTGATGATGATACCGATGAATGCTCGGATGACTACGAGAGCAAACATAATATTATAGTTTTTTTTGAGGCTGAGTAATGCTAATATGGTTGCTACGATGATTACCGCAATTGTTCGAAATATATCGGTCATACCAAACATACTCCATCCGAAATGCACAAGTACTGCTGTAACATTTGCTATCGTCGCAACAGAAAGTCGTCCAAGATAGATACTGAAAGGTACCTGTACAAGATATTTGTCACCTAGGTTTCCTATCTTTTTTCCTACTTCCACTCTCTGCGCAAGCACGATCAAGGTGATTAAGAAAAATATAATAACTAATACGGAGAGTATTACATATTGATATTGCCATGCAAACATTCGTCAGACATTAGCTATACAGGAAAGTAGAAACCGTATCCCTACTTTTTTTGTAATACCGCTAGACTGTTTTTTGGAGAAATCTAGGGCTTGCCAAATAACGAATCCAAGAAGCAAAAGATAGATGAGTCCTCGAATAGAAAACGTAAGTGCTGCTGGAACAAACAGATTAGGATAGAGATCTGAAAGCTGTCCTGTTGTCATTCCTCCGAGTGGAATACTTACTGCCAAATAATTTACTATAAGCACTACGATGAACCCTACAATATTGGCGATAGCCAATATTCAGAGCCGTGATTTTTTCTGAGGGACACCAATGGTTTTTACGATACTAGTTTTCTTTGCAGGTACAGCCTTGGCTCGTGACTTTTTTGCAATCGGTTTTTTGTTAGGGATTTTTTTCATAAGAAAGATATAGGTGATAAAGAAAATAACTATAGCATAGTCATACTCAATACTATCATCTTTTCAACGCTAAACCATCAGTAGGTAGCTACCAATCTATCTCTATTTTCCCTTTCTTAGACGCCATCGGCGGACCAGAAAACATATCCCGACTACTATGGCTGGTCATGCGATGATCATAGACCGTGAGATCATAAGACGCCAATCACTCTGACCCAAAGCGACCATAAAGATATATAATAGACCGGCGAAGATAAAGGTCACGGCGCCAACAAGGTCATGTTTTCGACTTATGATAAGCAAGATGGTGAGGATAATGGAAGGTATCAAATGCATAAATAATCAGACTACCGTCTGTCGGAAGGTATATCCTTGTCAGAAAATATCCGCTGCAAATATACTGATGAATGCGATAAACACGATACCTGCGATCCTCGGAAACCGATAAAAAAATCATTTTGAGACTGTCTTCATGTGTATCAATGAGAGGATAAATCGACCTCAGCAGGCGGAGCAGGAAATCTTTTTTCTGATAAGAAATATATCCTATTGCAGGATGCATGCAATAGAAAAGATAATCCGCAGAGATAGAGATATCCAGAGAGATGATCTATGTATGATTTCTCTTTTTATCGTTCCATCATTTTTTTATTTTATTATTATATATGTATATTTATAAAATGGTTGCTTAAAGGAGACAGAATTCCGGCAAAAAATGACAAAACATACAATAGTAGATATAATCAGATACAGATTTATCTTCTCGATGAATTGCGTATGCATTTGTGAATCCAGGATATACGAAAGAAGATTGCCTCAGGAATAGTGATATTCCTCTTCCTTTTTGCGTTCCTTCGTTCTGATAATGTTTTCGTGGGATTCTCTGATTTCAAATTCCTCTCATGATCAGAAGAAATGGATACCCTCCATCTCCAGCTTAGCTGATGAGAGACTAGAGAATTTTCCGTAATCCTCTACAACAAAGAAGATATAGACAAGACCTACAAGCTCTGATTTGTCGATGTAGGGACGACGAATGATGCCTTAGCGCAAGCTGCATGTCTATGACCTAATGAGATTTCTACATTCTGAAGATTCGTAACCTGAGATACTACAGAGTTTACCTTAGCTCCTTGATGAAATGGCATGAGGACGCTCTCATTGAGATTACCCGAAACGTATAGCTGAACCTACACCTGATGTATTATATTTTCGCCTGCGAATGTGGGAAGCGACACCGTCACTACCGAACCCCGCAAAGGGATTTTCATTACAGTTTCCGCTACTTCCCTAACCCAACCCGTCATAGTAAAAGCATTCCCTTCCAACCGTGTCTATCAAGAGACCAATAATGCAAATATAGGAATTCTCAAAATATATGATAGCAATAGACGCCTCATATCAACAAGTCCAGTCTTTTCTCTCAATAACTCTGGAATCGATGAAACACTTGTTAATCTCTCTGCCAGCTATTATGTTGTATTCAAAGGAGAATCACATCTTGCTTCCTATTTGAGTTGAGTTACTTTTGGATGAACAGGAGAACAGGTGTTTGATTTTACTACAGGAAACAATCTCTATGGAGCACAAAATCTCGATGCACAAACCGATGATGGTAAAAAATATCAAACCGCATGAGATCTCAAAAATACTGATGGCGACTATGACTTTGTCATCAATGGTAATGATATTTCCATAATCCTTTATGGTACTTTCCCTCAATTGTGAGTTGATCTTTCCGATCCAAGAAATCTTAATGGAGATACTGCAGTCAACGCTTCAGACATCAGTATCATCTGAGCCAACTGTTTGAAGCAAGATGCTTTTGCCAACGCAGGAGGCCTATTTATTTGGTAATCATTTATAATGAAATCTAACAACTACTCAGCAAAAATCATTCTTTCTTTTCTTCTTGGCCTACTCAGTATTTTGGGTATGACAAGTTTTGCTGCAAATCCGAGTTTCAGTATCAGTCCTGCATCATTTACTGGCAAACTTCATTGTGAGTATATGTTTGATATGATACTTAATCCTGGATGATTGAGTTATAATGCATTCCAAAGCACCATTAGATTGGAAAGTTGAAATGTCCTTATCACACCGATCTCCATACATCCTCTCTTCAATGGCGTCACTGATGCGTTTATTACGAGCTGATTTCTCTATCAGGCATGGGGAACTATGGCACCATGACAAAGTTCTACCGCAACGATATCATGACTCACTTTTACTTTCAAAACACTTCAGAATATCACCTCCACAAATCTTTTGTTTACCACAATCACTGGATGAGCAATCACTTTCAATAAAAATACGACAGACGATTGAGCTGTCATCAACTCAAGCATAAACTCTTTAGATATCCTTACCTGAGTAAATAATTGATCATATACATTTGTACCACTCCCATGTATCATTGATAGCAATGCTCCAATCATGTCGCAGAACACTCCTAGCGATGGACAAAGATATATCCCTAGCAATTATACTATTTCTTTTCTTCTCTATGATCGGATATGATCTTGAATAGAAGCAGGCATTCCACCTATGACAAACACCAACAACAGACAACATTATCGATATTCTGGACTAAATACTTCTGTGCTTGCCAATTATGTCCCTGCACCAAGCAGCGTTGATAATCAAGAAGGAGTAAATAGTTGAAATATCCAAGTGACTGTTTCTTGTCCGACATGTCTGTGATGAGTTGGGTGGACCTATACTACTCCAGCCATTCCTAGTGTAGCAAAAACTCCACGAACGGGAAATGGCGGTATCAATGAGCTCACCCGACAAAATAAAGTCAGATGATATATAGTAAGTTTTCCTTCCCCTGCTCCTTATGAAGTAGAGAAACAAATAAACGTAAGTGTTTCTGTCAGTGATAATCCTAACGAAAACAATGTAATACATACATGAACACCTTCATTTTCTTTTAATGCTCCTCAAAATCCTAGTATCACTAGACTATCACCTCTCTGATCTACCAATATCCCAACGACCATTTCTCCTGTAGTTTTTGCTTTGACAGATGATTGGGCAGGGATAAATACATGAAGCATCAGCATTACCATTCCTGCATTCAGTTCTTGATCCAAATCCTATAGTGGATATACCTATTCATGAAGCGAGCTTACTATCATCCTTACAGGGTGAGCACTAGGCACAGGAAATTCTTGATCGTATGAAGTATCTTTTGTTCCTAAACGACCTTTTCCTTCTAATTCGACATTACACATCACCTGATCTACCTATGATTTGGCAGGTAATCTTTGAACATATAACCAAACATTTACTACAAGTATGAGTTGTGAGGATTTTGGTTGTGCTAACGCATTTTCTGTGAATATCCTTGGAGGCATACATAACGGATTATTTTTATTCACATGATTACTTATCCAGATAACATGAACTAACATCAACTCACCATATCCATATTTTACAGGAATCAATAATGATATTCTTATGTGTTGAGTACCATATTCTTGAACTATGCTTACCTGAAATATCTGAATCTTTGATACTACATGAGCCCAAATCAATGGTATCATATATACATGATCAGCATTGTATATCACATGAATGGATGGATTAACGTTCGTCCTCAGTGGTGGTAGTATCATTATTCAATAGCTTTTATTTTTTCCTACTATAAAGATATGAAAAATATTGTTGCCATAGGAATTCTTGTCATGATACTAGGTGTCAGTACAGCATCTGAAATCAGCTTTTCTCCTGATAATTGAACTATCCAAAAATGATGTTTGGTAGCAGCAGATATCGTTTTCGATACCACAAACACCAATGTAGCGGCAACAGATGTCGTCATAGAAAGTTCTCTTGAATATGTGGATTTTGTACCCTATAAAGATCCTTCCAAAAATTCATTTCCTAACTTTCTCCCCCCACAAACAGGAAATGATACTGTTCATATCATATGATTTATTTCTAGCCCAAAAAAAACAATCACCTGAACCTGAACTATGGGAACAATATTTTTTAAACAAAAATATCTTACAGATAATGATGGTACTATGAGGCTATATCTCAAATCAACATGAGACACTACTGATACTAATCTTAGCATCTTATGATGAATAGATATATTGGATACCGTAGGTAGTGCATATTATCGCTTTGTCGATACATGAACGTGCACCTATCCCGCTGACTATGAGATCACCTGATGATTTGCTCATATGTCTGCAGAAGAGTCGCTTCATACTACTTTTACAACCCTACAGCAACAACAAGATATGAATCAATTACTCAGCTGGAAAAATCTTATTTTCCTTGTAGGCGCTGCTGGCATACTCATATCTCTTTTATTTGTTTTTATTAAGAGAAGAAAACAATGAACAGAAAAATAGTTGCATATAAATTCCTATCCCTATTGATACTTATTCTCTGATGAGTATTTTCTCTCGTTGCTGGACAATATTATTATTTTGATGCTGCAAGCGCTCCTGGCTATCCTTACCAGCAATGATGCACAGAAAATATATATATTAAAGCAACTACCGCAGCTAATATCACCTGAGCCACTGCATGACTTTTTAGTGTGCAACTTGACCCTATTCACTTTTTGTATTACACAGGTAATGGGGCCACAGACTTACAAGCAAATCTTTTTGCTGCCAATACCAGTATGTTTTTATCTTATACTAATCCATCGCTTTTCCCTGTATGGACAGATGCTGATCAAACTATTTTACATATTGATCGCTCAAATGCATCGAGTGCGTTTGTAGGCAATCGTATCTATGGAACCATAACAAACTTTACACCAAGATATACTCCTACTGATTATACATGAACATTTGTTATCGTCTATGCGAATAATACTACTCAGACATCCTTGAGTTATTGATGAAAAAATATCATCAATTCATGATATCAATTTGCCAACCTTACCGGGTATTATTATGTCTATCAACAACCTTGTGCAAACGATACTACTGCTCCTGCACCTACGCTTGCTTTGCCTGCAGCAGGCACAAAACAATCATACCTCTCTGGGATAGCACTTACCTTATTGGAAAATGTCGGTGATACTAATGTCCCTTATGTTCGAACTGGAGACCTTCCTGGTATCGGTACCTGGACAGGAAATACTTGGTCCATAAATAATCAATATGGAGTAGATCTCTCTACGTTCCAATTACGAATCTCCTGAAATGGAACAGGAAAATATTTTACTGGAGGAATGTTTTCTCCTTCAGGTCCTCTTGCTGCAGTAGCGAGCAACAAGACATGGCAGTTCCGTGACAAAAACTATAGCATCGCTATAAGCTGATCACAAGTCTTTGATTATGGTGTTGAACAGACCATCACCCTTACCGGAAACGTCCGTGATCGAAATAATAATCTCACTACTTTCGCTAGAACATTTAATGCTCCCCTAGGTCCTACTTTGATTGCTTGATCAAGAAGCCCTTATGCATGAGCTAATGGCGTCCTTACTACAGCACCGGTTATTTTATGAATCCAAGATGATTGGGCTGGTGTCAATTCCTGATCTATTATGGTCACCCTTTCATGAACCGCTTGAACCAACTATGGACCATATATATTTTCATGAGCTAGCTTACATCTCTCTTGAATACTAGGAGTAGCTAATCAACCTGATTATTTCATCACCATCTCTTCCCATCCTAGCTTCCCGAGTTCATGAACCATCAACGTTGTAGTCTATGCTCAAGATATGAAAGGAACTATCGATAC
>CAYXBC010000013.1:0-6787 GCA_964463255.1 uncultured Candidatus Peribacteria bacterium | reverse complement strand
ATGGACAACAATAAAGTCATCAAAGCGCTCACGCTCGTAGCCAAAATATTTTTTGTCTGACTTCTGCTCCAGTTCTTTTTCCAGACCTTTGTCACCTATAAACTCGGCTTGGACTGAACTATCTGGAAGATTATCTGGATGCGAAAAGAGATTATCATCATCGGATTGATTGGATTCCTGGGATGGTATTTCCGGAAAAATAGAAATCTGAAAATATTTTTTGAAAAATTTCCGCTCAAGAATTTTGTTCGAGTGTTTCTTGGGACAATCCTTGTAACCTTCCTTGTCTCCGTGTTTATCAATCATACTGGAATCGGCACATGGATTATGTCCATCAGATATAGCATGATAGGGTTCCTGATTTTTATTGTCTTTTTTACCATCACGATATTGTTTTTTGGAGCGAGAGAAATCAATCTTGTGAAGCGGTATAGTAGGATTATGAAAACGCTCTTGGTAGGAAGTTTGATCCGACGAGGGATTCTCCGACTCATTCCTAATCTCCTCAAATTCGCAGGCTATAACCAATGGAACTATGAAGGCGATGTAGGTATCGCTCCTCCTGCAGCGTATTATACCCAGTTCGATAGCGGATATACTCGCAACCAATTTCTCTTCGAGAGACCTATTAGCCGATGATTTTTCCTCATTGCATTCTGGCCACTCTTCTTCGTCTTGTGCTTCAAAAATAGACCGCTTAGAGATAAAATCTGACGATGATCACTCTATGGTCTCGCTATTATGTCTACGTTTTCCAGGGCTGCTCGAGCCGTCTGGATACTCCAAACCATCATCCTCGTCTTATTACAATTCCCCAAGAAGTATCGAAAAATGGCTCTGCGAGGATTCTTTCCGCTCTTGCTATTTTTTGGTGGAGTAACGTATTTCTGACAAAAACAAATCATCACGAGAGAATTCTCCAATACTGGGCATTTTAGGCTGGTAATAGAAGCGCTCCAGAAAATCTGAGAGAGACCGATCCGAGGACAAGGCGCCGGAATGGCATGACCTGCTTCGCATCAAATCACAGGTATCAAAGCATATAACCCCGAAAATCAATATCTGCAGATATGGCTAGAATATGGCGTCTTATGATTCCTCTGACGATTGTATCTGTATGGATACCTCCATCGGATTGCTTATACCTCCTACAGAAAAGACTTATCCTGAGGCATGAAAGACAAAAAATCAGATGATAAATTGACCAAGAAAAGAAAACTCTACGGTATGATGGTATTTGCTTTCTGAGTATGAATACTCTGACTAAGCATCGAATGATTGGTACTTCAGAGCTTCGTAGATAGGATGATCGTCTATCCGTTCATGGCATTGTTTGCTATCGCATATGGATTATATATCAAAGCATCAGGACAAGATTAAACGCGTAGGGAAATCTGGTTCCTGGGATCTGGTATCTGGGATCTGGTATCTGGTCCCTGTTCCCTGTTCCCTGTTCCCTGGTCCCTGTTCCCTGGTCCCTGGTCCCTGTTCCCTGGTCCCTTCGTTTTTTTGTTTAGCCGGAAATAGCTTTGAGGATCATCTCCTTATGGTCAGGGAAAGCGAATGGTATCGAATCCAGATCTTTGATGTCGACTCTGAGAATAGCTTTTGCATCATCTGCCGCTTTAAGTGTACCTCATAGTATCTTGCCGGTGAATGCATGGCTTACGTTGTGCGCGCGAGGATCCCTGTTCGGTTCATCCCAGATTCCAAGGTCCTTCTCTATCTCGATATCCACGGACACTTCTTCTTTGACTTCCCTGATTGCTGCAAGCTTTGCGGTTTCTCCATAGTCATTGAAGCCTCCTGGCAATGCTGGTCACTCAGGAAAATTCTTTCTTTGGATGAGGATCAGTTTCCCCTCTTCATCGAAGAGCACTACATCTACGACCAATGATGGCGTCTTTCTCTCTTTGCTGAAAATATCTTTTAGTCTCTGGACTGCATTTATCTTCTGGAGATATGTTATCACGGACTGTGGCAATGCTTTTTCCAACTCGCTGATATTGCTGCTTGCCAACTGCCCTCTTATCGTAGATCATTTTACGGCCTGTCTGATTTCGAGGGGAATAATTATTTTATCAGTCGTTTTGAATACCTCTTGTACCCAGGCATTTCCTGTCGCTACATATTGGAACTCAGGAAGATTTTTGAAAATATATTCTCTCCGTTTTTCATTATCTCCGAGATCCGGCAGTGGATATACCTCTACCTGCAGATCCTGGAGAAGCTCTTTTGCACTCGCCTCAACCATAATTTTCCTCTCATCATAGGTAAAAGGATTTTCACTCGTGAACTCCTTATTGGCTGATCCTATACCGATAATGATTTTTTCTATTCACTGTGCTGCTGCTTGCCTGATGCCATCGATCTGACCGGCATGGAGTCATGGCTGAGCGCGGGTGATAAATAATCACGTTTTTTCTTTTTCCATGGTGAATAATTTAGTAGCTAAAAAATATGTCCCAATGCATCATAAATCATTTTTTTATGATCAGGGAACGCAAAACTGATCTGATCTATATCATCTAATTTCATTCTTATCACCGTTTTATTTCCTTGCTCTCCTATGATTCCTTCTCCTATGATCGTAGCATAGTATACAGCACTTATGTTATGATCACGAGGATCCCTAGAGAGATTATCATAAATTCACACCAACCTTTCTATCTTTATATTAGCTCATGTCTCTTCTTTTGCCTTCCTGATACATGCCTCTTGGGTACTTTCTCAATATGCCACAAATCATCATGGTAAGGCGATTCATTGCGGGTCATTGGTTCTTTGGATGAGTATCAGATTCCCTTCTTGATCACAGAATATTGCATCAGTGACGATATTCGGGGTCACTCTCTCTTCTTTGAATATGCCACGTAATCTCTCACCTGCTTGTATCTCTTTGAGATAGTCTACAACACCTTTTGCTAATACACGATACAGATAATGATAATCTCCCATTGATATTTTATTTCTCAGTATAGACGATCTTGTATTTGTTGTGATGCTCGTTTGAAAAAACAGTTTTTCCGTACCTGAAAATCATTCTTTAACCATAGGGTTTCCACTTATGACATACGCAAAGTTTGGAAGATTATTTAGTATATATTGTTTCCATTGCTCGCTATCATCGGAGTGGGGAATAGGGAAAATCTCTATCTTGCTGTTTGGGAAATTTTCTTTCAAAGAAAGCTCAATCATATGTACTCTCTCATCGTAGGTGAAAGGATTATCTTTGGTAAATTCCTTATCTGCAGATCCTATCCCTATGATTATTTTTTCTATTCATGCATCCAAAGCTTCATGGATACTATCGATGTGTCCATCATGCAATCCAGGCTGTGCACGGGTGATAAAGAGTCAGGTTTTCTGTTCCATAGCGAATACTGTACAATCTAAAATAGAGTTAAAAGTCTTCTCTCAATAATTTTTGTTCTGCTAATAACATTCTCTTGGTATCAAATGAGGTATCTTTGGTAAATCCTATGGTGGCATAGTGAGATGTTGGCAACATGGTAATTTCTTTCACATTCTCTACCTTGCCAGCATAGCCATCTACTCCTACCATAGCGGGAGATCTTCACTTTATGTGTATCGTTATGGTATCTGGTTTGATAATATTGTAGCCAAAAGGCAGTGATGCTAATCCGCCGATTCATCGTAATGCACTTCCTGCAGGCATAATGGGATATCAGGTATTGAGCCGATATGCAGAGCTTCCTAATGCGGTAGCAACCAATACGCCTGTACCATGGAAGCGTTTATGTATCTGAGATGATGCAACATCAAACTTAAAATAATCCAAGAGATTTCCTCCAATAACGACATCATTGAGTGCATATTTTATTTCTCTTTGATTGTCCTGTTTCAGTATCTCTACCTTCATCAATGGTGCATGTATGGTAACAAGGTCATCGAGATATGTGGGCAAGATACCCACCTCATTGTAGTCATTCAAGAGGAATCATAATGTCCCACAGTTTATTCAAAAGAATATCTTATTTTGCTCTGGAGAGCAAGCAAAATTATAGTTCTTTTTTATGATATCGAGCATAAAACCATCTCATCATCCTACGAGATATGCGCTAGCTCTCTGTTCATCATCAGTGATAAAAGTATCATAGATTCAGCTTTCTATCTGCTGTTTGAATGCCTGAGCCTTGGGTCTCGTCATATCGAGGATTGGGTAATACATCAACTTTTTTTGCATGGTCGTTCATTACAGGAAATAAAATATTGGACGTGCACATAATTTTTAATTTCTAATTTCTAATTTTTAATTTCTAATTTCTAATTTCTAACCTTGCCTGCGGCAGGCAGGTTTCTAATTTTTAATTTCTAAACCATCATTTCAATCTTTCCATCTTTCCATCTTTCCATCTTTCAATCTTTCAACGTTTCAATGTTTATTCCACGACAGGATACATCCTTCAGATACCTACTGATCTCTCTTTGAGCTTGATAACGAGAGGGGCTTGTCTGATTTTGAATTCATTGATTTTTATTCTTTTCCTCATCGCTTTCACCTCTTCAAGATCTAACTGATATTTTTTTGCGACTTCTTGGATATCGGCACCGAATTGCAAGGCTTCTATTGCATCGGATACTTTCATATATTCGAAGGGATCGAACTGTCCATCAGCCAACTCTGCGGATGCTTTTCTCTCTATGATGCGTGACGGTATGATATCTTTGCCACTGTGGGCATTTATATATGCTGCCATTTCATAAATCTCTCTTTTATTGAGATCTCCAATCAATGAGAGTCATCCAATCAAATCGCCGTAGAGCGTGCCGTATCCCATTGCTAATTCCGTCTTGTTGGAATTATTGATAACCATCCCTTTGGTATCATTGGCGATATTCATCAGGATCATTCCTCTGATACGCGCTTGGATATTTTCATGGGTAATTCACTCAGGCTTCTTTCCTAGTTTCTCTTCTCAAAATTTTTCAAATCATTTGAGCAACTCTTCAATCTCTCCTATCTTGAGTTCTACTCAGAGATTCTGTGTAAGCTGCTGGCTCAATGTCCAGGATTCATCACTATTGAATCTCGTGGGCATATAGATTGCATGGATGTGTTCTGGACTGACTACTTGTGCCATGATATAGAGACTCAACGCTGAATCTATCCCACCGGAGATACCGATGACCACGTCCTGGATACCCGTCTTTGCTAGGTAATCCTTGAGACCTAATTTCATTGCTTCTATCATATTTTTGTAGCTATCGTGATCTTCGCATAGCGCTTCATATCCATAATCATGTACGGGCTGGTTCGTATCTACGATACTGATATCCTCTTGGAATCTTTTACTCATATGTTGCAGGGATCCCTCAGGTGACATCACCATACTTGCTCCATCAAATACTAATTCATCCTGCGCACCTACCTGATTGACGTAGACCATATGCGCTCAGATATCCTGGGCATGCTTATTGAGCAATTTTATCCTTTTATCCATTTTTCCTACACCATAAGGCGAACTGGAGATATTAAACACCACATCAACTCCCTTGTCCTTGTACGCTTGTATCGGCTTTACTTCATAATTATCATCCCGAATATCTTCACAGATGGTCATAGCTCCTTTGATATCTTCAGAGATTTTGAAGGTGAGTCATGCTGTCCCCGGAGCGAAATATCTCTGTTCGAAAAAGACATCATAATTGGGCAATAATCTTTTGTGATAGATCTGGATATCTTTTCCGATGACTGCTGCTGCGTTATATTTTTTCATCTCGCCGGAAGGCAAAACTTGAGAATCATCATAATCTATGAAGCCAAGGATCACCTTGAGATGCTCATTGGTCTGGCTCACGAGGTCTCTTATCCTATACAGCATCTCTTTTTGCTGTTTGACCAAGAGTTCATCATCGAGCATATCGTTGAGGGGATATCAGGAAAGACTCATCTCAGGAAATACTATGACGTCAGTCTGATGTCAGATAGTTTTTATAGTATCTTCTATCTTCTGGGTATTTTGCTCTATAGCTCAGAGCCTGGTATTGATTTGTGCAATTCATATTTTCATAGGTATAGTGTTTATAATATAAATAATTGTATATAATACAATAACTAAAGCGTAAAAAAATATCTATGCTGTGTGCTGCGGGTTTTTTTATCTTCGTTATGAACTATAACGATTCTTTTTTAAAAATCAATAGAAAATGTATATTTTACAATAAGCAATAAGATGATTAAAAAAAATACTCCAGGAAAAACCTGGAGCATCATATATTTACTATGATCGAACTATTCTTCGATCACCACTTCGTTTGGCAATTCATTCAGATCACCCCCCTGAATCGGGAAGTATTGTGTCAGGAGTTCTCCTACCTTTTTTACTACTGCACAAATCCCTGCACCCGCACTTCCGGAACGGATATTTTCTGTCATATACACAATCATCTCATTCCATACCGACTGATTGGTTTTCTTCTCAATTCCTTCGTCCGCAAGAATGTGTATTTTGCGTTCTTCGATAGATAAGAAGATCAATACCCCTGTCTGGTCTTTGGTTTTGTTTAATCCGTATTTGTAAAATACATTGATAGCATTGGTAAAGACGGGATCTTCAAAACCTTTGAACCTCTTGGAGTCTTCTGCTACGACCACCCGTATTTCTCCGGCAGTCGTCGATTCGGCCTTCCCTACTGCGGCGGTAATCTCCGCCATTTCTCCATTTGTCAAAAAGTCTTTCATCTTATTATTTGTTTTTTACGTTTATACTGTGATGTTGGTTTACCAGCTTCCACCAGCACCTCCGCCTCCGAAGCTTCCGCC
>CAYXBC010000012.1:0-29797 GCA_964463255.1 uncultured Candidatus Peribacteria bacterium | reverse complement strand
TTTCCCTCATCTTATTTTATAAATTTAGCAATGATACGGGAGAGATGAGTCCTATGGGCGTTGACTATTTTGCTGGACAGATCTTCTACATCCTTTGCATAGACTGCCCCTCCATCTTCGGGAGATCCGAAGTAATAATTGATTAGCGGCATCTTGTTTGCAGCATTGTTGATATAATATGCCGTCACTCCCATGCCTGATCTTTTGAGATCTTGGATAAGTCATTTCAGCTCTGGCACTTCATTGAACTGATAGAGATCACCATCACCGATAAATGAGATATTACCAAACGATTTCCCGCCAAGCTCTTTCATTTTTCTTTTCATCGTGCTATAGACGTATGTCATAGGTTCCTGGCTATTTCCTCATCATCAGCCGGTCGCTATCCTCATCAATCTGCTTGGTATCTTGGTAGTACGGTCAGAGAATTGCTCTCCAAACATCATTACCTCCTCTATTTTGTCTCCGAAGATCACGATATTCATTTGGACTTTGAAATGCTCCAGCACTTTTGCTCTGGTGATAGCTGCCTTGATGGCGTTTCTAAGCGGAGAATTTTGATCACCAAAGGATCCCATACTTCCTGATTTATCTATCATAATAGTCTCAAACATATTGATTTCATTGCTATCCAATTCCGTCTTATTCCTTTTGAAAATCTTATTGTCCCCGGTAATCTTCCAATGCACTAACTTGTTTCTGTCCATGCTATATCCGCTACGATAGAAATTATCATCATCTTTGAGTATCTGATACTGAGTGGGAAGAAGTTTTTGGAGTTCGGCTATCTGTTTTCTGACCTGAGGTTCCACTTCTTTCTCCAATCCCTTGTATATCATATAGAGTTGCATTTCCTCCTCTTTGAATCAAAATCTTTCCATCTCCGATTTCATCTGTCTCTTCTGTTCCTGGATCTTTTCCTTGAGGATGTCTGTATATTTTTTGAGTTTCTCCTTATATTCATCGCTGAGCAGAGAGTCCTTGAGTTTTTTCTCTAGCTCTTTTTCATCTCTCAGGTCCTCCATCTCTTTCTTCTCTTCTTCAAGGATGCCTTCATTTCCTACTTTATCGACCATATCTTTGGCGAAATCTTCCAATCATGATTCATCCAATGCCTTTTTCATCTCTTCTTTATTCTTGGCTTCTTGGAGCTTATCCAGCGTTTCCTGGATTTTTTCTGCTTGTTTGCTGAGATTATCCTCTTTGGCTTTTTCTATCATTTCGTCCAGCATCTCTGAGGGTGATTTGTCGGATGGTTTGTTCTTTTGTTTGACTTTGTCATTGCTTTTTTGGGATGGTTTTTGCTTGTCCTGATTTTCTTTTTCTTTTCATTCCTTGTCTGATTCCTTGTCTGATTCCTTGCCCTCTTGTGATTCTTGGTTTTCTTCTTCGTCTGATTCTCCTGACTCCTCATCGTCATTGAAGTTATTATCCGCATCCTGGTCATTCTGTTCCTCTCCTTGTTCTTGTGCATTTTCTTTGCTCTTTTCTCCATCTTCCTTGGTGGTAGGTGTCGCATCAAACCTTACCCGTAACTGATGCTCTTGATCTCGCACTTCAGATCGTGCATGTCCCTGGTTTTTTGTCAGATGTGCTTTTTTGTCTTTGGAAACGGATTGGACCATTTGTCCCACACACAGTCTTGCTGCTACTCATAGTTCCCTGCATAATGCTACAAATAAGCTATTGGCACTGAAACATTCTAGTATCGGTGATTCATCCAAATGTTTGATATAGTTTTTGTCATTTGATTTGTTTCTCAGGGTTCCCTGTACTTTGGTGGAATATTTCTTGGTCGTGATAATATGTCTTTTGATGGCTTGAGCTACTCCTAACGGAGAAGCTGATCATCCTATCTTTTTGAGCAATTCTGCTGTCTGCGGGGTCAGATGATCGAAGATAATCTTTTCGTTATCTTCGAGGATGGGCGGAGTCGTTGCTTTGGTCTGCTCCAATGCAAAATTGAAGCTAACGTATTGTTGTGTTTTGCTGACGAGATAGGTGCAGGTATTTTGATCCTTCTTGAATACAGGCGCCTGAGCGCCATTGAAACAGATACTAGCAGTATCTGGCAAAGCCGTATCTGGCAAAGGTATGGCAGTAATGCCCGCATTCATAATGCCCGCATAGCTAAGGATTTTCGCTCCTTTGGAAATATGATGTTCGAGATCTGAGAGCTTTTTCCTCTTGGATCGGAGATTGGTATGTCTGTCAAAATATGACTTCTTGCCTTGCACATAATATCACAAAAACGGCGGATATATCTCTGCAAACCTGGATGATTCCCCCAATGATTCTCAGAGCTCGCTATCATGAGGTATGTATTCGTCCTTTTCTTCCGGAGGTGTTTCCATGTCTGCTACCTCCTCTTTTGCTTCCTTTTCCTCTGCTGCTGCTTCCTGATCTTCTTGTTCTGTATGTTTTTTCTCTTCAAGTTCTTGCTCAGAGTCGCTCGTAAGTGTTTTCTCTATTTCCTTTTGTGTCGGTACTTCTCTCTCTTCTTCTTTCCTTTTTTTCTTCTTTGCTATCAATGACAAAATATATTCCTTGATTTTCTGCAAGGTAGTATCCCATTCTTTTTGTTCATGATTTTTGTCTAAACTCTCCATTTCTTCCTTGAAGCGATAAATATGCTCTAATTGTATCCAGAATTGTAAAAAATGCAAAAAAATGACCCCTTTCCAGGAAGTCATTTTTATTTTATTTTCTATGGTTTCTACATAGCCAAAAGTCTCTTCATTACTCTCTCCTTTCCCATCACCTGCATGACTGAATATAAATCAGGTGTCTGGGTAGCACAACAGAGCTGTATTCTCAAAAACATAGCGAGATCTCCGACTTTGCCGATATATCATCATTCTTTAAATTCTCCATTATTTGATGCAAACCCATATTTTTTTCAGACTTCTTTCAACTGAGCAAACCATGTTTCTACGCTCATACTTAGATCAACCACAGCCACATATTCTTCGACAAACTTTTTCAAAACGTCTGTGGAAAGTGGGAAATTGAGGGTGGAGAGATTATGATCGACGATTAATTTCTCTCGTTCACTATCGAAGAAGAAACGCAATTGATGTTCTATATCTGCATAGGTCGTAAATCTTTTGGGATCCTTCTCGGTATGGCGTTCGATATTCATCGCTGCTTTTGTGTATTCTGTATCGGACTCCATTAATGCAGCAAGTTCTGGCTTATATTTCTTAGCTCGTACGAATGATTGGTCGTAGAGTTCGTCAGTTGAAATTCTGGATAAATAATTATTGTTTACACTTTGTAATTTTACAAAATCAAACAGTGCTCCAGATTTTCCCATCTTTTCAAGTACAATATCGAAATCGAGATAACTCTTATCGGGATTAGCTTTTTGTCGCTCTTCAAAATTTGGATCGATGATAGTGAGAAGATATTCTATAATTCATTGAGTTGCATATCCATTCTCAAAGAAAAATCAGATATCTGCTTCTGGGTCATGTCTTTTGGAAAGTTTTCTTTTATTCCCATTATCGAGTTTGAGTAATGATGCAGGATGACAATATTTTGGATGTGGCAAATTGAATGCAGTGAATAGTTGTATATGCAAAGGTACTGAAGCTAACCATTCCTCTCCTCTGATGACATGAGATACTCTCATGAGATGATCATCAACAACATGTGCAAGATGATAGGTAGGCAATTCATCAGACTTAATGAGAACAATATCATTACAATTATCGATGGTCTCTATTTTTCCTTTAATCACATCTTCGAAGACTATTCTTTTTCCCATTTCACTAGGAGAACGAAATCTAATGACACAATTTTTATCAGCTTGGAGTTTTTCCAAAACTTCTTCCGGCGTTTTATTTCTTCGTACAGAATAGTTTCCATAAATACCTGGAGTTACCTTATTTTTTGTCTGTTGTGTACGGATAGCTTCCAATTCTTCTGTCGTCATCCAACATGGATATGCCAATCCATTTTCGAGTAAATATTTGGCAAATACTTTATAAATATCTTTTCTCTGTGATTGGGTATATGGTCCATACTTCCCTACATCACTATTATTTTCTCCAATAGGACCTTCATCTATCTGGATACCAAATTTTTTCATATAATCGATAATCAAATTTACTACACCTTCTACTTCTCTCTTTTGATCTGTATCTTCTATCCTAAGAAAAAACGTTCCTCCTTGTTGTTTAGCAAATTTTCGTTCTATAAAAAATGCACTTACTCCTCCGATATGCAAAAATCCTGTAGGACTTGGTGCAAAACGAGAGCAGACCTGCCCGTCCGGCAGGCGGGTGGGATTTGGTCTTGGGGGATATTTTTTTTCCAGATCTTGGATAGTCTCCGTAACTTCAGGGAAGATGATATCTGCGATGTCTTTTCGGGTAGTCATGTTTTTGGAATGATATATGATAAATGATATATACTAGATTAGTGATATGATTTTTTAGTTCAAGAACATCATAGTTTCTCTCCCCTGTTAGAACCAGGTTTTTTTTCTATATTCATGATATTCCTTGCCAAAGGCTTCATACAAAACTTTCTGCTCTTTTGATGCTCTTATAATCTCCATCACTACAAATGGGAGAAGAAAAAGAAATAATTTTGGTTCCCCTATTGCTATGAGTACTCCGGTAAATGATAGCAGGGAAAAGACATAAATAGGGTTTCTTATCTTGGAATACATACCATTGGTCACTAATTTTTTTGCCTTAGCACTTACCGTAAAATTCGTACCCAAATGTATCCTTGAGAGTATCCATACTCCGAAACTTATGAGTGCAATAGCTATCCCAAGATTGAAATGCATAGTTTTGGTCTTATGGAAAAAAGCAAATCCAAAAACCAAGCAAAAAATAAACATATCAATGACGACATCTAGAATCACAAAAGACATATACTGATGTATTTTCTCTCTTATCATATCGTATGGGTTTTTTTATATACCTTTTAAAAACTTGAAAATACTGATATGCTTTTTACTTTCAAGAAAATTGTCTTGATTATGTACGCTCATTCAGCTATATATATACTAACTATTTTATTCCGTTTACTAATATATCATGAGCAAACAAACCATCAACTGACTCTTCCTCCTGGGGGCGGCATTGATTTTTTCCCTCACCACCTTCTTCGTAGGGAATTCCCTTGTCAGATCCAATAAAGAAAATCAACAGACTTCACAATGAATCACCAACACTATCTCCGTCATGGGAGAGGGCAAAGATTATGTCTCTCCAGATACACTCGTTATAAGCGTTTCCATCTCTGAACTTGCAAAAACTACCAAAGAGGCTCAGACACGGGCGAATGAGAAAGTCGTCAAGGTCAATGATATCCTCAAAGCCAATACTATCGATCAAAAAGATATCCAAACTACGAATGTGAATGTCTATCCAGAATATAATCGAACACAAAACAGCGGAAATATCCTTATGGGCTACAGATCACAGCAGACTATGACCATCAAAGTCTATGGAAAAGATTTCTGACAGAAAGGTGCCGATATCGTCGATGCAATCTCTAAGGTGTGAGGTGTTAACGTCAACAACACCTACTTCGATCTCAAAGACAAGAATGTGGCTATGCAATGAGCCCGCGAAAAAGCTTTCGCTGATGCTAAGGCCAAAGCAGCGCAATTAGCTCAGGCAGGTGGTGTAGCACTTGGCAAACCCGTCATGATTACCGACAATAATATCTCCTATACTCCAGGACCTATCTATTATGCAAAAGCTGAAGCTATGGGTGCGACGGCTGATACTGCTGCTAGCGTTCCAGGATATTCTGCTGGAGAGACGGAAGTCACGGTAAATATCAATGTCGTCTATGAAATCAAATAATCATTATTCATTATAGGAAAAGGAGGCGCCGGTATGGCGTCTTTTTTTGTATAATACTCCGCTAGGGTCATCCCGCTGCAGCAGGACTCCTTCGCTTCGCTCATTCGCTTTTGGCATTACCCTCATTCCGGCGTCAAGCTTGCCCTAGTGATAAGGTTTGGAAGAGAGGTGGTTGCGGCCGGAATCCAGCCTGCCGGCAGGCTCAAAATCTCTATATTTATAATTTCTTCCTTTATCGCCTCGGTCCGGTTGATCCGAGACTAAACCGGTACAGTATTCTTTTCTTTCTATAATGTAAACGCTCCGCTATGGGTTGTCTTTTCTTAATCTTCTCATTTTTTACCACCTCGCCGGTGGGGCCTTACTTTTTCTTCCGGGTAAAAAGTAAGCAAAACCCCTCGTCGATTGTCCCTGTGAATCTGTCCAACTTCCTATCTTCTATGGGCTGATTCCTAAGCGCTACACAATCGACCTCTAAAACATTTATATTCTTCTTTACAGGTGCCAGATGCACGCCACGAGATAGTAAGCGGTGCATGGATGAAGAAGAAAAATGGAACGAGACGAAGTGGGACCCGCCGTAGGTGGGACGGAGTCGAGTTGGTAGATAATGTATGTTTGAAATTATTCGTTCTGAGTTTTGCATCTGGCTAGAGTTTTTTGCTTCCTTTTTGAGTCAATGTCAAAAAGGAAGTCTAGCGAAGCGTTTACAAAAATATTATTTTATTCTTTTCCTAAAAACAAAAATCATCATTCCTATCACAAAGAATCAGAGGAAGAATCGTTGAGAGGTGGAGAATCGGCCATGGAATTCGAGCTGTGAATCAGCTCTGAGGTATTCGAGGAGGAATCTGACGGTGGAATATCGTATGAGAAAAATCCCGAGAATCTGACCAGGTTGTGGTGTTTTGGTCTTTATCCGTCTGTGGATGATATTCATGGTGATGATAAGTAATACTAACCCTTCGAAAAAGCTTGCGAGGAAATTGGTATTTACTCTCAGCATGGTATCTATCTGGGGATAGACATGGAAGATATGGAGGTCATTGAGGATTGAAAATATTGGATATCAAAGTCTGGGCAATCGGTCACTCACCACGACTCCGTAGAGTTCCTGGTTGAGATAGTTCCCTATCCTGCCGAGCATGATTCCCAAAGGCAATATTGCAAACACCATATCTCCGAGGAGCAATATCTCTTTCCCTGTCAAACGTCTCTTCCGAGCAAGTCGCGATAATGCTATCGTTACCCCGAAAATTCCGCCGATAAACGACATCCCTCATTGCCGAACGGAGAATATCTCCATAGGATGTTTGAGGTAATAACTGAAATCATAGATAATTACGTGTCATACTCTTCCCCCCAACAGTACGCCTAAAAATATACAGATCATAAGATCATCGATATATTTCTCCAGAAATTCCTGCATGCGCGGAAATTTCTCTCAGAACATCCTCTTTTTTGCTATCCGATTGAGAAAAGCATATCCAGCCAAGAATGCTATGAAATAGAATATTCAGTACCGATAGACATCGATTGGACCTAGAGAAAAAGCTATCATATTCTTAGCAATATAGAGATAAATGTTCGTCAAGACGAACGACGAATAGTTGATCAATAGTAGCAGCGTCATACTAATCATTCGACCACCTTTAGTCAACCTTTCGGCTAGTAAAAGACTTTTGTCCGCTAAACCTAACGACAAAAATAGCAACTTTTCAGCCACTATTCGTCTATTTTTTGTCTTCTTATCATTATTTTGCGGAAGCGGATTTTGCTGATGCGGATTTCGTTAAAGATGGAACAGACAGCTTTTTATATTCCTCGATGAGTCATGCCTGGACCTTTGATTTCATAAGATCAGTAGGGATGCCTGCATTAGGATTGAAGCAGAAACTTACTTTGATTTTGCAGGTCTTCTGATCAAAGCTTAAGATAAGCGCTTGGGTATATTCTTTGTAAATAACAAAATCATAGGTGTTGGTCTTTTTGAGCGTAATATCCAATACTTTCTCGATATCCATCATAATATCGACATTCAATTCCACGTCAAGCTTCAATACTGATTCTAGGCTATAGGTCCTGATTACCGCTTTCACGAATTTGAAATTTGGTATGACTACCCTCCTAAAGTCGAATGATCTGATGATAATATTTTTCATATTAATTTCTTCTATCTTTCCCGTAATCTCACCGCCTGGCACTTTGACGGATACAATACTTCCTGGCTGATATTCTTTGGTGGTATAGATCATGATACCGGAAATTAGGTTCGTCAATGTAGTCCTAAATGCGAATCCTACTCAGATTGATATTCATCCGAGGATCAATCCCACTTGCAGACCTACGATACTAAACCCAATAAACAGAGAAAAGACCACTAAGACATAATAGATAATATCTCCTATCAATGCAGAGACATTCTCGATATCTTTATTTCCTTTGACGATAAAGTTCCTGGTAATCTTATTTTTGAGATAGGTAGCTAATATCTTGGACAAAGCAACCAATATCAAACTCAAAAATATCGCCAAAAGTACAGCGATTAACTTCGAGATGAAAGGATTTTGATATAATTTCACAATCAGATCCCGGAATGTCTCTTTGACGGTTGTTGCTGCCGTACCTAAGGTATTCATGCTCTAGTGAATAAATGATTAAATGATACAATGATTACGTTATGCTCAATAGCTTTTTAGTCATCTTATCTATTATAGTTGGATTTCTGAAAAATGCAAATTTCATTCCCGACCTGATAGGGAATCCATACTCTAGTACATCATAACATGGATTCCGGCCGCACCATGAAATGCCGGAATGACGTTCTTGAGCAATAGTCTTGATACTCGCTATGAGATATTTAGTATAGCCATGTTTATCCTTTTGCAGAGCATCTATGCGGACACTCATCATCTCACTGGTTCTCGTCATCATCATCGTAATAGCAGTTATCTTGATTTTCTTCAAGGATGATGCAAAACATCTCCTCCACCTTTTAAAGAAAGAACAAACTCTCACTGAAACCCACCACAAAATAAATACCAGATATTTCCAAGAAGGACTCGCATTGATTGAATTTCATCATAAGGAGCTCAAACATCTCAAGGAGTCGTTACATACCCATATCATCGGCATGGACTCTCTCATCAATGCCATCGTCATCAATATCCTCTGTGGTGGCCATGTCTTGGTAGAAGGACTTCCCGGCTTGGCAAAAACCAAGACCATCCATATCTTTGCTCAGCTCCTCGGTCTGGAATTCAAAAGGATTCAATTTACCCCTGACCTTCTGCCTGCAGATATCATCGGCGGAGAAATCTATAATGCCAAGTCTCAGGAATTTGATATCAAGCTCTGACCTATCATGGCAAACATCATATTAGCTGATGAGATCAATAGAGCTACTCCCAAAGTCCAATCCGCACTCCTTGAAGCCATGCAGGAACATCAGGTCACGATAGGAGGCAAGACGCATATGCTCCCCAATCCTTTTTTCGTCCTCGCGACCCAAAATCCTATAGAACAGGAATGAACCTATCCCCTCCCTGAGGCACAGATCGATAGATTCTTATTCAAAGTATTGGTGAGTTATCCGAGTCTCGCAGATGAAAAGAAAATTCTCGATACTATGGAAAAAGAAGATCTGACCAAGATAAAAAGCGTCGTCTCTCATGCCCAGTTGGCAGCTATCAAAAAAGATATCGATGCTATCACTATCTCTGATGAGATCAAACACTATATCACGAAGTTGACGAGTATCACGAGAAAAGAACATGCATATATACTCTACTGAACCTCACCGAGAGGATCTATAGGACTGATGTCGGCAAGCAAGGCAGTCGCTTTAGCCACCGGAAGGAAATACGTCACCCATGAAGATGTCCAGAAAGTTGCATTGCCGGTCCTCAGACATAGGATTATCTTAAATTATCAGGCGAGATTAGCCGGCAAGACGGAAGATCAAGTATTGTTGGAATTGTTTGAGACGGTGAGTTTGGTGTAATTACCGTTTACCTACCATAACTCGTCACTAATCTGCCATATGTCAGATAGCGACGAGTTATAGGTCATATCCCCCATAGCTAATAAGTCCTTTCTGAAAGAAATTTGGAGGGGCTTTTTATTTTAATTTAGATTTTTTTAGAAGAAAATCTGCACCGAAATGTAGATTTTCAAGAAATATTTTATAATAATAATTTTAATTAGTTACTTTTCTAAATACTATTTGAAATAATTCATTGATATCTCCATCAACCTCATAAAAACAATTTCCAGACTGTATTCTTTGTGAGATACTCAACTTACCAGACGGACTATAAAAAACAACCCTATCTTGTTCATTGTATTTCTCCCAACCAAGATCTCCAGCAACAACAAAAAATAATTTATCCACATCTGCCACAGCTAAAAATCTTTCTTTAATTTTTTCAGGAGAAGAAAACCCATCTACAACTGGCACTAATTCAACTAAATCACTTAAAACAGATTGATTTTTTTGAAAACCTTCAGATATTTCTCCATGAACATTCTTCGCAACATTTTTTATTCCTTCTTCAGTATCCCCTACTACTTCAGTATCCCCTACTATAGGATTTATGGCAACTGATTTATTCAGTCATACATCTGTTCTTTCTATAACCATGATAATAATTTTAATGAATAAAATAATTGTATATCTAATTATACTCAGAATCGAAAAAAAAGCAAATTTTAGGGGACTTTTATTTTCAAAGCATTTTACTTGATTTTAAGAGAAAATTAGAAATACTCTATTTTATCTTTTTTAACTTAATTTAGAAAAAGCCCCTCCATTTGAGTAATTTTAACAATTAAAGGATACGAACAGACAACAGCTGCTAGCGTACATCCCTCCATAATATATCTCAATGGAGGTCGGTCCGTCCGCAGAGCAGCAAACGTTGTCGGACATCTCCCTTTGATTCCATTGGGAATCTTTTTGACGTTTTAAACTAGAATCTACAAACTTCATAATTGACTTTTTGTAGTAAATATGTATCTCTATAAAAATAATAATAAAATATTCAACAAAATTATACTCTATGACACCCAAAGAAAAAATACACCTTCAATGGCAAGATCATATCTATGAGGTAGGTATACAACAGCCATGGCCTGGTCAATGTGAAAATGATGAAACCAGAGCAGATTTTGCTTCAAACATCGATGATATACCCAAACAGATTGCTTTGTATTTGTGTGGATCATTACTGGAGCCTTCAGCTCCAGATCTGATACATCCATACTTGGCAAAGTTATTCCAAAGGAAATTCTCTGTAGGGTATCACACCGTAAGGGATACCAATCACGTTACGTATTTCCGACTTTATGAATCAGATGATTATGGCTCCACCGTCATATTGATCAATAATAGTGAGGCAAGAATACAGTTTGAACGTTAATGCTCAGTGATTTTGCATAGTTTGCTGGGTAAGCTTGGATTGTTTTAATCTAAGCTTTTTTTAATAATTAAGACTTTCTTCATTATTCATATATCTATTTCTAGCAAACCTCGCTCATCAATAAAAAATAGATAATCCAATGGTAATGACCATCAGGATACCTAGTAATATCAGACTGGAAGGTGCTTACTAGAAAAACTTCTTTGTCGCATCCACTATCGCATCGAGATCAGCTTTGGTGAATCTTTTGTATTTATTTCTCAATGTCCCACTTTCCTTGGTTGCATCTAGGAAACTTACCTGTTCGTTGTGTCATGAAGCGTAGGAAAGCGCCAATGCGTAGAGGTCCTTGACCGGTTTGACATAGTCCGATCTGATCAGATAGGTCTTTTTGTTTATGGTTGTGCGTTTTACGTTGAATAAGGTATAGAGCACTGTCATTTCATTCGGTTGTCCTGCTTTGTAGATATCGAGTATCTTGTCATAGAATTTATTGGAAGCGAAATCTATCACGGATCGATCCAATTCTCCTAAAGTCCGATTTTTGAGCCCATTGGAAAGGTCGACATTGAAATAGATAGCACCTACGATTCTGGATTCTCTCAGCAAGAAATCCCTGAGCTGGAGCAGCCGGGTATTTTTGAGGTCCTTATTGGTTTCATATACTTCGATCGATTTGTTGAAATTATATGCTCAGGTATAATTGACTGCGGTCGTCCCTACTTCATCTACAAAGATCGGTTTTCCCATCTCCTTGAGCCTATCAAGTGTCTTCCATCCATTGGCGTTTACTATCTGATCTGGTGTGCCTCGCCGTCTATTGCTGTTGCCTTTGCCCCGATTATAGAACGTCACTCCCATCAGGTCTACATAGGTATCTCAGGGATAATAATCCTCGAATGTCGGGCATCATAACTTCTCTTTGAGATTTTGTTGGCATTGGATAAATCTGGCTGTCTGTGCCGGTTTCCCTCCTTTTGCTGGGAGATCCCGTGCATTGACGGACATATCAAAGAGGATGTTGTGCTGATCCAATCCTTCCTTCCTGGACAGGTCCCATACATGGACCCATGCTTTCTTAAATCGATACGGATTGGAGCTCCGTGGATATCGTCAGCCATTCATCTCGTGCATCGTGCGAAAAATTACTTTGAGATCGTTCTTTTTCACATCCTGGAAAAACTGGGTATAGTTCTCATCGAATTTACCTTCATAGACTTCTTTCGCGGTATAGCTATTTGGCGAGATGGAGATATGATAGACTTTGTCTGCGCCGAGTTTTTCATTGAAGCTATTCATCATCTGCTCTACATGGTCGCCTCGCGGATCGAAAATGAATGCGACTACGGGCAGATCAAGATTATATGTCTTTTCTACTTGCTGGATATTTGAGATGCTATTGTCTCGTGACTTCATGCCAAAAAGATATGCTTCTGACGTTGTACCGATAGCTACTATTCCCATTATTGCTATGATTCCTATCACATACTTCGCTTTCATATATGGATATTTTTTTATATAAAATTTTATTTTTTTTATCCGTTCCGGCGTTCACCTCATTCCTGTGCCAAGGTATGGAAGAAGGAATCCCTACTGATGTACCTTTGGATTCCGGCCGCAACCCCCTCTCTTCCAAACCTTATCACTAGGGCAAGCTTGACGCCGGAATGAGGAATTAGGGAATGATGTTCTAATCATCAAAGTCGGACACTATATCTCAGTCACGGTGACTCCTCTAAATCCTGCTTTTTCTCCCTTCGTTTCTGGGGACATCCATAATCTGAACATAAGATCAGGTAATTTTATTTCTTTGGAATAGGTGATGTCGACAAAGATATTTGTTTCCACCACAAATGCTTCTGGAGTCATGTGGATATTTGATATTTTGCCTATTAGCGGGGTGATACAGAATTGTCTATTTCCTAAGCTCACTATCAGCGATACTACAGGCTTTTTTATATTCTTTGGACTGATGTCGAAGTTTTCTGGGAGTTTCAGCGCTTTGATGCTTCCTGGTATGAGTTTCTTACCTTCGAGATTTCATATGTCCCGATAATAATCGATATGTTTTCATCATTGAGGAATCTGATTGATATCATTGAGTCCGTCTAATGCTTTTCTTATCCCGTCTTTGAAAATCACTTCATAGGATGCGATATGATCAATGCTTTCGTCAGATACATCCATCTCTTGATAGGTCTGGATGGAGAGACTGTGTGATGGCAGTCTAGCATCTTCGCTTGAGGTCGTCACTGATGGAATACACAACAATATCGTAGCGATAGCAGTACGGATCGTTGGCAACACGCCCTGTATCTTGTGTTTCTGATATACTCAATCGTCTCTTGTTTCAAACATTCACAATGTCATAGCGACTTCATCACTTTCAAGTAAAAAATATATACTGATCCCGTTTGTTTATGATTATATATTTTTTATTTGACGAATAGGTTGTATGCATTTACCAGAAAATATCCAGCCATAATCATACTCACTACAAGTTTCAGCAGACTTCAGCTCAAAAATCCCACGAATGATCCCCATGCGGATCTCAGTGCATGAGCATGCTTCTTCCCTCCGAACTTCTCTCCCAGATATGCTCCCACGAAAGGTCATCCGATAAGTCCGAGCAATCCGAAGGGACCGATAACGATTCAAAAAATCGGGAAAATAATCACAGAGATAATGAGTCAAATATTGCTTCCACGCACTCCTCGCTTCGTCCCTCAGAATCTTTTGGTCCCTCGTGAAGGGATGATATAATCTAGAATGGTAAGCACTATAATGATAATGCCCCACACGAGAAAAAATGTCCGGCCAAATGGATGTCATGAAGAAAATTGTAAGATAATGAAGGCGATATACGCCAGCAATGGTCAGGGCAATACCGGCAGAATAGACCCTATGATTGCGATGATGCACAGCAGCAGTCAGATGATAACAAGGACGATATCCATATTTTGAAACTAGATGATAAAGATTGAGAATTGGGAATGAGGAATGGAGAATTGGAAACAGGGACCAGGGAAGATGGATTCCGGCCGCAAACCGGGACGCCGGAATGAGGAAATGGGGATAAAGTTTTGTCATCGCGAGGCGCGTAGCGACGTGGCGATCCAGTACTTGATTGTTTATCCTCGAATGAGGGCCCCGCTTCGCTCGCAATGACGTTTATGTGTATCTTCCTTATACGTATATATATAGCTATTATGTGCAGGGTATCAAGTTTTTTGGAGATAATGAAAAGGTGCGAATAAATGATCCGCACCCCTAGTGCTTTCGCACCGTGATAGTTAATGATTTATTATACCCTTCCTGATCCCAAACTTGGGGGAAGCATCTTGGTCCATTTATGGACCTTCATAAAGTCCCTACGAGCCGGGCGGTTTAATAACCGATGTGCCAGCGGTGAGGGGAAATTTTCCGGAGATGGTCCTGAATGCCGTCCACGTATTGTGGTAGTTTCGGCCCGGGTTCCGGATGTGTAATTTTCAAAATTAAACGATCTGATGGTCTTTCCATCGTGGAGGCTCTGTTTCCTCTAGGCTCCCATTTTCCGTTAACATCCACGGAAATAGCGATTAAACCACGCCCCTGCTTTTATTTGTGTTGCGGGGAGATATTAGGTCGTAAACTACGCCCCTGCGTTGTATTGAGGGATGTATTTTACATAGTAGAGAATTTTTAAAGAAGACTTTTTTGTAAAATACAAATATAAATGTATTGTTATTTCTTTTGAAAGTGTTGTAATATATGTTTCTTGGCTTATATTCTATTGTATTATACTATAATATACCTAAAAAAATGGAGAAATATTCTGAAAAAATTCTTGGAATATTCCAAGATTTTTTTGTTTATGCCACCATCATTGTTTTACTATTTAAATATTTTTTCTATGATTAAGACAAAGCTATTCAAAAAATTGTTTAGCATCATTACCGTAGCATTGATTTTAGTTAGCCAATCGCCATTAGGTAGTTTATTGGGAACTGTAGGTACGGCTAGTGCGGCTGGCATTACTAGCATAACCGTAACTTCACCAAACTGATGAGGATATCTGAAAGGCACAAATAATATTACTTGGACAAGTGATGATCCAGGAAATGGATCTGTAGATATTTATTATTGTAGAACCTCATGTAGTATAATTATACAAAATACTGCAAATGATTGAACATATTCTTGGGATACCACACCAAGACCAGATGGAAATAATTATACTATAAGGATAATTGTAGCTTGATATGAATTATGATTAGGTGCTGCTGAAGACACTTCTGATTCTACTTTCACAATTGACAATACACCTCCAAGTTCAAATACCATTTCTATCAATGGATGAGCTACAGCTACAAGTGGTTCAAATGCAACATTGACTTTATCATCAACAGATACAAACTGAGTATCGGGTATGCAATTTAGTTGTGATAATTCAACATGGACAACAGAAGAAACATATGCGACAACCAAGAGTTTCAGTATCATATGATGTGGTACATGAGATTGAACAAAGACAGTATATGTCAAATATAAAGACAGCCTTGGTAATCGATCAACATCAGTAAGTGATGATATAATGTATGATACCACAGCACCGACAATTACTATAACAAATCCAAATACATCTCCAGCAAAAAGCAAAACAATTACAGGAAGTGTAAATGACTGAACATTAAAATATTATACTGTTGTTGTACCCGTAGCTTGTGATGGAGCTCAGAGTTTTACTACATATACAACACCACTTACATTTGATGTAGAAATTGCCAATTGAATTAAGATATGTTTCCAAGCGACTGATGCACTATGAAATATTACTTATTCATTATCTGATGATATATCTTGAATAGACACTACAAACCCTACAAGTCCCACGATAAATTATTGATCATATACCCCATGAAATTGGGCTCCAAGCGTAACATTTACTATAACATGATGAACTGATGCTTGAGGAGTAGCTGGTTATCAATATAGTTATGACGGTGAAGGTCGAACAAACTATACAACAGCTGTAACATTAAGTTCCGAATGAACAACGACAGTATATGCGAGAACCGTTGATAATGCTGGTAATTATAGTGCAGCTGACTGACCAGATACAGTAAAAATAGATGGTTCTAAACCTACTGTAGATGTTTGATTAGATATAATTACAAATACATGATTAGTAATTACTTGAATAGTATCCTGAAGTATTGCATGAGTATCTGGCTATCGATGGTTTAATGATGATACCTCATTGTGATTATGAAATTATGTTGGTGGTGCTGGTGGTGTTTATGATGTAAACCTTTCTGTTATTAGTTTTACTGCAAATGCAAAATATACACTTGGATTACTTGTCACCGATAATGCTGGGAATACTGGTTCTGATACTATGGAGTTTACTCGGGATACTACAGCACCGATAGTTTCTTGAGTTGTAGCTACACCTAGTTCAGCATCTTGAATGGTTAATGTCACCGTATATTTCACAGAAACCTTAGCATGAATGTATGTATCTCAACCACCTACAGTTGTTTTGGTTGATTGATCAGATTATACAGTAACTGCCGTATCAGATGCGAATCATACTACTAATGGATATAGAGACGCAACACCAACAATCCGAGATTGAACTATAAATGTATCTTCAAGAACAAATGGATTATTGCATTTCAAAGTAAGTTGAGCAAAAGACAATGCTCTAAATACAATGGTGACCAATAATGATGCTTGAAGCATAACGGTAGATACAGCATGACCAACATTTACCGTAAATACTTGAACTGATACATGACCAGTAAAATCAGATACTATAAATGTGACTGTTTCAGATGCTATTTCCTCTGTTGTCGCTGGGTCAATAAAATATGGATTTAGTGATGATACATGTAATTGAAGTGATACTATTGACATCTCTTTTACATCAGCAATTAGTTTCACTATAACTTGAGATCATACTGACTATCTTTGTGTCAAAGCTACTGATTCAGTAGGGAATATTTCTTACCAAATAGTTGGAAAATTAAATACAGACAATACATCTCCTACAATTACTACAGATACATTGACTATACCAAATGGCTGAGAAAAATGGGCATGAAGTAGTAATCATACTATTACATGGACCAATGGAGATATAACAGATACTAATTTATTGGCTTCTCCTATAACCTTAGCATACAGTATAGATTGATCAATTTGGACTGGTATAGCTCCAAGCGAAGCTAATGATGGCGCATACAATCGGACACACCCAGAAATAAATAGTACCGGTGTTCTCGTAAGAATTACAGCAGCAGATGCAGCAGGCAACACTTCTTCTGATGTAAGTAATGCTGTGTTTACTATTGATAGTAGCCACCCTACGACAGCAATCACAGACCCAATCAGTGGTAAGGTTATAGCATGATCTGCAAGACCCATCACCGCTACTGGTACAGATAATTATGGTGTGTCAAGCGTAGTATTCTATTATAATAGTACAAATGACAATTGAGAAGGGTCTCAGGGAATATCTACAGATACATCTGCTCCTTATACTGCAAGTTTTGATACTACAGTATTGAATAACGGTACTCGATATCTTTACACAGTAGCAACAGATACAGCAGGGAATACAACAACTTCAACTATCATACCAGTAACTATAGACAATACAAAACCTGAGATACTCAACAATATAATAAATTTCCCAAATGAAGTAGCTACTTCAGACACTTTAGCATGAAGAGCTACGCATCGTTCTTTGGATATCACTCAGGTCGAATATTTCATAGATACTATAGGAACTAATGGTTCAGGTTTATCACTTGATTTATGAGCTGGTACAACAGCTAAAGATTTTGGTGGAACAGTAGATGTTTCAGCTTTGTCTGATTGATTTCACACTATCTATGTACATGCAATGAATAGCGAATGAGTTCGATGAACGTGATATGCAAATAAAACATTTAAGAAAATATATCCTACTACTCCAGATACTACTGCTCCAACAATCACACCAAATGAGACACCAGTACAAAATATAACCAAAACTACTGCCAATATAGCCTTCCAATCAAGTGAAAATGGACAAGCTAAGGTACATTACGGAAAAACAGTTTCCTACACTAATGTCACTGAATACCAAGCAGTTACTGCAAATACAGATAAAACTATCTCTCTTTCTGATCTTTCTTGTGGAACAACGTATCATTATAAAACATATGCAAAAGATGCATTAAACAACGAAGCAAATACATCAGATGCAAACTTTACAACACTTGCTTGTGATTCTACTACATGAGTAGAAATTACTAGCCTTTACATTTCTAATCTCTGAGCTACATCAGCTAAAATCAACTATACAACTGATACAGCAGCAGATACATGATTTTATAGAATATCTACTACAGCGTACACATGAACATGGACAGGATTGGATAATAATTATGTAAATATTTCAAGCTTAGCTACAGGTAAAACATATTACTACCAAGTAAAGTTTATCAAGAATGGACAGACAACAACATCAAATCCTATATCATTTAAAACAGCAACTGCTAGTGATGGTATAAAGGTAAATTCAATAGAAAGAATATTAAACGGAAATAATCCTACTCCAGGATGAGATTATACAAATGGATATCATTTCAGATTCGATATCACCGTAAACAATATGTTTAGAGATACACTTAAATTCAAATTAGCTAATCGATCAAATTCTGTAAATACAATGGAAGTAGCTAGCAAGACAGAAATTTTTGTTTCTGAAGAAGGTATCGATTCTCGTATTACTACATGAACAATATTGACCGCTGCAGACACTTATTCAAGTGGTATGAGTATATCTGCTTTAGATGCCGATTCTAATCTCTGAGGTAAACAGCTTATGTTGGATATGTTCTACAAGATACCAGCCTGATCACAAGGAATATTTTCTACAAGCTATGGAATGCAAGCTTCAACGGTTATACGTGATTAAAACACGACTATAGAGGATTATTTTATTCTCTGAGTTTTTAAATATTAATATATATATGCTATGATACATAAGAAAAATTTACTTTGGGTTCTTGTCTGATGAGTATTTTTGACTTGATTAACTTTGGCTTGAGATGCTGGTGTGGATACCGTTACGTGATCTATAGACAATTGAAATATTAATCAATGATTGGAAGTATCGCTTCCTTGTAGTCCTGCATCCGTAAGCAATGGTACGGTAAATGCTACAACCTGTGCTATTACGTGCAATGCTAATTATGACAAATCATGAATTTCCTGTGTCCTCCATCAATCAAATTGAGGTGGTGGCTGAGGAGGTTGAGTATCGTACACTCCCCCTACTAACTGAACCGGTACTGATTGAAATGGAACTCATGAACCTAATCAGCCATGAAGCATTATTGGATCTTCCTTTACTCCCGAGATCAACGATGCTTATCAGTTTGCTTTTGCCCATGGCATAACGACTATGAGAACTATCCAAGAAGCAAATATGACAGGAACGCTTATCAGATCGCATATGGCCAAGATGATAACAAACTATGCTATCAAAGTATTGGGGAAGACACTCGATACATGAGCAGTTTGTGTCTTTGATGATATAGCAAACGAAACTCCTGAGTTGCAATTGTATATCAAACTCTCATGCCAGTTGTGATTGATGGGGATAAACATTACTAGTTTCTCTCCAAATAGTGAGGTAACGAGAGCTGAGTTTGGTACTGTTCTCTCTAGAACAATTTATGGTACCATATATAATGGTGGTGTACCCTATTATCTCAATCATCTTAGAGCACTCCAGGATCATAGCATCATAACCGATACCAATCCTGATCTTCAAGAGCTAAGAGAGTATGTAATGCTTATGCTTATGAGATCTGCAGAATAATCATCTCTCTATCATATAAAAGAATCTCCATCCCTAGCACGGAATGGAGATTCTTTTTTGTAAAAAAAACCATCACCAGATACGGTGATGGGGCATTTCATTTTTTGGGGATCTGCCGCGTAAGGCTGTAGATCACTTTCTTGGGGTTCTTGGTCCTCATAAGCCTTTCTTTATGCCTTTTGGTCGGATGATTATATCCAACTCCTGGTCTGTTGGGAATAGCAGGAATCCAATTCTTGTAGATTGCATACCATCCTCTCTTGAGAGGCTTAGCTGTGTACTTGATGGTGTAGGCTTCCATAGCTTTTTATATTTGGGGGTTGTGTTTTTTATAATGAAGGGACGGGGAATGCTTTTGTAAATTCTCTGACCTTATTTTTCAATTGGGCTAGCACTTCTTCATCATCCTTATGTTTCAGCGCCTGATCCATGAATTCGACAATCTGTTTGGTATCTTCTTCCTTGACTCCTCTGGTCGTCATGGCTGGCAATCCGATTCTCAGTCCTGATGGACGAAACGGTGGATTGGGATCGTCAGGTATGGTAGATTTAGAGGTCGAGATTCAGATTTTATCTAATGTCTTTTCTGCGACTGATCCATCCAAGTCTGTTCCGCTGAAATCAACGATTACCATATGATTTTCCGTTCATCCTGTTACTAATTTGTATCCGCGTGCCATCAATTCTGATGCCAATACTTGAGCATTTTTGAGTGCTTGCTCAGCATAAGTTTTGAACGCTGGCTGCTGCACTTCGTGCAACGCGACGGCGATAGCGGCGATGATATTCATATGTGGTCATCATTGCATACCGGGGAATACTGCCCTGTCAATTCTTGTCGGAATATTTTCTATCGTATCTTCGGGTTTTTTGAGCGGATTGGAAACGATTCATTTGCTAAGGATCAATGCTCCTCTCGGTCATCTGAGTGATTTGTGTGTTGTCGTCATCATGACATGAAATCCATAATCTAGTGGATTCTTAAGCAATCCTGCAGCGATAAATCCTCCGATATGCGAGACATCAGCAAATGCTATGGCTCCTACTTCATTTGCTATCTCTACAAATTTTTCGTAATCGAGTTCTCTGGGATATGCGGAAAATCCTGCAAGGATAATCTTGGGTTTATATTCATGAGCGAGTCTGCGTACCTCATCAAAATCCACCTTTCCATCTATGGTCTTGTATCTCATAAAATTAAATACTTTGGAGAAAAATGTTACCGGAGCACCATGCGTCAAATGTCCGCCATGCGTCAAATCCATTCAGAGGATAGTGTCTCCAGGATTCATCAATGCTGAATAAACGCAGAGATTGGCTGCCGCACCAGAGAGTGCTTGTACGTTTGCATGATCTGCATGAAAAATCTTTTTTGCTCTATCGATAGCTAACTGTTCTATGGTATCTGTATTTTCCTGTCCTCAATAGTATCTTCTTCCGGGAAATCATTCGGAATATTTGTTGGCGAATACAGAAGATTGCGCTTCCAGCACTGCAGCGGATTGGTAATTTTCACTTGCGATAAGCTCCATACCTTCCGACTGACGTTTCTGCTCAGCAAGTATCGCTGCGTAGATAGCTTGATCAACTTGTTGTACTTTTTCCATCATATCGATAAAAAAGTAAAAAATGTGTCTCTATATTCTATCACTGTTTGATGGATATATAGCTATTTAGTTATATCTATCAAGCAATTATAGACATAATAGTTTTTAAAAAAACCAGGTAGAAAAACCACCTGGGAAAATTGTTAAACAATGTTCGATACCATGTTCGATTTACATACCGGAAATTCAAGCATACATACTAGATAAACGTCTCATAGGCAAATATGTATTGATTAACATCAGGTAGATTATTCTTATACACATAAGAATCAAGGGCAATGTAGATATATTTTTTTGTCTTTGTAACCTATTATAACGCGACGTATGCTATCAGAAAAAAAGCCCGGTAGAAAAACTACCGGACCATTCACTGCGTGCTTCACAAAAAATCAACAACGAAAAACTAAGCAATAGCTTAGTTATGATTATCAAGAAATCAAGAGCAAATTATCGCTATTTTTTCATCAATGCCAATATTTCGTCTAGATTTTTTCTATCGTTGAATACCTTGGGTATTTTATGCTGACCGCCCAGCTTGTTCCTGCTTTTGAGCCGTTCATAAAATGTCCCTTGCTTGACACAATGGACGAGTGGATCACCGAGCACTTTGGTATCATATCTCTCATCATAATAATACGAATTGATATCGCAGAGTTCTTTATCCAATACCCTTGTGAACTCCTGATCATCCTTGGGAGCTTTTGTAAACTCAATGATTCGTTCATATGCTCCTCTGACGCTTCCTCCTGAATAGGTGATTGGCGCAAGCATATAATCGGTAGCTATAGTATCTGTTTGCTTACATGCTTCGAGTAATGCTTTGTCGGTATAATCAGAAGTCACGCATTCCCCTACTACATCTATATAGTACTTTGTCCTTCCGGAGATTTTTATCCTCCATGGTTCCAAACACGTGAATCTCACGGTATCTCATAACACATATCTCCAGAGTCATGAATTATTGGTGATCATAATCACATATTCTTTGTTTATCTCTACCTCCTTGAGCGTTAATACGGTAGGATTCTCTTTGCCGTATTCCTCGAAAGGAATGAATTCATAGAATACTCCGTGATTGGTCAGGAGACGCATATCATCTGCAAAATTAGAATCCTGCACAGCAAAAAATCATTCTGATGCATTATATACTTGGTAGTATTTCATCTTCGGAGAAGGAAACAATTTTTGGAACTGTGGTTTATAGAGATCTATCGCCATGCCTCATCGAAAGAAAAGCTCCATATTTGGCCGGATTTCAAGGATATTCTTCTTGCCGGTATATTCCAATACCTTATACATAAAATTTGATCACCATGAGGGCTGACCATTGAAGAACGTAATATTCTCATCCAATCATTCCTCTATCATCATGCGTGTCTTCTCTTCCCGATTGTCCATGAAAGAAACTTCTGCTCTTGGATAACGGAAATGTTGTCCTATCCGTGGCGCAGTCTTTTGGAGTATTGCTGAGATGAATCCTACATTCTGTTCTCCCGTGTATGGATTCTGGGTAAATGATCATCAAATCACCAGTCCCTTCCCTTGCAGAAACTGTGTCCTAGGATTATTCCTGATGTAGAGGCTCAGTGATTCAAGTCCTCCCTTAAAATGAGATTCCCTGAGATTGGCTTTGGTGATGGGGATATATTTTGCAGTCCCTCAGGTAGTTCCTGATGAGGTAGCAAATCGATCGATCTTGCCCGGATAGGTTATGTTCTTTTCTCCTTTGAGCATATACATGATCCATGGTTCGAAATCCTTGTAATGGGAGATAGGTACCATATTCTGAAAATCTTCAATCGTTTTGATATCTTTGAATCCGTATTTTCTGCCGAAAACGGTATCCTTACATTTGCTGATTAGTCCAAGGATGAATTTCTCCTGATGCTTAAATGACGGCTGATGCAGATGAGTATTGAGGATCAGAAACGTCTTGATCAGTTTATTGATAATGCGTTGAGGACCTTTGATAGGATGGATCATATTGGGGACCTCAAATTTTACATTCGCGATCTGAAGAGTATTTTTTAGCACCATTGTGGGGTAGCTTTTCGATTTAAAACAAAAAAATGGAATCAGTATTTTTTATTGAATGAGTCCATAATTGCAAGAAGGAAATATTTTGACCAAACGTCTCAGGATAAAACATCATCATTATACATACATCATCCCAAAAATTCAAATTTTTCTCTTTTTTTCTGCTGAGATTTTATTATGTATAGACTACATTTGGATACCATTAGTCTATAATTTATTTTTTTCTCTGAATCATGAAATATACCTCTCCTCTCCTGAAAAAATTCATTTCTCTCAATGATACACCTGAGAATATCGCGAAAAATCTTATATTGAAAACCTGCGAGATCGAGGAAATTCATACAAGGATACTGCCTGATGATGTCGTGATTGGTAAAGTGAAATCTTTCGCTAAGCATCCTGAAGCGGACAAACTGAATGTCTGTCAAGTAGACTGTGGCACCAAAGGCCTCTATGAGATTATCTGTGGAGGCGCGAATATGGCTAATGATATCTATGTCCCTGTTGCATTACCCAACTGTTTCCTCCCTGCTATCAATATCAAAATAGAACCTAGAAAATTGAGATGAATTATGTCCAACGGCATGATTTGCAGCAAAGAAGAACTGTGAATACAGGAAGATATAGAGAAACATTTTATCCGATCATTGAGTGAAGATCTCGATGACGTTTGAGATAACGATCTTGGGCTCCCCTTGAAAGAGAAATTTCCTCGATTGGAAAATCGGGTGATGGAAGTTGACAATAAATCACTCACTAATAGACCTGATCTTACCTGACATTTCGGTGCAGCTACCGAACTGCAGGCGACCTATACCTTACTAGAAAATCAGAAGGCAAAAAGTGAAAGTAAATATATCACGTTCAATAAGGTCAAAGAGTATCACCAGCAATGTACACCTCAGCATATCATGCAGATTTTGGAAAGCAGTACCCCACCAGAGAGAAAAATAATAGGAGAAAGCGATGGTCTCAATACTTATCTTCTCCTTCACCTCAAAAACGTACATATCCAGCAGTCATGATTTTTTACTAGACTGCAGATGCTCGATCTCGGATCTAATCCTATCAGTAATCGGGTCGACTTCTCTAATCTTTTTATGAATATCAGTGGCCAACCAATTCATTTCTTCGATGCGGAAAAAGTCGAGGGAGATGTTATCGTAAGAAACGCCAAGGATGGTGAGAAATTCATTGATCTCTTTGAGGCCGAGCATAGCTTGAAATCAACGGATATCGTAATCGCCGACAAAAAGAAAATCCTTGCCCTCGGATGAGTTGTAGGCGGTCTAGAAAGCGGTATCACCGAAAGCACCAAAAACATCCTCGTGGAGATAGCAAATTTCGATCCCGTCGCTGTCAGAAAGACATGAACAAGACTATGACTGAGAACGGATGCGGAACTGAGATATGAAAAAAATATCAATCCATGGCGATCGCTTTTTTGTCTCATCCTCTTTCTCGATGAATTACATTATTACCGCAAAGATCTCGGAAATTTTGATATCGGAGGACTCTCGTATTTTATCAAGGATACCATCAACCAACAAAAAGACAAAGAAATATCGATAGATATACCCACGATGGAACAATTTATCTTCGGGAAAAAAACTAAATGACTCGATAAAAAGGTCTGAGAAATACTTTCCTGATTATGATTTATCGCTAAGGACAAAGCCGTCATCTGTCCACTTCGAAGGTCTCCGGACGATCTCAATATTCAAGAAGATATCTTTGAAGAGGTAGCAAGAATCAATGGATATGATCAGATAGAAAATATTCCCTTATTGAGCGATACCGTGTATATGCCGTATACCCCTTATGTTGCACTCCAAAGACAGCTTGAAGATATCCTGGTCAGAAGTATCGGATGCGATCAGGTGGAAACTTATCCATGGATTGGAGAAAAAATAGTGGAGACATTTGGGAAAGACAAAAAAATACTCTATATGCTCCAGAATCCTGTGAATCCGGAAGCACCCTATATGAGGGATGATATGATTTACGGACTCCTTGCTCATACTGTCAAAAACAGCAAATTCTTCGATAGTTTCAAAATTTTTGATATAGGGAAGGTATGGACTAAGGGAGCAGGGACCAGGGAGAAGGGACAAGGAAAATTCGCCTCAGAGTTTGTTCATGAAGAAGCTCAGCTTGGGGTTATGCTCTATCAGAAAGCTATAGACCAGTGGAATACTGATCCGCTCTTGGCGGCTAAGCATATCGTCACCCATATCGTCAAAGAATTAGAACTCGGCAAAGTACGTTTTGAAAAAACTTCGCTTACACAATTCCACCCAAAGAAACAAGCAACTATCAGCGTAGGTAATGATATCATAGGTTTTATAGGCGCTTTGCATCCTTTAGTCCTTCAACAGCAGAAGATCTGAGAAACAAGTGGTGTGGTCTATCTGTCATTGAATATCACTGCGCTCATGGAAAAGACAGTACAAACAAAGGAACATACCTATACTTATGAATCACTCCAGGATCAAATCATCTGGAGGGATCTCTCTTTTGTGGTCGATGCAAGCAAGGATTTCCGCGAGCTTATCGATGCTGTCACTGCTGTGCCTGAAATCCATGATGTCGAAGTCTTTGATGTCTATGCCGGCAAGAATCTCGGTGAAGATAAAAAATCCGTTTCTATCAAGATAAAAATGGTAGGCGACACCACTAATGTCGGGGCAGGTTCCTCGATGACGACGGAACAAATCAATGCAATTATGGAAAAAGCCATCAAGGCATGAGAAAAAACTGGAGCTAGTCTCAGAGCATAATAAGCATCTTAATCGATAAAATCCCTCTCTTGAGGGATTTTTCTTTTATTGACTTTTATTTCATATAATATATAAATGTCAATAACTTATTTGATTAATTTTCTCTTGTATTCTTTCCGAATATTCTTATACTCTTTATTGGAGTCAGCAAACTGCTCCAAATTTTATATGCTACCAATATTACTCAATGACAACTGGTACAGTCAAGTTCTTCAACAGAACTAAAAACTTCGGTTTCATCACTCCTGAAGACGGATCAAAAGATGTATTCGTACACGGAACAAACGTACTTGGCGAATCTATCGCTGACGGCGACACTGTTGAATTCGAAATCGGTGAAGGAAGAAAAGGCCCTGAAGCTAAAGACGTAACAAAGACTGGTTCTGCTGCTGCATAATCACGTCATTACAAAAAGATCTTAGCAATTATATAGAATTATATACTATATACACTACAAAGACTTTTTTGGGAAAAAGATGGAGCGATCCATCTTTTTCTTTATGCTAAAAAAATACAGCAGAGATTGGTAGTGTATACTATATATACTATTTTTTTATATAAAGATATCTAGATTATTATCATTGTTATCGCTTTTTTTTCTCATCTCTTTTGCTTCCGCATGGTCATCATCTGAAAAGGAAAACCTTCAGATTTCTTTTCCATTATCATCATATGAAAAATAATCGCTTCCATCGAAAGTGAAATATCCGCGATCATACATCAGATAATCATTTTTTTTGAAAGGGACCAATTCCCCTGTCTTCTCATTATAGACAAAAAAATCGCTCTTGGTGAGTTTATCGGAGATGGTAATCTTATGTTCTTCGGCTAATGCTTCCGCTTCTTTTTTGGTCTTGAGTGTAAAATCTGATCGGTAACAACGAGCTATATTCTTCTTCGCCGGTATGAATACCTCATCGGCAATATATAATGTATCCTCGAGCTGAGAGTTAGTCGCCCTAATGAGTTCTCTTACGGTATTGATGCCGGATATGTACTTCTCTGCTCCTTTTTCATGCTTGTGAGCTGTCTTTTTCATACGATAGCAAATATCTTATAAAACTCTTCTCAATTCATCCAATGTAGTATTTCCTTGGAGCATTTTCATAATACCATCTTCTTTGAGGGTGAAAAAACCGTTCTCTCTGGCTTTAGCGTAGAGATCAACCCCTATTTTCCCATCTACAATCATCCTCCTGAGATCATCAGTAATCTCTAGCATCTCGATGATAGCGAATCTTCCCTTATATCATGTTCCATTACACTGATCACATCCAATTGCATCTGGAACTCTTCCATCGTAGGGAATGGAGAGTACCCTAGGATCTATATCGGTGATTTTCTTCATCGTATCTTTGATTTCTGCATCTTCCGCATAATTAGCCTCTCTTTTGGTTCAGCAATTTGGGCATATCTTCCTAACCAATCTCTGTGCTACGACCATATTCAAGGCAGGTGCCAACATATATGGCTCTACCCCCATATTTGTCAATCTCGGAACAGATTCTATCGCTGAATTGGTATGTAAGGTGGTGAATACCAAGTGACCAGTCAATGAGGCATTGATTGCTATCTGAGCGGTCTCCTCTGATCTCATCTCTCAGATGAGTATGATATCAGGATCATGCCTCAGCAATGCTTTGAAACCAATTTCATAGGTATATCACTTACTATAATTTATCTGTGATTGTTGGATGCCTTTGACTTCATATTCGATAGGATCCTCAAGTGTGATAATCTTTCTTCTCCCATCATTGAGATAGTTGAGAATGGTATAGAGCGTTGTCGTCTTTCATGACCCTGTAGGTCACGTGAATATTGTAATTCCCGTATTCTTCTGAAGATTTCTTTTGAGTATCTCATAGGTCCTGTCCGTGAACCCTATCTTCTCAAATGTTGTGATACTCTTTGTCGGATCCAAGAATCTAATCATCGTGCTTTCAGATTCCATACCGGGCATAAAATTTACTCTAACATCGACTTTTCTTTGTTCTCCATTGATATCTGTCGCATCAAATGAAAATCTTCCATCCTGAGGAAGGTAGTCTATATTCATCTTCGTGCCTGATATGAATTTCATTTTCTGGAGATATTTTTTGAAATCCAGATGGCTGAATTTTAGTACTTCCTGAAGCACTCAATCTATCCTGATCCTCGTAATCACTCCATCCTCCTGTGGCTGGAAATGGACATCAGATGCGTTTGTCTGGAATGCCAGCCTGATGAGCTCCATGATAAATTCGCCTGGGTCCATCATTTCCCTATTCTCGAAAATCTTTTGCATCATCGCAATAGCTCATTTGCCGGCAGCTTGTTTCTGCTCCTTTTCTCATTTTCTTTTCTGCTCTGCTACAGCCTCCATATCGGTATATCGGCTCATAGCGTAGGTGAATCCTTGTAATGATGTATAAAATACCTCATATCTATATCCTTTGTCTTCGAGATTTTTGAGCAGCGATGCGAGTCATTGGGGGAAATTATTCGTCGTCAGCACTTTGAATGTGTTTTTATCTCTTCCGAAAATCAGTGTCTCAATCTTTTGGGCAGTCTCAGAAGAAATTATTTTGAGTTGTTCAAAATTAGGACTTATCCCTTGTAAGTCATCTATTTCCAAAATATTATTGATTAGATCAGTCGGCATATATACTAACCATTCAAAAGTAAATACTCGTGCCACAATACAAGTATATCCCATATCGTCAATTTTCCAAAGTTTTGGCTTCTCTTTCCAAGAAGTTACCTTGACATTTTTTATTATTTTGCTACAGTTTAGCTACTCTAATAAAAATAAAAATACATCACTATGGAACAATCATCAATTTTTACCTTGAGATGTGAATCGACGCGTCAAGGGAATAAAGGCAATGCCGGTTTTCTCAGCATCGAAGCAGTGAATGAAGCAGATGCCCTAAAAAAAGGAAAGAAGAAAATCGAAGCATTATTCGCCCAAAAGGGATATAAAGAACGCTACCTGAGTACTACTGTTTATAGACCCTCAGATCAGATGGAAGCCAAAAAAAAATTGGATAAACTCATCTATTATGACGGTGATCCACGGTTATGACCACTCTACACTTACCCGCTCCGGTTTCCGGATCTTTTTTTTATTTATTGACTTTATTGTAATAATTGCTGCAATTGGTGTCGCTTTTTAATAAATGGAATATAATTGGCTAGTTTATCTTCCTAACCACTATATATCCATGGTCTCGACTAATGATTTAGACGTAAAAGAGCATTTAATTCAAGATGTAATAAAAAA
>CAYXBC010000011.1:0-16683 GCA_964463255.1 uncultured Candidatus Peribacteria bacterium | reverse complement strand
TCACATAAGAGAGTATAAATCTGTCGTCTTTCCCCTTCACGAATGTGGGTATATCCTTTTTTCATCAGAGAGTTATATGAGTTAAAATACTCATAAGTATATTCATAACTCTCCAATTGCACTTGTTTTTATAAATTTCGTTGTAAATATCAATACTTACCTAATAAATCCTGTTGTCGGAGAATTACAACATTATCATAAAAAAAAATCCTCAAATACCCCGAGGATTTTTTACAACACTATAAAAATCTTTCCATGTAATAAAAAGATATTACATCATAAACCATCTGAAAGTAATTTCTTTTTTATGTAACATTAAACGACTGATTATATATAGCCGGTGCTATTTCTCTTATCTGATTTATTTTTGGTGAAAGGATATTTTTTAAAGAACCATAATCTATGATATTAAAATTATTATTGATATCTGTCACACAATATGAAACTATAGAATACGCATTATTTAAAATCCTCTTCTCAAGATGTGGATTTTGTTTCATTATACGATCTATTGTATCTGGTTTGGCCAATGATATCCATTCAGAACAAGACTTATCACCATATTTATTCATATAGTTCCATACAAACATCAATATCCTCTGTATATCTGGTTTTTTAGACTCTTCTATCTTTTTTTTCATATACGCATATCTTTCCATTTTCGCCTTTACTCTATCTCATTCCAATAAGGCTTGGAGATATTTTATACTATGGATCATATTGTTTGCATATGGATCTTCATCTTTGAAATAATTAATGAGATCATATATTGTTTTTGGTAATTCGTTTTGTTGAGCAGCATGTTCCTTTAGATATCATTCATATGTATCCTGGGTTACCTCCAGTTTTCCTGTTGATGTATTTTTGAAGATAGTAATTATATCTTCTTTGCTTAGCGTATCTGAAGAAAGCCTTGAATACAAAGATGCCCTAGGTTTTTTATCGTCATGATTATTCTGTTCTACTACAACATCTCATTTTACTATCATTGGATTATATCATTTGGACATATATTCCATATATTTTGAAAGATTTTTTATATCTCATTTTTTGTCTTTAAAATCTTTGGCAAGGTCAGACACTTTCTTGCTATAAGGAAAACACCTACATATTTTTGTCACATATTCTTTTTCAGCTACTACGAAACATTTTGCTGGATTATTTTCCAATAATGCCTGTATATATTCTTCGCTTCATATAGTCAATCATCATAGTCTTTGTGCTTTGTGTCGTAGATTTTTGAATACATCAGGATTTTCCTTTTTAAATTCTTTTTTTTCTTGATCTGTCTGTAAAGAGAAATATTGGGTAAATATATCTCTAATATTTTGACTTTCTGGTCCCTTGGCGTATTCATATCGTTTATCCCTCATCTCTTTTTCTATATTTTTTATTTTTTCTTTATCATTTTCTAATATTGCAATGGTATATTTTGGAACGAATATATAAGGATTTCTCCCAAAAAACGAATTAAGAGAAGATAACTTTGCTGGTAGATCTATATTGTGTGTATCTTTCAAATACGACTTGAATGCTTCATAATCAAAACGCTTTGTATCTTGATATTTATTTAAAAATTCAGCTCTGATCAAATCATTCGTTGTTTCTTTTCCATTTTCTATTTGATCTTTCTCTCATTCATGTATAGCTAATTGTTCTTCCATTGTTTCTGTGTTTTCTGGTGTGACCTGTTGTGTATCACTCTGTATTTCTTCTGATATTATCTTATTCTCTGTATTGGTATCTCTATGACTATCATTAGTTGTCATGATTTCTTTTGCTGTATCTTTTTGGTCAGCATTACTCTGTTCTTTCTTCTTAGTAATTTTTGTCTCTGATTTTTTTTCCGTTGAACATAGTTCGTTGATAGATATTTCTCGTTGTTGTGCTGAATGGAAATCTACAGACGTGAATTCTTTTTCTATTTCGTCCTTGCTCAGCTCTCATATATCATACAAATCTTTTTTTCAATCAGAAACATATGTTTTATATCCCGTAGTATTTCCACATATAAAGGTTTTGTCTATGGTCGTATCATATATGTACGCTTCGGTTTCATTTCCATATACCCTTAATTTATGTCAAAACATACAACCAAGCATATATAACAGCAACCCTATTCTGTTTGCTTCTCTATCATTATGAATACTTTCAAACGCCAAAATTTTATCTTCTATTTTGAGAAATCTCATTTTGAGAAGATCAAGCACTTCTGTATATGTTCGACTATGTAATATTTCATTACGATAAGAATCTTCTGTTATCTTTTTTGCGAGAATAGCTTCCAGCTCTTTTATTGTCTTTTGAACACTTCATTTGGTCGCATATGCTATTAATTTTCTTTCTCTATTTTCTGCGTCTATATCCAATATATTCGGGTAGAAATTTTTGGTTTCTACTCTCATATTTTTTTTTCCAGAAAAAGTTATTTGAGGATCATCTGTTCTTTCAAGGTTTCTCATCAAAGCTATCTTCGTCAGCATTTTTATATCTTTTTTGATACTCTCCAAACGCTGTTTGAGTACTTCACTTTCCCCTATTCCTAGATTATCAAGAAAATAACGAACATCCGTTCATAATTGCTCGAACATATTTATTTTTCCCTCTTCTGTGGGTGTTTTTTCTCATGTATTAGTCATTTCTGATAGATATAATATAAATGAATTATAGTGTTTTTATACGATTGAATGCTATGTTCTAAATGATATTCTTTTTACCTTTGCTTTTATGTTTTCATCATCAAGTGAGAGTCCATATTTTTTAAGTGCGTTTTCAATAAGCGTTACTACTCCATGGGGAACACTAGTTAAATCTTTTTTTCGTAACTGAGCCACTCGAATAATATTGAGGTCTAATATATCAGATACCATTTCATTAGGCAAACTATGCATTTGCATAAATGTCAGAATATTTGTAGCCAATATGTCATTTCATGTAGCCATTACTATCATCGTCTTATCTGAACGAATAGGATTGTTGGCAACCATGGTAAAGAGATTTCTAGGATATATGTTTCATGTTCACATTGATTGTAGCGCACCTGTATTTGATGAAAGATTAGATACACTATCTATCTCTTGATCACCAATATATTCTCTCAGGAGTTTACTTCTCGATACATTACGTAGCCTTCTCAGCGCCTTTTCTTGTATTTGACGAACTCTTTCACGTGTAAGTCAATACTGTACCCCCAATTCCTCCAAGGTTTTTTCTTCTGTGCCTATACCAAAAAATCATCTTATAATATCAGCTTCCCTCTCTGTAAGGGTATTTAATGATCTCATCACCTCTTTGTATAATGACTCTTTTTTTAGCGATTCGTCTGTTTTTTCTTCTCAAATTTCTCAACTCATATCTTGCAATATAGCTGAATTTTCTATATTTTCTAATGATTCCGTTCCTTCTTTGATTCTAGTTCCACACTTAGACATTACATCACCTCTTACTCACAAACCATCAAGTATAATTTCATTTTTATTTGGTAAATTATTTTCGATAGCTGATATGCTATCATCATCCTTTTTATCTAAAGCATCTTGAGTCTTTTCGTAGACGCTTCTTGCATATACAGGAACATGTATTCCTGATATTTTGGTAGTACAATTCTCTTCGTCATAAAACAATGCTCTAAATTTTGTGGAAAGATAATTTTGAATAAATAGCATAAACGATGACTTTGTGTCAAATTTACATTCATCTATATTTTGGATAGCTTCCAACAATCATTCAAATCATGCAGATACAAAATCATTTATTGTCGAGTGCATTTGAGGGTATCTTTTTTTGTAATAATAATATCGTTTTTTTGCCTTAAAGAGAACAAATCTCACATTGGCTTTGATCAATATTTCTTTGGCTTCCTCATCTCACTGTTTGTATTTCTCTATAGCTATTTTTTCACTTTCCTGATCCAATGGGTCTCTACTATATTTTTTGAGGTCGTTTTTGAGTAAATCCCACAAATTTGGAGATTTAAATTTACCATACACTATGGTATTGCCCACAGATAATTTTTCCTCTCCTGTCAACAAATCTCATTCTTTGGTCATTTTTTCGGATCCCATTTCTCATAAATCCAACATGAAGTCATAGAATGTCCTCAAAGGAACTCTTTTCTTCGTATTTCAGCCAATTCCTGGTTTGTTTCTTGTTCCTGTCAAACCTTGTTCTCTTGGTTCATAATCTCCCCATCGCATTGTTGGTCATAGGCACACTGTGTTTGCATGTGTTTTTTTGAGATTTGATTCATCTATGTGTGGATTCAGTTTTTTTAGATATTGTACTTCTTTGTCTGATATGGATCTGGTTATCCTTCATATAGACTGTACTACACGAGCTGGAGATCATGTGTATGCACATTCCATGATAATTCTTAGTGAAGGTATATTTACTCATTCTGTGATAGCGTCCGCAGTAAATACTACCCCTCCTTTATCGACAAAATCTTTTAGTTCTGAATACTCCAAATCTGTATCAAATGTTTTGTTGGGTCCGGTGCATCTCCTTGCCTGGATACCTTTTTTTTGGAAATATTCAGTAAATCTCTGTGCCTGCTCTATCGTATTACATACTCACAAACCTGGTGCATATCCTCCATTTTCTTTTTTTAACTTTATATACTCATGGAACATCTTTGTTTCTAGAGGGTTTCAATCTCTATCTACAAACACCCTCACTTTGTTCGCATATTTTGTAAAAAAATCTTCATTGATATCACTTCATGTATAATTTACCAGTTTATCTAGTGTCAGATATACAGGACCCATTCTTCTAAATTTTGGTAATACTAATGGACTCTCTATACCATATTTTATAGATTCTACATAGACCTCTTCCATTGTTTTGGTGATAATTGTATGAGGATAATAATCAGCTATTTCTTTGAAAAGTAGTTTGGGTGTGGAGGTAAACAATACGTGTAATTTTTTGTTGTGCACATCAATTTCTGATGTATGTATCAGTCACTCAACGGCCATACATTCATCTATCGTTTCCCTTGTTTCCGCTCCTAAACTTCTATGTGCTTCATCTGACAATATTATTCTGGTTTTGGATATTAACTGATCGAACGTAGATTTATTCTTTTTTCTAAGGCTTAATAATCATCTATAATTTGCTACAATGACATGATCTCATATTTTGGAAACATCAAGCGTGTTTAATTTTATCTCTCATGTACCATTGGTACAATCAATAATTTTTTCTGCTGATATTCCCCATTTTACCAAATCCTCAACCACTGATATACCGATAACATTTTTTGGTAATAAATACAGTTTGGTAGCATTATCTATCTTGAGAAGTTCAGTTACCGTACGTGTTTTACCTGATGAACAAGGCAACACAATAGTTCATCTATTTATTCCCCTCTTTAACATATTTTTTGTAGATTCCCATGTTTCTTTTTGCCATGGTCGGGCATTTTTTTCTTTGGCTAAAATAGTATCCAATTTTTGGACTCGAGACTGTTCTGTTTCTCCTGGGTCAATTTCTTTATCTACTTCTTCTGTTGCTATTTCTTCTTTAGCCACTATTGCTTCGCTTTTTATTGATGGCTCTTCGATACTATTTTCTTTTATCTTTTTTATTGGTTTAGTTTTGGCTTGTGGTGGTGTTTTTTCTTGTTGTATTCTTGGATCCTGTTTTTTCTGTTCATTATGTACTTCTTCAGTTTTTTGACTCTGATTATCTTGCTTATTGGTATCCAGGACAATATTTTTAATTAATGATTCTCGTTGGTGTGCTGAGTAAAAATCTCATGTGATGAATTGTTGTTCTGCTTCTTCTCTGGATAACTCTCATGTATCATACAAATCTTTTTTTCAATCAGCAATATATGTTTTGTATCCTTTGTTGTTTCCCACTATAAATGTTTTATTGATTGTCTCGTCATAGACATGTGCTTCGGTTTCATTTCCATATACTTTTACCGTATGATTATATTCAAATCATAGGATATACAACAATAATCAAATCCTATTACTTTCAAACATACCATCTGCATTTTCAAAATTCATTATTTTGCTTCCTATTTTCATACGTCTTATACCCAATATATCAAGTATATTTTCGTATGAATTAGATTTCAATATCTCATCGCGATAGGTATTTTCTCTTAGTTTTTTATCGAGGATTTTTTCTAAATCTTTTATGGTCATAGCAATAACTCCTTGTGTTGCTCGTCCGATCAATCTTTTTTCTCTTTCTTCAGCATCATAATCATTCAAAATATCTCCATAATTTGTGTCTATAGAAAAAACAAGTCTTTGTGGACTAGAAGATAGTATGTTCTGATCATCACTTTCTTCTAAACTTTTCATCAAAGCTTTTTTGGTAATATTTTTTATATCGTTTTTTATATCTTCCAATCTAGTCTTTAGAACAGTATCCTCTGCAGACGATACATTATCAAGAAACGAGTACACATCCTTTCCTAATTGTTCAAACATAGTTGTTTCTGATTGATTATTTTTCTGCATATTTTTTATAAAAAAACAAATTTTCACTACTATATATATTTTCACTCTATTGTCAAGTTATTATGTATTTATATTGACATTTCTTATTTTTGTATTTAGTGTATATTTAAAACATAGCAGATATCAATACTTACCTAATATAACATATTGTCGGAACATAACAACACGCTCATAAAAAAGAACCTTTCAGTTTTTTTTTCTTTATGAGATAGGTGTATCTTCTGGACTATTAAGCATTCTTTGTATCTTGGCTATTTCATCTTTATTCTTCTGTAAAACTTCCTCTTGATCTATTAGTTCTCTTTCCTTTTTTGCTAACTTTTCTTTCATCTCTTTTTTTTCTTTGAGTTTTTGTATATCTTGCTGTAATTTTATTATTTCCTTATCTTCTTCTGGCTCTTCTTTTTCTGGTTTTAGTTCAGAATCTTTCTTGGACTCAGAATGACATATTGTATAATTTACACATCCCGTACATTTGTAGTCACAACCATAATTACCTTCTCTTGCAGCAGCATTGTACCATCCGGGTCCTCCTCCATACAGTTTCAGCATTTCCTCTTTCAAATCATTTTTGACCGAACTCATTATCTCTCTCAAAATATTAATATCCGTAACTAACTGATCTTTTACTGTCTCCACTATCGTGGGGATTTGTATCGTAGTATTCATGTGTTCTTTTATTATAGAATAAAAAAAACCTTCCTGGAAACGTTTTAGGAAGGCTTTATATGGATAGTATAACTCTTTTTATCTTCCATACGAAAAGTCCTTCCTGTTGGTATACCGGTAGAAATATATCGTATATAATTTTGCTACTATACTATTCATTGTATACTACTATTTATCACATAAAATGCGTCCTCTACTTATTTTTTTTATTCACTTGGTGCTGTACTATCTCTTGAGCTACCATACTGATCTGTTTTCATGATGCCCTCTGAGAATCTCGCATATTTTCATATGCTACCCTGTCAGAAGAACCATCTTGGCGTATGATCCATCACTCTCGTGCCAACTGTCTTTTGTCTCATGCACCATGATCTATCTGTTTGATGAGTACTATCGCTCAGATTCCCTGCTCTTTGTCTATATATTCACTTTCTATTCTCGGTTGCAGGTAAGGAATCTCTCATCATGGCATATTATCAAAGACCATATCTGATGGCAAACAATAGGTAGGCATAGTATTGTTCTCATATTTCGCACTTTGACTTAGCATAATTTCTTCCTTTTTGGATTGGAATGTCTGCACAAATTTTTGCTGAGCTTCCTTATCGAGTGATGGTTTCTCCTCTTTCGCTAGGGGAAAATCAAATGTATAGGTTCTAGAATTTTCTTTACTACTTGCTTTGACGGTGATATGGAGCATATCTCATTTTGTCTCTATATTTTTGATCTCTACCTTATCAAAACATAGGGATCGATTGTCCTTGCTAGCATTATATGCATCTCTATAGACCACATGCACATCTTTTCTTTTGCCATCATATCGCACTGCCACATAGTTTGCATATTCACAGCCACTTGATCCCCATCGTCTCGTAGTTCATTGCAGATAGGCAGCAAGTTTATGTTCTGTATCTACTTGTATGTGTGCGGCATCTTTTTGGCTAGCTATATGTGAAACAAATCCTGGCATAGATTGCATGAGGTCTTGATCGGTGAGATCAGCATTCCCTTTCTTTATCTCATTTATAGTATTTTGCTGGGTGATTTTTTCCTCACATTCTGTCAGCTTGGCTGTATACATCTTAGTGATTTTTGCTATATCATCAGATGGACTGTGTATATCAGCAGAAGTTGTTTTGAGAAAATTTGATTGTGCCTGTTGGATTTTTTCTTTGGGGACTTGGTATTGTCTCTCTCCTATGTATTTTGCCAGATGCACGAGATTGGCTTTTTCCATATTTTCTTTTCAGGATAGACATCATCCGCAGGTAGTCGGAGTCTTGAAATATCAGAATCATCATCCGCATGAGTATCAGTATTTTTTGGTTCTACTCCAATATATCGCTATCATTATCCTCGTAGCTTCTGGCAATGCTAGGAATTTTTCATCCATATCTTCGATCTGATGTTCTTCTACGAATGTCTTCACGGCACTATTGGTTTTATTCTCTAGATAATTATCTGCATAATTCTGCAATAACGATATACAATTGGTTATTGTATTTGTATCCATATTGTTGGTAGATTCAGTAACCATACCATCAATACTTTCTAGGGAAATATCGGTTTTTATTTGATCTTTCCAAAAATCATTATTCTCCATTACTTTTTGAAGGACCTCTTGGTCCAAATGCAATTTTTTTGCATCTGAAAGATTCTCTAAGACTTCTCAACTTTTTGTTTGTAAGTTTGTTGCTTCTCCACTTTCTGGAGTTCATAGTTTTTTGGTGGTGTTTTTCATGATAATAGATTGAAAAAATATAAAGAAATTATTGTAGATATTATTATTTATCGGCTATATCTCTTAGCTATTTTATTCTCATTCCCGCAAAGAGATGTGCTTTCTCGTATATGTACGCATATAAATAGTCGCATCCTGATTAGCGATAGATTTTTTCTCATCTCTTAGATTTTTTTGTTGCTGTCTTGTTTTTTCTTGTTCTTCTCTATAGATATCTTTTGTTGTCTCCTGAGCCAAAAAATTTTGTATCAATGCGTCATTCTGCCCTATTGGTGAACTTCTTAATGCAGCTATTTCCTTTGCTAATGTGTCTCTATATGTACTACCATCTAAATTTTTTTGTGTTTCGTTTTTCATGTTTAAAATCCTTATTGAAAATAAAATAGTTATCCTGAAATGATCTCGACGAAACCCGCTCCCGTCTCGTTATCGTAGCCGATCTTGATTTCGGTCCCGTCAGCATCAAAATATATTTTTTTGTTTTGGATCGTATTTTTGTCTGGAAAAATTATTTTTTCATGTTTTTTTTTCTCTTCTTTATAGGGAGCGTCTTCCATGGATCTGTTTTATGATAAGATAAAATCTACTTTGTATCTCAGTTGAGAGACACCCCTACCAATCATGCACTAGCTTGTCTATTGATAGGTATAGGAATGAGATTTCAGAGGAATACTTTGGATCCATCTGCTCTATACACATGATCTTCTTTCTGTGGTCCCATCATAGCCAACAATCTTATATGTCTCTCAACCCTCTGGATTGTTAGATCCTTAATTTCATCTCTCAATCTATATCCGGTGTCGAGTACTTTTTGTATATCACCTCTCCCATATTGCTCTACATAGTTGACAAATTCAGCAGGCATATCTATCGGCAATCCATCTTTCATTGCTGGAATCATCTTTAATCTCGCAAATTCCAGCATAAATGAAGGAGTTCTAGGTGTTCCACTGAAATCAACAGATAGTTCATGGTTATACGTACTTCTCCGCATATCTTCCAATACCGTGTACAATGCCTTTTTTTTGCATATTATCTCATCAGATATTATATTCATTTCACCTCATACACTTTTTTTTTCTGCATAGATACGCTCCTTATCTGCTGCTATCGCCATCTCTTTTCTCTGTTGCAGTTCTTCCTCCTGTCTCTCTGTCTCCTCTTTACATGTGGCTGGCCATGTAGCATCCCTTTCGCTTTGGAGTTTTCTCATAAGAGCAAGGTAACGTCTTACTTTCTTTTCAATACTTTCTATATACTGCAGGTCAAAATCTGTTGGCTTCTTATCTGTATCCAAAAGATCCATAATCTGCATAGCCACTATATCTTTTCTTTCTTCTCAAAATCTTCTTTGTATGATATCTAGCATAGAAAGTATATTTTGTACTTTGTATATTTTTTCTATCCTGGATATCTTTTCTTGTTGTGTTTCTTTTTTCTCTCACTGCTTTTGTCTATACATCTTTTCATATTGCTGCTCTCTAAACTGATTGTATTGTTCCTTGGTGAGTTGCCTCGTCTTGAAGAGCTGTATGATTTCTAGATTATTATTTTCTACCGCTTCTTGATATATAGGATCATCAAGCAATAAGGAATCCCTATATGATGCATCTCTTGATCATATCATGCTTTGTGATTGCTCTTTATGGTTTTGCAACGCAGCTATCTTATCTATCATTGTTTTTGCTCATGAGAAATCACTCTTTTGTAATAATATCTGTACCTCAGTTTCCCATTGTTGCTGTTTCTTCATAAAAGTGATTCATGAAGCAGCGCTATTTTTTTCCATGGGTTCTCTCTATCATATAAAATATCTAAACTTGACATTTCCATAAATAAGCAAATGTAGATAAATATCAATACCTACCTAGTAAATACTGTTGTCAGAAACTTACAACAAGCAAAAAAAAGAGCCTTGATGGCTCTATTTTTCTCTTCTCAAGTGGTATGACTTTTTATTTCTTCTTGATGATAAGCAGTTTCATAGTATCTTGTCCTGCTATATCCGCTGGGCATCATATTTCATCGACCACTGTCAATCATGCTGCATCAACAAGATTTTTCATCTCCTGGTCAGTAAACCTCTTTGATTTATGGAGCGTAATGACCTCTCCTGGCTGTTTCGTTATGGATTTTTTTTCAGCATCTTCCTCCCATGTGAATGTGATAGGTCTATCTTTTGCTTCGATAGTGATATAGAGTGTCTGATCCGCGGTTTTATATTCTTCATTGATAAAACAATCCTGAGGATCTACTCCTCTGAATTTTAGGAATTCATGGATAAATCCCTCTGTCTCTTTGGTTGCATACAAAGATTCCGTGAATGTCTTGGTAGGATCTTCCTGTGTATATTGTTTTCTCAATGCGTCGGGATTCACATTGGTTCATCAGCTCTTATATGATCATTTAGGGATTACCACTTCTCCTTGATAGATGATATCCTTTTTGAATGTCCTGACATCATAGAGGACATTATTCTCCTTATCCAATTCCATATGAACATCAAAATCATCATGTCCTATGTTCAGTCCTGGCATGATATTCTTGAAGTTCTTTATATCGATCTCTTTTTCGTGATAATACCTATTATTCTTCTCATACAATTTTTTTTCTCTCTCAAAAAAATTCTGAATCAATTCCTCCGTATCGGGATTTTCAAATCACTTTTGATCTAATATACGGAAATAACTTACTATGAATATATCATCCTTTTGAAGCATATTTTTGATATCATCGAGAAATCCTTGTTTGAAATCGCCAAGATTTCAGAACGTTCATCATAAAAATAACATGGTCTTGGGCGTCATCTTATCCAAACCATCTATCTTCTGAAATCTTGCTTTCTTGAACCAAGGACGTATCTTCTTATTTATCGGATGGATATCATCGGAAGATATATAAAAGTTGTTATCCTTATTCTGCGTCTTCGAGTAAAAATTTTTGTAGAAATTATCTTTGGCGAATGCTAACATTTCTTTGCTATCGTCCAAGCCTAGATAATCTACTGTTCCCTCTATTTTCTGGTTTTTTATTGCTTCCTGGAGCATAGCATATACTTTTATACCGTCGCCACATCCTATATCTATAATGTTCTTGTGTATATACTGTGATTTATTATCTGCAAGATCAAGGAGCATACCTATTTCACCATAATACATACTACTATAGGGAGATGTCCTATTATGGGTGATTTCATAATATTTTTCTGGTCCTAATGCATGAAACAAAATATCTGAAGGCAATTCATTATTTTCTAGATACTCCATTAATCCTCCTGATACTTCCTGTCTTTTTTCTTGGATTGCTGATTCATATTCATTAAGAAGACTAGAAATACTGTTTTGCGTATCTCCAATAACACCGCCTGCTCTCACTTTTTTGAAACGAATTTTTGATTCCAAATCATGGATTTTTTTGAAATGTGCTGCTGATTTTTCTGGAGTCGGTTTGAACATATATATACATACAAGATAAATTATTTTTTATATTTCCATACCATATCAAATATACTCACTAAGGTATCATAGCATTTCTTACTTGTCACTATCAATCCGGACATCTCTTCTTTGCTGAATAATACGATGGATACTTTATTACCTGCGTAGATATCTATACCACAGGAAAGATGAAATTCTTTATCTTTGATAAATTTTACTTCTATGAGATTTTTCTTATTAACCTGATGATACGATTTGTTATCATCTGATTCGCAGCAGATTACTTTGGCTTTTATTTTGTATTTCACTCTCTGTGGCACGAAATGCTCATTCAGATAATCTCTCAAAATCGGATGAGCTTCATGACTCCCTAAAAATGAACGAATCATATGATCTTTTGATGTAAGCAATTCAGCGTACATTTTCTTCATCCCCTCCAATCATTCAAAAAATTGTATTTTGGGTTTACTGCCAAATTTTTCAACTAACGCTAAAAGCTCTGGAACCTTCTCCTTAAAACTCTCATATTTTTGTTCTGCCTGTCTCAGTAAAATATCTGGACTGATGACGCTATAATATTTTACCCCCTCTTTCGTTGTTTCATTAACGATTCCATCTCTTTTGAGATCTTCAAGTAGTGTATACACTGTCACCCTGTTGAGTTCTGCACGTCTTGCGATAGTGCTGGCGATAGAGGTCCCCAATTCCAAAACCGTAAGATATACTCTCGCCTCTTTTTCGGAGAGTCCGTAGTTTTGTAGGGTGATAAGAAGGTTTGCATCCATAATTATATGACAAAATAGTAAAATAATGAGATGATTATCTACATACCTCATCGATGATTGCCTGCACCATTTTTTTCTGAGATGCATCGGTAATCTTTGGCATAATCACCTCTTCCATGGATTTTTTGACATTTTTGCTATTGTTGAAATCTTGCATAATGAAGTTACCTGCCCTGATAGAGAAGATAAATTTCAGCTCTTTATCCATATCAGCTTCTCATTTCATTGTCTTGGAATAAAGCTCTCTGATTTTATTTGCAACTTTCATAACTCTGGATATCGCAATAAACATATTGTAGATTTTTTTATCATTCGGCACTTCTCCATGGACTATGTACTTATTCCGAAAATTTTCGAATTCCTCGTAGGTCATTTGTGATACTGGACCATCGACATATTTGGATACGATAAATCCCTCTTCCAGTGATTCTGGATAATCATCATTTACGATTCTTGCCCTATCCAAGAATTCCTGAGCGATATCGGACGTTCAGAGATAATATCTCGGATTCATCAATCCCACTATAAGGACCGATGGATGTGCATAAATCTTTCCCAATTGTGGATCATTGATATATCTCTGTCCTGCCAATAATGGATTGAGTAATTTAGCTATCCCCGGTCTGAGGGTATTTATCTCATCCAGTAATATGATGGATCATGGCGTCTGCAATCCTCTAATGAGTTCGCTTTTTTGTTTGAATGATCCCTCACTATTAATCTCTGGAGAGAAGAGAAGATCCTCTTTTTCCATGCTTTGGTTGCATGAGATATGGAAGAGTTCCCTATTGGTCAAATTAGATAAGATATCCATCTTAAAATTCTTTCCTGTTCCTGCTTCGCTTTCTACGATAATAAACCCTTCTTTGTACGTCATCTGCTGATCGAGCAAGGTTCCCATCTTTTCAAGAAATTTTTTGATGCTGGGACCTACAACGGTCTTTGAGCTTAGATGAGGGACTCTCGGTCTGGCATCCAGATTCCACAATCATCAAGAGATAGTATTCATCACCTCTAACATCCTCGGAATGTAATATTGCTCATCTATGGCTTTTATCTGTTCCATGACCTGCTTATATTCATCATTGGTTTTGACTTTGTCTCATAGTTCTTTTTTGAGTACATCCGCTTTGATTAGTAGATCTTTGAATTCCTTTCTTTTCCCATTTGACCTCCATTCCCCAAGATGTTTTTTGATACTGATAAATTCATCTTCCGTTACCTGGAATGGAAAATTTCCTAAGATTTTTTTGTTGATATCTGGTTCGATCTTGGTGCCCGTATTGGTCTCAAAGTAGATTTTTATCTTATCATCGACCCTTTTGCCTTTCAGCTCCCGTGATACCTTTTTGTGTATTTCTGGTACGAAGTAGAGCGAATTGGGTATTCCGTATTTGTCCAATGATTTCACTCATTTTTTGGTTGTATCTTTACTGTATTTCACCGTCAGTAATCTCTCTTTGAACGCTCATTCTAACTGTACTATGAGTTCTTGTGATTTATTTGAAGAGATGTCCTCGATTGCTGACCTGATAGCAAGCACTAAAGGATCACTCTTTTCCATATCCTTGATAGCATCTTCTTCGTTAATTACACTTATGATTTGTTTTATCTGCCCTATCTGATCTTTTATCTCATCTACCTTGAGCTGTTCTTCGGCTTGTTTTCTTTTTTGCACATCGATCAGAGATTTGCTCAATTGATTCTGTCTTGTCTTTACCATACCCTTCATCGTTTCCTTATTTTTCTTTTTGCCTTCTTCATCGAGATATGTTATCATATTTTCTGTGGTTTTCCATACATCCAGATTGTAGACGCTTGTGATCTGGGACATATAATCTATATTCTCGAGATATTCTTTGATAGCATCCAGATTATTCTCTATCTTTTCCTGGATATCTTCCTGATGAGATTCGCGGTACTCAGCTATTTTTCCCTCCACTAGCTGAGCCAATTCTTTGACTTCCTTGTCTTTTGCTGTAGGTGCGATATTGGAGATCTGTGATCTATCTTTTTGGATTTCCTTGAGCGATGACTGGATATATACCAGGGTATTGAAATCATCACCAGCTCCTAGACTGCTCGCGAGATTATCTAATCTCACATAGAGTTCATTAAGTTTCTCTTGATTATATTTTTTGAAGACAGTAGATTCGATGGGATCCATCAACCCATGGACTGCAGCTATTTCCGGTGTCCTCTTTATCGCTTCGATGATACTTTTTACCTTGAGTAAATCTTCTATGGTCTCAGAGTCATCAAATAACTGTCTGAGTGTCTTATTATCAAATTCTGCAAACGGCATATTCCAGATTTGCTCTCTGAGTTTTGCAAAATCCACATCTTCTTCTTCGGTATCCAAAGACTCCGTATCGATTTTTATCCCTTTGGCAAGCAGTTGTGTGGCATCCTCCAAAGTTTTGTTTACTGTTTTCCTGACCTTTACTCCTTCTTTTTTGAAATTTGCTCTGCCGGTATATCCTACAGGAAATTCCTGCATATTTGTCTGTAATCTTCTGACTTGATAGTCGGTATCCAAGACAATAAGGTCATCATTATCATCTACATACAATAGATTCTGGATATTGGGGATTGTTTCTTGCTCTATCAAACAACTCGGACTATTGGGATCATTAAAATCTACCGTATGATCCATCTGGAATATTTTGAGTTCTTGGGTTTTTTGATTGGGACTAGTGTCATCTTCATGCTCAAATAGAGCGACCAGGAAATTTTTGTTCTTGTCCATCGTCGCATAGGTGAGTTTACCAAACATACTCACATCTTCTGTCTGGAGTATCTTATATCCTAAATCGTTCTGTAACGCTATGATATTGATGTGTCCATCATCTTGGGTAAGAATCCTTCTTTTTTCTTTATCGGCATTGAGGATATAAAAATTCATTCAAGGAAGATTGACGGATTTATTATCATTCCTGATACGGAGAATATTTCAGTCTTTGAGTATTTCTATACCCCCAAGCATAGTATTGTCTTCTTGGAGTATTTTATTTTCATTTCATGATACATTTTGCTTTATTATATTAAAAGAAACGGTAATTTGTATTGTTCAATTCCCTGTAACTGTTAGCTTCTTTGATCATGAATCAATCTCATCAACCGCATCTATATTTAGTATTTCTATGTCTGGAAATTTTTTGGCAATATCTGTATAGGTCATATTAGAAGAATCAAATTTTTTCTTTAATTGGGTCAATAAATCTCAAAAAACTGCAGGTATTCTGGATGTATCAAGATAGTCACCATTATTAGTATTTGTCCATCATTTATTTCTACAAAATTGGGTAAACTCTTTTGGTTTTAACGTTATCTTTCACTTTCCTGGTTTGAGTGATAACGGTATATACTCTTTAGGATAGAGTGTTATTCCAAGCTCTTTGTTTTGGTTTTGGTCTTGTCATTCATTTGCTTGATTGATAGTATTGGTCATGGTCATATAACGAAAAGATAAAATTGTTTCTTGATCCCATAAAAAGGTATAAAATTCTATTTTGCAGAGTGGAATAAACACAATGGGAAAATCTTTTGAGATTTCCCTCATCTTATTTTAT
>CAYXBC010000010.1:0-4170 GCA_964463255.1 uncultured Candidatus Peribacteria bacterium | reverse complement strand
TAAATAATACGACAAGCGATTATACAGAGAGCATCATTCTAGCTACGACGACCGGTACGGTGACGAATGTTACTTCGGATAATGGTGATGGCACGTATTCGACGGGAAATATCGATATCAAGGTCATGTTCTCAGAGCCGATCTCTGTAATCTGATCACCAGTGCTCGCACTCAATACCTCACCACTGAGGACAGGAGTCTTTTACAGCCAATGATGATTTGCCGCTATAGATAGTGGTTTTCCTATATGAATATGATTTAATGCTTATGTTACTACGATAGCACTACAGCCGGATGGCAAAATCCTAGCCGCAGGAAATTTTACGAGCTATAGCGGAACAACAGCGAATAGAATTATAAGATTAACGAGCACAGGCGTGATAGATAGTACTTTCAAGATATGAAGTGGATTTAATGCTGCAGTCCAGAAGATACTAATACAACCAGATGGCAAAATTATAGTCTGATGATGATTTACGAATTATAGTTGAGTAACCCAGAATTATATCACGAGATTGACGAGTACAGGAGTGATAGATAGTAGTTTCGTTATCTGAGGTTGATATGATGGTACTATCATGGCGATAGCGTTGCAGGCGGACGGTAAAATCTTGGTTGGCGGAATGTTTGGTAATTATAATTGAATGTCACAACCGTATTTTACGAGATTAACGAGTACAGGAGTGCTGGATACGAGTTTTAATATGGGCGCTTGATTTGATAGTTATGTCTGGTCGATAGCGGTGCAGGTGGACGGTAAAATCTTGGTTGGCGGACGATATACGACATATAATTGAACGACACAGAATCATATCACGAGATTGACGAGCACAGGAGTGATAGATAGTAGTTTCAATATTTGAAGTTGATTTAATGATACAACCTACCCGATAGTAGTACAGCCGGACGGCAAGATTCTCGTCGGATGATATTTTACGAGTTATAGCGGGACGACACAGAATCGTATCACGAGATTAACGAGCACAGGACTACTAGATAGTACTTTCAGTATTTGAAGTTGATTTGATGCTCAAGTCGTTGGACTAACGGTACAGCCGGACGGCAAGATTCTCGTAGGATGATATTTTACGAGTTATAGCGGCACGACACAGAATCGTATCACGAGATTGACGAGCACAGGACTACTAGATAGTACTTTCAGTATTTGAGGTTGATATAGCGCATCTGTCAATGATATAGCATTACAGCCAGACGGCAAGATTCTCGCCGGATGATCATTTACGGATTATAGCGGCACGACACAGAATCGTATCACCAGACTCTCCCCAGCGGACAACACCATAACCTTTAGATATCCAATCCAAGCATGAGATTACAAGATAGATTTGGATTATCTCAACACGACGGCACTCCTGCTCAACGGAGGAAGTATCACCGATCGATGAGGTAGCAATGCCTCTCTCACTTTGACAGCTCCATGAAGCGCATGATCATTGGGCTACAATAAGAATATAAATATCATAGGAGATACAACCCCACCGACGGTGATGACGGGATATATCTATTCATGACATGCGGGAGTAAATGGTACTACACGATACTATCATGATACCGTGGATATCAGCGGAAGCGTGAGTGATGTGATAGCTCTAGCTACATGAACATGCAAGTACACAACGTGAGCCTCACGGCTGACAGGTGCATACTCAGGTAGTGCAACAACCGGATACTGCTATGCGACAGGATTGAACTTTACGACGACATTAACCATCAGATTTAGTATTCAAGATAGTGCAGGTAATATATCGACCTGAGCGACTGGCACCTACTATTATGATAGTGATGCTCCGATGTGAGGAGGATTTGTTATCAACAGTGGAGCTTTCATTACTACGTGAACGGCAGTGACGCTCAACATAACTTGTCCTACAGATGCAGGCATAGGCGGAACGGTGCAGATGGCATTTGGCAATACGGCGAGCCCCAATGCCAATCGGCAAACCTGTACAAGTTCTACAGGACATACGCTGACGGCAGGCGATGGCACCAAGACGGTGTATATGGCATTCCGTGATAGTTTTGGCAATATAACGAGCGATTATATAGAGAGCATTATTCTGGATACAACTACAGGCACCATAATCAACGTCACCTCAGAGATTGCCAATGGCACCTACTCGACAGGAAACATAGATATCAAAGTACAGTTCTCAGAGCCGATAGCAGTAATCGGATCACCCGTGCTGGCGCTCAATACTACACCACTGAGGACAGGAACATTCTTGAGTCAAGGATGATTCGCAGCTATAGATACTGGTTTCATCATCTGAAGTTGATTGGATAATTTTCCTTATGAGCTAGTGGTACAGCCGGATGGTAAGATCGTGGTCTGATGATCTTTTAAAAATTATAGTGGAACAATCCAAAATAAGATTATAAGATTAACGAGTACATGATTGCGAGATAGTGGTTTCATTATCTGAAGTTGATTTGATGGTGCTGTCCTTACACTCACATTGCAGCCGGATGGTAAGATTCTTGTCGGAGGGACATTTACGAATTATAGTGGCACGACTCAGAATAAGATTACAAGATTGACGAGTACCGGATTGAGAGATAGTAGTTTCGTTATCTGAAATTGATTTGATGGTTCAATCAATGCACTAGTGGTGCAGCCGGATGGTAAGATTATAGTCTGATGATCATTTACGAGTTATAGTGGCACGACCCAAAATTATATAACAAGATTGACGAGTACCGGATTGAGAGATAGCGATTTCAATATTTGAAATTGATGTAATTATGTGATTAATGCGCTAGCGTTGCAATCAGATGGTAAGATTATTGTTGGTTGAGATTTTACGGGGTATAATGGAACTCCAAAAAATAGGATTACGAGGTTGACGAGCACCGGATTGCTAGATAGCAGTTTCATTATCTGAAGTTGATTTAATGCTGCCCTCAGTACGCTAGTGGTGCAGCCGGATGGTAAGATAGTGGCCGGATGATCATTTACGAGTTATAGCGGCACGACACAGAATCGTATCACGAGATTAACGAGCACAGGACTACTAGATACTAGTTTCGTTATCTGAAATTGATTTAATATATATGTTTATAAACTAGCATTGCAGGCGGACGGCAAGATCCTCGTCGGAGGACCTTTTGCGAGCTATAATAGCACGCCTCAAGCTTCGATGATAAGATTGACGAGCACCGGATTGCTAGATACTAGTTTCAGTATCTGAGCTTCATTTAATGGTTACGTCCAAGCACTAGCGGTGCAGCCGGATGGTAAGATAGTGGCCGGAGGAAACTTTACGAACTATAGTGGGACAACGCAAAATATGATCACCAGACTCTCCCCAGCAGACAACACCATAACCTTCAGATATCCCATCCAGGCATGAGACTATAAAATTGATTTGGATTATCTCAACACGACGGCACTCCTGCTCAACGGAGGAAGTATCACCGATCGATGAGGTAGCAATGCCTCTCTCACTTTGACAGCTCCATGAAGCGCATGATCATTGGGCTACAATAAGAATATCAATATAGACACGACCGCGCCATCAGTGACCACGGGATATATCTATTCATGAACGAGATGAACGAATGGTACTACCTGATATTACAAATGATCAATAGAAATCAGCGGAAGTGTGAGTGACTTGATAGCTCTAGCTACGTGAACATGTAAGTATACGACATGAGCTTCATGGTTGACGGGTACATACTCAGGAACTGTGACGACAGGATACTGCTATGCGACAGGATTAAATTTTACAAGCACATTGAACATCAGATTTAGCGTACAGGATAGCGCAGGTAATATAGCGACGTGAGCCACTTGAACCTATGTATATGATGGGGTTTGACCGAGTACACCGACGATAGTAGCACCGACAAGTGGCCAGTACTTTGCTACAGGAACAGTAGGATTACAATGGTCGACAGGAGTTGATGCATGAATGGGTACGAGTGGATATTATTATCAGATATCGAGCTGATCAGCATTCGCAGTAGTACTAAAATCATGAACACTGTTGACGACAGGGACTACAGTGACAGGATTAACAGATAATATGTATTATCGAAGAGTGTATGCGTATGATAATTTCATAAACACATGAGCATGGAGTATCACGGGAATCTTTACAGTGGATACAGCGGCGCCGATGGTGACCACGGGATACATCTATTCAT
>CAYXBC010000009.1:0-18354 GCA_964463255.1 uncultured Candidatus Peribacteria bacterium | reverse complement strand
TTTGCAAGCGGACAGTTCCTCTTCACAGATATGAGGATGTGTATGGCTGCGGGAACCTATAGTTATAGTGGCTACGCATCAGATGCATTAGTAAATAGCGGAAGCACAGGAAGAAATTATACTATAAACACCTCAATCTGAGGAACATTAACCTGAATCTATCTAGGAGAGGTAACTGTAGGATGAGCGCAGACCTTATCGGGCCAATTCAATGGATATTTCCAGATACAGGACACCTCAGGATTGACGGGATGGACGGCAAAAATTCGATTACCAGCGATGATGAGCGGAGTCACCTATCCAGCCAATGCGATACCTAATGCCAACATCTTCTTCTCAGCAAGCTGAGGCATTACACCATTGTTTGCTACGCCAGCGACGCCATTGGTCAGTGTATCTACTGACTCATATATGAACGGAGGAGTCATAGGTTATGTCACCTCACCTGGAGCTATAATATATATCGTAAGGCAGCCATCAGGCAGTCCATATAGCTGTCCTGTAGGAACGTATGGAAACCAGCCATGGATGAAGGTGAATATCCCAGCATTCACCGTACCAGATACGTACAGCGGAACTATAAATTTCGATATACCAGCAAATTAACGGATCTAAAGATTCTATGATTGCCGTGTATTTTATCTATCAGCTCATATCTGCAAGCTTCGTCAAGTCGCCGACATAATGAAGAATCATACAAAAGCATAATGCTCAAGCAATATATCGATGGCCAACTATACATAGAAAAAAAATGAGAAGAGGAAAATAAATAATCAGCATATTCTATATCAATATTATGAATATAAAAGGCATTATGTAAAGTCGAAATATTTTACTACCTCGACAGGATTTTGTGTCGACATGTCGATATCCTTAGATATTTTCGGAACCACCTGAGCTTTTGTTCCTCTCAGAAATCATCTGTCGATATCGACAGAAATAAGCCAAAATACGCAATTTGTCCAATATTGATGTCATTGAAATAACCACCACAATAACCATAAAAACTATGTTTTGATGACGATGTTTTTGCTGAAAAACAAAGCAAGAAAGTAGGTCAAAATAGGTTCGTGTTATACAAGGGAGTTTACATCGTTATTGGTATATGGAGACCGTATTTGAAAAGCTACACTATCACGGAACCAACGTATACAGACATGCGAAAAAACACCACAGGAAGTATCTTTTGGGTGTTGCATGATTTTTTTGATTAGTCAAGATATTCAGTTTTCTCCTTGTGAGTATCTCATGATATATGCTAACAAGCGCCTACCTCCAACCAGAGGGTATCCAGCCATTTATCATCTGAAGCGATAATTTTCAATTTTTTATCGGAGATCAGAATTGTAACCAGATCCAGGAAACCAGGGGAAGCCCTCCAGAATTTTATGTCTGTGTGACCTGATCCAAGGTGGCAGACATCCAGACGATGAGGTTTAGTATGATTAGCGAAGCCGATCTGAAAACACATCAATGGATGCCATTCTTCAATGCAGCAGCAATACAAATGCATGAGGAGGGTGAAGGTAAAAAATATATTTATGCGCAATACGGATATAGTGCAGATAATTATGCTATTGTAAAAAATGAGGTCGATATTACAAAGATGGTTACGGGACCTTTTTCTTTGGTGGATAGGACAATCACTATGGGTGATACAGTAGATCTCATAAACAGATATCTCATCATCAAGTCGCCGGAGAGTATGTCACAGGTCACCATCAATACGGCAGGCGAGACAGGCAAGATAACGGTAGCATGAGGAGATTGGTATGGCATCATCAATCCCCCTATGGCAATCACGGACAAGAGGGAAGCATCCAAAGGAGAACCATGACTGCCCGGTGATTTCTCAGCGGTCCAGACGTTTGCCGTAGGAGCCAATGGAGTAAAACTAATTGCTGATGCTACGACCAGATTCAATCTCTCGTTCCAGATAACTGAACCCAAGACGAATATAGGTGAAACACTTGATATTTATTATTCCGATGATGGAGCATCACGGGAACCACTCAGTGCAAGCTGTATCGTAGATAGCCAGAGGATATGCAACATATCGACAGCACAATTAGGGATTTTTGCCTTCTGAAGAAATGATATTCTCACAAGCTTTACGACCTGAACAACAACCACCGCGCCTACATATACATGAAATTTTCGGGAAAATAATATTGATGATGCAGCAATCATTGCCTCATTTTTTGGGACAGGTAGACGTGATAATACATATACGACACATTTCTCAAAGGATACCTGCGCCATCGAAGATATGAAAGTAATTCGACTCAGCCCATGAAGTGGGACTATTCCGAAATACCCGTATGGCAATACCATCTACCTCCTAGAGAGATGAACATATATCTCACCATACATGACAGATATCATGGAGACATGTACCGCCATAGTGGGAGTCGATACAGGAGTAGATCTGTATACGAGCAGCAAAAGATGAGCAAATATAAAAATCTCCTATGGAGAACATATCATTATCAACAATATCAATGTGTATGGAGAAAATGATGGAAGTGGCTGAACGCATACCCCCAATAATTACGGAATATTCGTATGAACCACAGGGAATAAACTCTATGCAATCAACGCATATTCGTATGGATGATACGGCGTATATTTGGATGATTTCGACAATATCATAGGCAAAATTAAATCATACAAGAGTGAATCCAAGACAATATATCCACTCTATGACACATCTATCGATGCAAATAATCAGGATAAAAATTTCGGTGCATCAGATCAGTTGGTGGTTGATGAATCATGATCAAAAGCATTAATCAGATTCAATCTGTGAGATATCCCCGCATCAGCGAAAATCTCCGAAGCATCGCTGAGTCTGACCAAACTTGGAGGAACATCAAAGACAGCATCTATAAACAGGATACTCAATAATTCACGGGTAGAAGGGGTTTCAGACGGAATTTCCTCTATCTCGGGAGAGCCTGATTATTTACATTCTGCATTTCCGGATGCTGCTCGATATGGAGGAGTATGAATGGTTGCAAGCAAAGATTATGACATCAAGGAAATTATAGAGGATACGCTTACCAGTACATCATCAACTACCAAAGCGTTCTCATTCAATGCCTACGGCATAGCTACGCTCCAGGAACGGATGAAATATCCAGAGCTCAATCAATGATTGGTCATAAGCACCGATAATGCATATACGACACTAGCATCCAAAGAATGGAAAGAGAAGAAAAGTCGGCCTACGCTAACGCTAACATATCAGTACGAGAATCCCAATGCCCGGAACGCTCCGGTGATGTTGCCACTGACGGAAGATGAGGAGAGTATACAAGCCATCATGCTCCAGCAAGGATATAGCAAGACCTGAGATATAATGAGGGGAATAAATCCGATTGATCTCTCAATGAGCCAAGGGAGAATCTCTGTACCTATTACTATAGAATCAGCGGACGACGGGACAACCATCACCTTCGCCAAAGGTACGCAGATACAGACCAAGGAGGGAAGCGGATACGGAGGAGTCCTTATCGGACCCAAGAACATCTCGCTAGCAACTTTGAGCGGAAGGATTCCTGATGAGGAGCTAATCAAAGCATTCAAGATATGATCACCAAGCGAGCAATTGCTGCTCGAAGATGCAATAGGAAATACCCAGCTGGCAGAAATAAAAGTACCGCTCAACGGAGAAATATCCGGAACGAGAATCATCATCCAGTATACTTCGGACGGAGAAAAATTCGATAAGATGAAATCAGCCGTAGTACAGGAACAGGATGGAAAATCATATATCATCTTCACTACCAATCACTTCACAACATTCATCTTGGGCAAGAGTAAGAGTGACTGTTCCTTGGTCATAAACGATGATACAACCCTTACACAATACGCTACGGTCATGCTCCAGCCATCATGTAAGGACGCCAAAAGGATAAGATTTTCTAATCTCTCCTATGCTGATCTCAGCGGCCAAGAGCGGATAGCTATCCAATCTGAGTACATGCGGTCATTGGCAGGAATCAATGGCACCAATACCGTCTATGCAGAGTTTGATAATGGTACAGGAACGATAACTACCGATGATAGTATACGATATTCGCCAAAAGGTCCGGTCATGGGAAATGGAATGATAGAACATGGAGAACAATGTGATGATAGTGATACAGAGAGCGGAGATGGATGTAGTAGTACATGAGTAGTGGAATCATGATTTATTTGTGCAGGAGAGCCGACAATTTGTGAGAGGAAGATTCAACCTGAGCTGCTTGTAACTACATGAACTGATCTGCCAAGCACAGGAAGTGAAACCATTTCAACTCCATGAACCGAGATAGTTCCAAGTACGGGAAAAGAAATTATTCCAACTCCATGAGGAGCAATCATTCCTCCAGTCCCAGAAGTGGTGCAACCAAGCGCATGAGATGAAATAATCCAGATTAGTCCACAAGTTCCTACCGACGAAATGAACTTTATAGGCATAGCTACGCTCTCTCCATCAGTGATAGCACGCGGAAAGAAGATACTACTCGACACTCCGATAACCGTACATTCCAATTCACGCATTCTCTGATCACTGAGCATCTCATGAATTCAGAGTATGGAGATTTCATGAGCGGATCGGAATGGAAAAATATCAGCTCCGCAGATGCTAAATCATACCGACAAAAAAAGTGCAACCAAACGAAAGAAATGAATATCACCAAAAGATAAGATCATCCAGACCGTCAAGGTAGGAAACGCAACTACTGATCTCGTACCATTCGACGGAGTCTTTGATATCAGCTTCGAATCATTGGAAGGCAATCCAGGAGAGAAATATAGTATCATGCATTCATTGGATGGTGAAACCTGGTCAGAGAATGTATTCGATACTACCTGTGTGTTGGATGATTCCTCAGTCTGTAATTTGGAATCTGATGCATTATGATATTTTGCACTCGTACAGAAATGAGTAGAAAAATTAACCTATCTCAATGATGCGTTTTGGGAAGCTAACCCTGATGCAACGGCGATAACGACTACGATATTTGGTAATACAACATATCCAAGTCTGTATACGAGCAACCGGTCATCATGAGCAATGTGTAATCCAGCTTCTATCAATATCGAATATCTTTCACCAGACACCTTTGACCTTACAACAACAAAAGCAAATACGATATATGTCCTAGCATCATGAGCATATAACATTTCTACACCTATCGTGATTTCATGAGGATGTAGTGCTATTATCGGGCAAGGGAAGGTGAAGCTTTCCTCCAATAATGCATTGGATCATTTTATAGATATCCAAGCATCAAGAGTGGTTGTGGATAATTTGAGTATCAACGGAAATACAAATAATCAGCAATCGATATTTGGAATCTTAGCGGATAATCAGAAAGATATCACCCTCAATACGCTTGAGTTATTTAATCTCTACGATGCAATCAAGCTATCGAATATGGAAAATATATCGATCAGTAATGCGAAGATATTTGCAGGGATTACGCCAATCGCTTTTGAAAATTCAAAGAACATTCTTTTGGATAATGATATGATATTCAATAGCACTCGCTGATTTACAAGCAAAGATTCTTCCAGTATTTCGATCAACAATTCACAATTTTTCAATAACAATGAATCCATATGAATTACAAATTCTACATGAACCATCATCAACAATAGTGCGATATATTCGAGCAAGACGTGATTGGTGATTATGCAATCATATAATATTATCTTCAATAATGTAGGTATCTACAATAATGATCAGATAGCGCAAGTATCATGATCACAGAATCTTAGCTACCAAGGTACCTTGAGGATGTTTAGCAATTCCTGACAGAACCAATTTTCAAACTATGGAATCGAGACAGGAAAGAAATCCAAGAAGAACGGATATGGGTTTGATAAATGAGATATAGACGATACGCCTGTCAGTGGATATCTCTGCGATCGATCATCTAATCTGACGTACTACATAGATGATACACAAAATGAATATCTATTACAGAACAACAATCCAATCAATGGTTGCTCGATGAGAGGAAGAAAGACGAACTCACTGATAGTGGGAATCAAGGACTATATATATGGCGATATATTGCCGAGCAGAGTTCCCGTGATTTGATATGAGAACGAGAAGAAGATAAGAGCATACGACATAACATACGAGACAGGAACAGTAGTCGGAAAGAGAGATGAAATTAAAGAACATAAGGTAGTATTGCCGACACAGGCAGATGTAAAATCGATAGCAGCACAGCTCAAAGACAAGTGAGGGTTCAAGACAGCAAAGGATGGCAAGAGTTTGGAGTGATTTACAGATCTTGATTTTTCCAGATCAAAAGGAAAATTATTAAATCCAATAATCCACACCTCAGATTCCAGTAAAGATGCAAAAGAGATTGCAGTCAGATATCAGGAATGAACGATGGTGAAGTCGAAAGGCAGGGAGTTTACATGAGTCATAGTAGCTCCGAGATATCTCAGTAAGGATGAAATACTCGCCAAATGAGCAAAGATAAAAACAGGAACTTTGGCTGTAGAACTATGAGATGCTACGGCTCCGATAACGTTCGAAGATGAGAAGGGTAATCCGGTGGAGGTAGATGTAGAAGTCGAAGTACCTAAAGGATATTATTTCTGATCAGGGGATTTTAGTATCAGCTCTTCGGAAGATGGCAAGACATGGAAGCCATCCGGAACATGATCATTGACCAATCTATCAGGAGGAAGGCAATGAGTCAAATTCAGAACCAATCACTTCTCGGTCTATACTTTTGATTACGGTGCAACTACACTAAATATATGATCACCAGATGGTGGCTCATGGTATTGAACAGCTGTCGACTATTATTGGTATTTTACTACGTACTCTTACAGTTTGGCTTATTATTATCCATATGTAAGTGATGAGAACTGTGGAGCTAGTTTATACCAACAGAATGCCGGGGTGGACGCGACTAATTACGGACCAGTGGAACATACTTCTTCATCGAGTTGTATATGGTATATGTCCATAGCCGCTTATGAGGGTTGATGATACTCTCATAGTTATGATTCGAATTATGCATACAGTCCAGCGTATACTTATGCCTCATATAAGATAGATGGGACATTACCAACTTCAGCATTCAACAGCACGCCTGCTTCAGGAAGTACGCAGTCGGCAAGCTTCTATATAGGGACACCAACGGATAGTGATGCAGCACCATCATCCTCTTTGGCACGGTGTTATTATGATGTCTATGACAACGGCACAATGACAGTAAATCAGTGATCGAGGACATGTAATAGTTCACAAAACATCACCGTAGGAGCAGGTCAGAATTGTAATACCGGGGGTCCAAACAAGTGTAGGGTGGACATTCGGGCAAGGGATAGTGTTAACAATTATTGAACGAAGGTATCGAGATCATACACCATAAACACAGATTCCACGCCGCCGGTGACAAGTATATGAGCATCTTCACCAGCATCGTGAACGTATTACTCTACCTTTGCTGGTATGTATTTCACTGATACAGACAATGTGGGCTTCTGAACATGTTATTATACGGTAAGAAATTGAAGTACAACACTACAAGCTACAGGTACGAGAACATGTGGTACAGATATGAGTGTAGGTACGAGCAATTGTACGACAAATGGAAAGAATGTATGTACATTTTACGGATGGTCAGTAGATACTGCAGGAAACACATCAGCAACAACCGGTAGATCATATAGTATAGATACAGTGGCTCCAACAGTAACATGGTCATCACCTGCCGCTTGAGCTTGTCTCTCTGGTACAGCAACTTACAGTTTCACGGATTATGATGCACAATGACTTGCCTCATGTCATATGACTATAAATAATACATACGGATTCCCAAGAACCTGTAATACTCCTCTTGTAGATACGAATACAGCTCTTCGGTGTGCAGATGGAAGCAATACCTGTTCAATCACATGAGATGATATAGATATGGGTAGTCAGTATTGATATAGTGCAGTAAGGGTATTTAGTGTGGATACCACCGGACCGACTACACCATCACTTGGCGGTGGAGGAACATATGCTACAGCTACCCCTAACTTGACCTGGTGAGCATCAACTGATGCAGGAGCAGGAACCTGTGCGGGGACGGTGAGGTATGACGGTATCGTATATACCGATAATGCCTGTGCTACCCAATCACAGACCATCAGTTTGACGACATCAGCCAATGCAACTATTAGCTCGATGGCTGATGGGACACATTCATATAAGATAAGAGCAGTAGATATAATGGGAAATTATGGTAGTTATGCGTCATGTGCGACATTTATTATAGATACGACGAAACCAGTAGTAGGATCACCCACAATTACCGCTGCATGATGATTGATATCCTGATCGTTTTTTAAATGAGCGATAAGTCTAGGTGCTACAGCAACTGATGCATCAAATTCACTTTTCTGCCGATATACGACAAACGGATCACGAGCAAGTCCAATATCAGCATCACGAGCAACAAACGCATGTTCTACAACCTCTATATCTCCATGAGCGAGTATCACGGTAAACTTCAAAGCAGCAGATATTGCCAATAATAGCTGATATGGAACAACAGGAACATTCACCTATGATGCGACAGCGCCAGTGGAAAATTTATTTTTAATCAATGGATCAAGTGCTGCGATAATATCAGGAGGATCATTTAATGTATCCTTATCATCGCTCTGATGAACAGAAGCATGAGTTGGGCTTGCAAAAATGCAGTTCAGTTGTGATAATGCTAATTATACAACTCCACAGACCTATGCAACGACCGCGACATTCAATGTAACGGGAGCAGCTGGAGCAGGATGTTCGACTACGCAATGAACGAGATATGTCTATTTCAAATTAAGCGATTGGCTGGCAAATACCTGAAATTCATCTTCAGTAGGCTTCTTATACGATAGTATCGCACCGACGGTGACGCAAGTGACGGCAGTACCGAGTCCCGCTAACAATACGACGCCATCGTATACATTTGCCAGCAATTCAACAGGAACGATAATATATGGAGGAAGTTGTAGCTCAGCGACGACGACGGTGACGACATCATGAAACAATACCATCACATTCAATACCTTAGCAGCTGGTACCTACAGCAATTGTACAATTACGGTGAGGGATCTGGCAGGGAATACGAGTACGCCATTGAGCGTGAATACGTTTATAATAGATACGAGCATGAGTCCATGAACGATCTCGGTTAATAATGGACAGACGTATGCATCATGAACTACCCTTACATTGACGCTATCAGCAAGCGATCCAAACGGAATGGGTCAGATGCAATTCAGTTGTAATAATAGTACATTTAGCACTGCAGAGGCATATTCGACAAGCAAGAGTTTTCCATTATGAAGTTATACGACGCAATGATGTAGTACATCTGATTGATCACAGATAGTCTATGTAAAATTTTCGGATGTAGCAGGGAACCGGAGCACCTCATCAAATGATTCTATCGTCTTGGATACAACGAAGCCATACTTAGCAAGTTCCCCATCATTCGGAGGATGGTATACCTCAGCACAGTCAGCAGTACGGGGATATGCCGATGCGACAGCAGGTATAAACTCATTTTCAGCAACGTGATGTACGCTCAATGAAGGAAATCCGGCAACCTGTAATACGACACCATCCGTGACAGATAATGCAGGAAATAATACCTGAGGAGTACAATATGGTGCATCAGCGTACGTGGATCTTAGTAATCCGAGTGTAGGCGCGGCTATAATAGCTGCCGGAAACTTCAATTTATGATATTATAAATGAGCTATCACGCTGATGGCTACAGCTACGGATACCATCTGAGTGACCTCATGCCAATATACGACAGGATCACGAGCGAATGCAGCGACAGCGACGTGTGCCGCATGATCCTGATCCTCATCCATTTCTCCGACTACGACTATCACCGTGAGTTTCAGAGCATATGATGCATCTACAAGAGTAGGATATGGTGCGACAGGAACCTTCTATTATGATGCGACACCACCGTATCTCTCCAGTTATTCAGCGATCGACACAGTCAAGTGGTGGAGCGGAAATCAGACTCAGACCTTCACCTATACGGATGCATGAGCTGGTGGATCTTGGACCAATCCAAACTGTATAATCAGTACGGAAGGAAATCCAGCGACATGTACCATAGCGAATCCGAATATCTGTGATTATCTGAGCAACTGTAATACGACATCAGTGACCTCCAGCGGAATCAAACTAGATAAGACCGCGCCTACGACCTCATTTACAGCCGGAACATCCAAGACAGGAAATTTTACGCTAGCTATAACAGATTCAGATACTATCTCATCGGCAGCATTTTGTTATGTGAGGATATTGAGCGGAAGTGTGCAGGCATCATGACGGACGCCAAGGACCTGTGGAGCTACGATAACGATACCAGCAGCGACCTACTGTCCTGCGAACGGCACGAATAACTGTACGGTGATAGCGTATTCAATAGATAGTGGATGAAACACGTCAGCATATTACACCTGATCATTCAGCATGAGCTATGATGTAGTGCCGCCGTTGACGACTATCTCTTCACCAGCTGGAGGAACACGGTACTCATGAGGGCTAATCACCTGAGTATTTGCAGATTCGGATACCTGAGCAGGATTGAACCAATGTTTCTATAGAGTGATAAATAATGGATCAGTGACATTAGCATGGACGGCAAGGACGTGTAATACAACAGCACCATGAATCTCAGTAGCCAGCTACTGTTCGACCAATGGAACAAATATCTGTACAATATATGGATATGCGACTGATAATGTAGGGAACACGAATTCATGAAGTTCGATATCGGTATCGGTGAGTATAGATACGGTACATCCGACAGTAACCCTGACTGATGCTATAGGCACCTATGCGAGCGGAGCATTCTTGATGACAGGAACATTTGATAGTGCAGTGACGGGATTTACATGATGAGATATAAGCTGAACGAATGCGACATTTTCTAATGTGACAGCAATCAGTACATCAGTCTACCAACGGACAGTAACGCCAAGCGGACAATGAGCATTTACGGTCACGATATTGACCGGAGTAGCTGTAGGTGCAGTAGGAAACCCAAATGATATCTCGGCTACTGCAAGTGCTACATTCGATAGTGTCAAACCATCGGTGACGCTGACGACCGGAACGCTATGAGCAACGTTCACAGGAACAAGTTTTTTGATGACAGGAACCTTTGATAGTGCGGTGACCGGATTTACAGGAACGGATATAACATGCTCGAACTGTACGTTATCCACAGTGACAGCGATCAGTACATCAGTGTATCAACGGACGGTGACACCGACAGCGCAATGAGCGGTAAGTATAAGTATAGCAGCATGATGAGCTGTAGATGTAGCAGGTAATAGCAACAATGCATCAAACACAATCAACACGACATTCGATAATATCAAGCCATCGGTGACGTTGACGACCGGAACGCTATGAGCATATTTTACAGGAGCAAGCTTTTTGGTAACAGGAACATTTGATACGGCGGTGATTGGATTTACATGATCGGATGTAACATGTTCGAACTGTACGCTATCCACAGTGACAGCAATCAGTACGACAGTGTACCAACGGACGGTGACACCGACAGCGCAATGAGCAGTAAGTGTAAGTATAGCGGCATGAGTAGCTGCAGATGGAGGAGGTAATAGTAATAATGCATCGACCAATACTATCAATACCACATATGATTCAACCGCACCGACAGTAACTACATGATCTATCTATTCATGAATGGTAGGATTCAATGGTACTCTACAATATTACGATGGCCCAGTAGATATTAGTGGAACCGTCACTGATGTTGTAGGACTGAGTGGCAATACATGTAAGTATACAACCGGACAGTCGTGGGTAGCAGCGACTTATGTAGGAAACAGCACGGCAGGATATTGTTATAAATCCTGACTTAATTTTACCAGCACCCTAAATCTTAGATTTAGCATCCAGGATGCTGCATGACAGACGACGACAGGAGCGACGTGAATATATTTGTATGATAACACATGACCATCAGTAGCACCAACACTCGTTATACCGACAAGCGGACAATATCTAGCGACATGAACAGTGGTATTGCAGCGGTGATCAGGAACGGATGCAGGAGTAGGTATGAGCGGATACTATTACCAGATTTCTACCTGAGCGACATTCGCAGTGATTTCGAAATCATGAACCGTAGTGATGGCTACATGAACGACAGTAATGTGATTGGCAGATAATATGTATTATCGGAGAGTATATGGATTCGATGATCTCCTCAATACCTGAGCATGGAGTAGTACAGGTATCTTTTATGCAGATTCGACGCCACCGACGGTGACGACCGGATATATCTATTCATGATTCGGTGGATATAATGGCAATACCTGATATTATTATGGTACGATAGATATCAGTGGAAGCGTAAACGATAGTATAGGTATCAGCTGAAATACCTGTAAGTATACGACAGGCGCATCATGGCTAGTTGCTGCATATTCAGGGACCAATACGACCGGATATTGTTATACGACCGGAGTAGCCTTCACGACAACCTTGAACATTAGATTTAGCGTACAAAATACTGCAGGATGGACGACGACCTGAGCGACATGAACATACCTTTACGATAATGGTTTACCGACAGCACCGACAACAGTAGCGCCTACGAGTGGACAAGTATTTGCGACGTGAACGGTGACATTTCAACGGTCATCAGGAACGGATGCTGCCATAGGAGTCAGTGGATATGTGTATCAGATATCGACCTGATCAGCATTCTCACTCATTGTCAAATGATGAACGGTAGCTACGACCGGATTGACGGTGACAGGATTAGCAGACAATAGTTATTATCGAAGAGTATATACGTTTGATAGATTTACCAATCAATCAGCATGGAGTAATCTACCGACATTTAGAATAGATTTGCTTGCACCATCCATCATCAATGTTAGCTCGACGACCGCAACCTGATCATATAATTCATGAAAGATAATCATCCAGGTCAAATTCAGCGAACCGGTCTTTGTGAATACGTGATGAGGCAGGCCAATACTCTACCTCAATAGTAAGACCTTTTAAATCCATATAGAGAGAGAAGAAGCATGAAGAAAAGAGTAATCATCTTGAGTAGTATACTGATAGCGATAGGCGCAGCCTTAGTCTATTTCCTGTATGCTCAAAGATTTATTGCTCTCCATACAACAAAAGAAATATACAAAGTCCCATATACGACATATATAACCACTTGAACGAGAGTCGAGCAGAGGACACCAGAGATAACGAATATCATCACCACCAACCAGCTAAACTATAATGCATCATGATATGCAGATACATTCTCTTGATTGGATGCCAACGAATTGACGGGAGGCGTACCTTTGCCTATCATTCTCAAGTCAAAAGAAAATATAAAAGGGGTAGTCGATATACGTGAGATATCTGTAATCATCCAATCGTGAACTATTTTTAAGGACAAGAATCAGGCAATATTTACGGGAAAGATACTCAGCCCCGAGAATATCGATATACATCAGTCACCAGTCCATCTTAGGAAACAAAAAATCATTAAGATAGTCAAGGTATGAAACGAAAAAACTACACTCTATATGAAGGATACGGCCGGACAGAAAACGCTCTCTACTATCGTCGTACCGGTCACCGATCTTACTCTAGGACAAAAAGTCAATGTAAGTTATTCATCGGACATGAACACATGGACGCATCTCGATGATACGATAGTTATCTGAACGCAGGAGGATATGTATGTAGCATTCACATCCGACCATTTCACCTATTTTGCACTCGGAGTTTATGACTGAAGCTTTGCTATCAATAGCGATGCTATGGTCACCTCAAATGGAACCGTCACCTTAAATGGTACCATCTCAGGTGCTACACAGATGAGGTTCGGGACAGGTATCGATAGGATGACCTGATCAGCACGGCAGCCCTATGCAATCTCCACCGGATGATTTGTGATAGGTCCAATCGATGGAATCCAACGGGTATATGCCCAATATAGCGGTGCTGCGGGCATCGTCAATGTTTCCGACGATATCGTAAGAGATAGCTTAGCCTATGCGATAAATACAGGTACGGCGGGGACATGATTGACGGTAAGATTGGAATGAGCATTTAATGGAACGAGGAATGTTATAGACACTTCTCCGACAGCAGGAAAGCCATTTTCATGAAATGCGATAATAACCGGCGCTATAAACGGTGAGACGATTTTCAGATTTACAGGAAGTGCGACATCATATATGGCAAGAAGTGGTACAGTAGTAGCAAATTATCCATTCACCTTTGCAGCATGGATCAAGCCAGGAAGATCAACCACAACACAGGCGCCACAAGCTATCTTTAGCAGAGTAAGGAATAATTCGGCAGCATATAATATCCGTGTATTCCAGAGTGGAACATCGCTCTTTATGGGAAGTACGGGTAATTTGGTGACGGGAGTAAATGTATCGCTAGAGACGGGTAGACGGTATCATATAGCGGCAGTATTTGAAAGTTCAACCTCCCAGAAGCTCTATATGAACTGAACATTGCGTGCACAATGAACGCTAAATATAGGTGCTCTAGATACCAATACAGCTACAAAGATTGCTATTGGAGCGTATGCGACCGGTACTGTATCCGGCCAATTTTCATGAGATATGGATGATATCCGTATTTATTCATGAAGGGCACTTTCCATTACAGAAATCTCTTGATTATATCTCAGATATCCAGAACCTGACTCATTAATTACCTTCGATACCTGACCGGTGCTGTATGGATTCTTGCCCGAGAAGATTTTTTCATGAACCCTGAGGATAGGAGGAAATACATATCTCTTCTGAAGTTGAGGAAGTGTAGGATATACATGGCAGACAAGTCCTCTCAGTCCACAGCTTGCAGTAGGAACCTATACCATCACCGGAATATATACCAACGTCTACAATATTACCTGAGCTATTTCAGATATCAGCGGATTGGTAATCAAAGCATTGCCAACCATCACCTATGCACCAAGTTCGAGTAATCGAGCAAACGGCGTGATTACAGGTACGCTCACGGGAATGGATCCTACACGGCAGATTACCAACAACGGTTGATTGGCAAATTATAGATTCAATTATAATGGAAGTTTCACCTTCAACTATATGGATCAAGTAGGAAACGCATGAACAGCTACAGCGACGGTCACTTGAGGTCCTGCAAATCCGATAGTAGCATATTATTTTAGCGGATTGTCGACCTGATGATTTATGACCAATCGGTCAGGAAAACTCAATACCTGTCTGTGGACATGAATCACCACTACCTATCTCAGTCCAGGACTCAACACCATCCCACAATATCTCACCAAAAACACCATCTATGTCCTCAATAGTGGAAACTATAGGATAGGATACGCCAACGGAGTAAATATGACCTGATGTACCGCTATCGTAGGATCAGGTACGGCAAGAGTATATATCACAGGATCTATCATTTCGGGAATCATAAATAGTCTAGGGTATAATAATGTGATTATCGATAATCTAACGGTAGATGGAACAGGTAACGGAGCAGGATGATCACATGCTCCCAATGGAGCATGAATCCGATTCGATTATGTATGAAATAGCACAATAAACAATGTCAATGTTCACGATTGTGAGAATACTATCGCTATAACGAATTCAGTATATACAACCATCAGCAATTCCAAAGCATATAACGCACCTAGCTGATTTATATCAATATGGATTGATACTAGTGATTATACAACCATAAATAATGTGCAAGCATATAATGGAGCACGATCATTGCGTATCGGAGGTAATTATACTACCATAAATAATTCTCAATTCTATAATGCTGATGAATGTATCCATTTTGAGACATCAAGCGGTACAGTGATAAACAATTCTCAGTTGTACAACTGTAGTACGGCTATACAGATAAGTACTGTAGATAATTATGGACTTAACATCAATAATTCCGATTTCTATAATCTCGATTACTGAATCAGTAACGGTATCGGATGAGACATACATTACTATAGTACGAATAAATTTTTTGACATCACAACCAATACGCAATGAACGATTACGCAGGGAGGATCAGAGTATGCTTCACTATGACGGACAGCCGGATCGATGGATACGACACCAAGAACGATAGACTGTTCATGGATTGCAAATCCTCAGGCTTCTTGAGTATTTTTACAGACGGGAAGCGCATGTAATTACTATTCCACTAGGGAAGCTACATGGTACGGCAAGGATGTAACTAATTACAGATATGGAAGCAATATTCGTACCCAAGTCCAACCACTAAGATGGAGCTGAACAACACTCCAGCTTTACGGCGCCAATGGTACCGATTACGATACAACCAGATATATCGGTCAATACGGACCTATATGAGGTATTTTTAGCATCAATAACAATGCAACTACCACTCCAACGACCGGTGTCACCTTGACAGGAATCGTCACCTGAGCGACACAGATGAGATTCTCGAACGACGGAACCACTCGATGAGGACGGCAGACCTATACATCAACTACCTGATGGCAATTTACCTGATGATACGGCAAAAAGACCATCTACGCTGAGTATTCATGATCGGCTGGTACCTTTATGGCGCTGGATACGATAAGTGTCGTCAATCCGATAGTAGCATATTATTTCGATTCATCATCGACTTGAGGATTTACTACTAACCGGACAAGCAATACCTGTGATCTCGGAGCGATGACGGTCACCTCACTCAATTCTGGATTAAATACAATACCAAATACATTATCAGCAAACACCATCTATATCCTCAATAGTGGAAACTATAGGATAAGATACACCAACGGAATAAATATGGCAAATTGTACGGCGATTGTAGGATCAGGAACGGTGACTTTGTATACCACTGGGGCATACACCCTTCGAGCTTCTGCAATGCTTAATAACAGCAATGGACAACAAAACACCATCATCGACAATATCCACATCAGTGGAACAGGAGATGGGCTCTGATGAAGCCATACACGCAATGATTATGGTATAGACTTTACAAGAGCACAAAATAGCACAGTCAATAATGTGGAAATATATAGTACATACTACTGAATCATCCGATTCCAAACTTCCGCCTATATTACTGTTCAAAATTCCCTTTTTCATAATAACGCTGGTGATTGACTATTTATCTCAGAGAATGCTAACAATATTATAATTGACAATATTCAATCATACAATAATGCTGGATATGGAATTTACTTAAATTCTTGAATCAATAATACCATCAAAAATAGTCAGACATATAATAATAGCAATGACTGAATCGAAATAATAAATTGACACAATATAACACTCAATAACATTCAATCATACAACGAGGAGGGATGAACTAATATAGGTATCTATTCTAGTTTGGGGACTACAATCAACAATTCCCAGATATATAACGGCAACGTAGGAGTTAATATAGATATTGATTCTCGTAATACGATAATCAATAATTCTCAAATCTATAACATCGGTTTCGATGGGATAGATAACGCTTCACCTGATCTCAAGATCAACAATATAGTGTTTTCCAATATAAATGTTAGCAATGCAATAACGAATTATTCCTGAATCACCTACTACGGCACCATCAAATTTTTCTGAAATTCTAGTAACTACCGATGACCAGCAGGAAACACGTTCACAACATGAAGTTACTACGCCGCACTCTGATGGACGACATGATCTTTGGACACGACAGCGGAGACGATGGATTGTTCTCGGATCAGCAATCCAGTTACGCTATGATGAATATATTTCCAGACAGGCAGTCTATGTAATACAGTATGAAGGATATCATCATGGACAGGGAATAATGCCAGCAACTACAGATACGGAGGCAATATCCATACCCAGAAGCAACCCGTCAAACGAAACGCAAGCGCCTTCAGTCTCTACGGCACGGATGGCATAGATTATGATACAACCAGATATATCGGTCAATGGGGTCTCTTATGAGGTACCTTTAGTATCAGCAACAATGAAAGTCAGACAAGTACTTCAGGAACTACCTTAAACAGCAACGTTGTCTGAGCAACGCAGATGAGATTTTCAAACAACGGAACTACCCGGTCATGACGGCAGACTTACGCTTCATCAATCTGATGGAATTTGTGAGTCACTACATGATCAAAAATCATCTATGCAGAGTTTTCATGATCGGCTGGTACCTTTATGGCGATGGATACCATCACCTATGCTATGGGTGATGTCACTCCACCGACGGTGACGACCGGATATGTTTATTCATGAATGGTAGGTTTCAATGGTACTCTACAATATTACAAAGGTATAGTAGATATTAGTGGAAGT
>CAYXBC010000008.1:0-26942 GCA_964463255.1 uncultured Candidatus Peribacteria bacterium | reverse complement strand
ATACAGTTTGTAGAAGATTGGATTAATAATAGACCAATGGAAGTACTAGACTTCAAGACACCTAATGAAGCATATTATGAAGAATTATCTATGCTTAACTAATATCTCTTATAAAAATTGCACTTGATATTTGAAACTAGGTTAGGGTTACACTTTACAAAAGCATATAATATGATAAAAATTGTAGAGTCAGATCAGTTAACATAGATTTTTACTTCAAAATATATATACCAACAGTATTGGTTTTTAGCATCAACATCTATCACTATGCTCTTTGAATTACAATCATCATACCAACCCGCATGAGATCAGATCAAAGCTATTGAGGAGATTAAGGAACTTTTTGAAAGTGGCAAAAACAAGGCTACCCTCCTCTGAGCTACAGGAACAGGAAAGACCTTTACGATGGCAAATATGATCCAACATCTCCAGAAACCGACTTTGATTATCTCACATAATAAGACGCTTGCAGCACAACTTGCGACAGAATTCAAATACTTTTTTCCGAATAATGCCGTGCATTACTTCGTTTCGTATTTCGACTATTATCAGCCAGAAAGCTATCTTCCCGCTCAAGGGCTCTATATAGAAAAAGAAGCTACCATCAATCAGGAAATCGAGATGTACAGGCTTGCAACCATGGCATCACTGCTTACGAGAAAAGATGTAATTGTCGTTGCTTCTGCTTCCTCGCTCTATGGTCTGGGACAGAAGAGGTTCTTTGAAGAAAATTGTTTGCAACTGGAAACTGGCAAACAGTATAATTTCCGTGAACTCAAAAGACAACTCCTCCATATGCAATATAAGCCTATCCTTTCCAAAATAGAACATGGAATGTTTGAATTTAAAGGCGATATCCTGGATATTTTTTCCAGTACAGAAAAATTCGTCTATAGATTACATTTCAACGAAGAGACACTTGATCTCATAGAACTCAAAGACTCACTCACCTTCGAACATAAAGAGAATAAGAAAAAAGTAACCATCCGGCCAGCGACGCAATTTCTCCAGGATATCTCAGATCTCGATACTATTCTTGCCCAGATGGATGCTGAAAAAGAGCTCAGAGTCAAAGAATTCGAGAAACAGTGAATGTTGGTAGAAGCTGAAAGAATCAAGAAAAGAGTGGAATACGATATCAGGATGATCAAAGAGACGTGATTCGTTAATGGTATCGAAAATTATTCACTCTATTTCGATAATAGATTGCCAGGAGAACCGCCTAATACAATCTTCGATTATTTTCCGGATGATTTCCTTCTGATTATCGATGAATCTCATATGACACTACCCCAGCTCAGAGCTATGCCAGGAGGTGATAGATCAAGAAAAGCGAATCTTATCAAATACGGTTTTAGACTCCCCTCAGCTGTCGATCATAGGCCACTTAGGTTTGAAGAATTGGAAGGGATTTTGGGATGGAAAGAGTTGAAAGATATCGTCCTTGACCAAGCATTTGATATAAATTCCAATGTATCAAATACCCACGTAGAAATTTTCAATAAATATAAAAAAATGAAGGAGGCACGTGGAGAAAATCAGTTAGTTACTTTGGTCAAGAAGCATAAGAAAGATACCAAATCTATTTTTCTCTCTGCCACACCTGCTGAATACGAACTCAAACTCTCTGACAAGATTGTAGAACAGATTATCAGACCGACATGACTTCTGGACCCTATTACCTATGTCTATCCCAAATCAGGAAATTATGATTCACTCATCCTCAGTATAGATACTTTGATCAAGAAAAAACCTCATCTCAAGGAATTTATGGATGGATATTCGCTCAAGGATGGTGTAGAGGAAGTGTTTGCGGATTAAACATACATTTGGATTTTGGATTGAAATATTTTATATAGTAATAGTGATAAAGCGCTCTTATGAAAAAGTTTAATTTTTCTATGATAAATCTGTGATGTACAAAAAATCTGGTCGATAGCCAGCATTTTTTGGGAAGACTCTTTGATATGAATTTGAAGACCCCTGAGTATCATCTCAATTATTTCACGGATCCTTTCGATATACAGGCAGATATAGTTTTTCTTAATAGCTGCGGATTTATCTCTTCAGGAAGAGATGAGGCGGATGCAACCGTCAAGAGACTTCTGAAAGCAGGAAAGACTGTCTATCTTATGGGCTGTGCAGTGCAGTATTATAAAAAATTACAAAAAACAGGGAATAGTGACAAGGGAATAGGAAACAGGGAAATGTTGAAAGGAGTGCATTATCTCTCACGGGGAGATATGAATACCGTCAATCTCAAACAGATACAACAAGGATATGATAGCACGAGCTATGGGGATTTTCAGTTTACTAGCTCACCGAGAGTCTATACTAATCTGGAACAGAAGTTCGAATATCTCAAAATCGCTGAATGATGTGATAATCGTTGTACTTTCTGTATCATCCCTCAAATCAGAGGCAAGCTTCGTTCTAGGACCATTCCGGATATCGTTAAAGAAGTAGAAAATATGATTACCAACTGAATCAAAGAGATTATCCTTATCGCGCAAGATACTACTAGGTATGGATACGACAAATACGGTAAATCTGCTTTGCTTACGCTCCTTAGGAGGATAGACAAGATCCCTGGCGATTTTATGTATAGGATACTCTATCTCTATCCTGACGTCATCACTTTGGATCATATCAAGGAGCTGAAGAAATTGAAGAAATTTATCCCGTATTTTGATATCCCTCTCCAACATATTAGTTCACCGGTCCTCAAAAGAATGGGAAGGTTCTCCCCTCAACCACAAAAAGAACAAGTCTGCCTATCCGATAATCAGGTAAAACGCAGTTCTTTTTGATGATTGAGGAATGCCGGAGATTTGAGAAACAATAATTTCACATGAAATGAAGAAATTATAGATTTCGAAAACGATTCGGTATATGATGAATGATATATCACCAAATTTTTGGATCAGATCAAAAAGAGTTTTCCGGTTAGATTTATCAGAACGAATCTTATTATTGGATTCCCTGGAGAGACCGAGAAGGATTTTGAGCAATTAATGAAATTCGTAGCTACCACCAAATTCGATAATATCGCTTTATTTGAATATCATGACGAACCGCTTGCTGCCTCCAGTAAGCTAGATAAGAAAGTCGATGATAAAGTGATAAGGACGAGATTTACCAAGATTAGACAGCTCGTCAATAGACAATTACTCGATAGTGAGCAAGCAAGAAAAGGAAAAGAAGAAATTTGATATATCATGGAAATAGAACAAGTAACAGGGCCAATGGATTCTGGCTGCAACACTTGATGCCGGAATGATGGACAAGGGGGAATGACAAAAAAACAAGGGAATAAGAACAAGGGAACAGGGACTAGGAATCAGGAGCAAGCAACAGAGACAATGTCCGTGAATTTGGTTGTGAGACCGTGGTTACATTGTCCGGAGATCGATGAGTATGATGAGATTTCTCTAGAGAAAGTTATCGGTACCTATGAAGATAAAAATGAATTGTCGGTGGGCGATAAGATTATCTATACTGTCTAAGCATATACTTGACAAACTACGAGGGCCTGAGTATACTTATACTTAGATTATTTGCATTCAAAAAATTTATCCTTATTTTGCTTTGCCATGGCGCTTACTCCAGAACTCCAAACACTTCGAGATGCCCTCCAGCATGAAAACGTCGTTTGCCTTCTTGCACCCAGCTTTCCTGTAGATTTCTCTTATCCGGATATTATCCTCAATCTCAAAATGTTGGGTATAAAAAAGGTTGTAGAACTTACGTATGCAGCCAAGCTTATCAATATGGAATATGAGAAACTCTTCAAAGAACATCCAGATAAGAGATATATCTGTCCCAACTGCCCCACTATCGTCAAGATAATCGAGGCGAGATATCCAGAACTCAAGGAGAATCTTTTCAATGTCAGCTCCCCTATGGTCATCATGGATAGATTTGTAAAAAAACAATATTGAGCGGACTATAAAACATTGTTTATCGGACCGTGCTTCGCTAAGAAGCTTGAAGCCAAGGAAAACGGCGTAGACTATGCGATAACATTCAAGGAGCTTCAAAGCATCTTCGATTATATCAAAGAAAACAAGATCACCCCTAGAGAATTTACCTATTCCGTGACCGAAGATGGGATACCTGATTTCGATAAATTCTATAATGATTATACCAAAGTCTATCCGCTTGCTTGAGGTGTTGCTGATAGTCTGCATGTCAAAGGCATCCTGAGTAAGGATGAAATATTAGTCGTCGATGGTCCTAAAAATCTGCTCGCAGGGATTGAAGCATTCAAAAATAATCAGCATATCAGATTCCTTGATATCCTTGCTTGTGAGTGATGATGTATAGGATGACCTGGCATGATATCCAAAGAACCTATAGAGAACAGAAAACAGAAAGTGCTCGACTATAAAGAGGCCTGCAAAAAAGATAAAATCTGATCCAAACTCGGAAAATTCGAATATAGCGATGGGCTTGATCTCACGAGGGAATAATACAATTTCTATGCGTTGACTTTTTTGTATATAAATATATATTAACAAAAAAACATAAAAAAACAGCCATCTATGGAAGATCTTATGTATTTTTTCAAAGCTATCATTTGTAGCTTGATTGCTATGGTATCTGTAATTATCGGTCTTATCAGTGTCTATCTTTGGTGGAATTTTTGGATTTCTATCGTTCTGTTTATCGTGTTTCTCGGCTTTACGGCAGGAGCTTCCTACTTCTTCCGAAAAGACAAAGAATATGATAAATATATCAAAGACTTCTACTCTGAAAGATGAACTTCTCAGGAATGCGTATCTGCATTCCTTTTTTTTGTATAGGAATTGCTTTAGAGTGGAAATTTTGTCGATAAACCGTATATACTCTTTTCCTTATCTTATTTTTGACTTGCCTATGCTCAGCCTCTATATCCACATTCCATTTTGCGCCAGTAAATGTGCTTATTGTTCATTCAATAGTATACCGACAAATTCTTCTGATATACTTATTGATGAGTATATGCAGTCACTAAAAAAAGAAATTGATTATTATGCAGCTACGCTGAAAGATAAAGCATTGAAAACACTCTATTTCTGATGAGGAACTCCGAGCAGGATTTGAGTCGGCAGAATCATAGATATCATCGAATATATCACCACAAAATTTGACCTTGAAGAATTAGCCGAACTGAGTATCGAACTCAATCCCTATCCGGAAACAGAAGTCCTGGATTTTGTCAGGACATTAAATAAGAGATATCCCAAAATTTCTAGACTGAGATATAGTTTCGGCATCCAAAGCTTTGATGATGAGGTTTTGAAACTCACTTGAAGAGCATATTCATTTGGTGGTATCGTCGAATTTCTCAGATCATTAGTGAAATTGAAACAGGATAATAATGTCTTCAATTTCGATTTCATTGCATTCGGCAAATTTCTTGTCAGCAAAAATTGACATAAACAACTCTGGCATGAACATAAGCGTGATTTTCTCAAGAATTTTCTCAATAGCTGATATGTGGATAGTATTTCGCTGTATACACTGGAAGGACTGAAGGAAGGGGGACAAGAAATCAGGGAACAAGAAATCAGGGAACAGGAACCAGGGAATAGTAAGCAGGGAATAAATATATATCATGGTGATGATGAGGAGATTATGGAAGAATTTCTGATTCTGAAAGCAATGGTTGAAGATGCATGATTCGGTAGATATGAGATCTCTAATTTCGCCAGAGCCGGCAAAGCCTCTATCCATAATATGGTCTATCGGAATATGGAACCCTACATCGGGCTCTGACTTTCAGCTGCTTCGTTTCTCCCCTATCCTACTGATCCCATCCTACTCAAAAATATACGTGATAACCTCTTCCCTTCACTAGCTTCAGCGTGACAATCTCTTTCAGCATGAAAAGCTCTGCGTCGGACTAATACGTGAAACATGAAACAGTATCTCGAATGACATCGGATCGATGAAAAGGAAGTCCATACTTTGGATGATTCAGATCTTTTGATTGAAGAATTTTTCCTCAGACTAAGAACTAGGGCATGAATCGCTGATATTTTGAAGTTTGCTTCAGTGTTGGTTCCACATTATCAATGACTACTCAGCAATTACCAATGAGCATGATTACTGTCTTTTGACTGAGTTCAACTCAGGCTCACGGATGAGGGAATGAACGTATATAATAGCATAATCACTGATTTACTTCAGAAAATTTAAACATTGACTTTTCTATTAAAATAATTATTTAGTTAGAAACTAAAAACAAAATATATGGAAATATCTTATAGCATTGAAGTCATTGCTCGCAACAAGAAAAGAGATGTGTATCTAGCCCTTGCTCATCGAAATAAACGAAGAGATAGGCAACACTTATTCACTATCTCGCAATATACCATTAGCCCCGACAAAAAGGTTTTTTTGTTTCGACATGTAAAGAAAGAAAAACTTGGTATACCTCTCATCGGTATATCATGTCTTCAACCTGTACTCTCTGCAATGTATCATCGGATTACTTCAGAAGATATATGGGATGGCAGATATCATTTTTCTGCCAGAATCACTCAGGAAATGCCTCAGTTGAAAGGATTTCAATCATTCTTTCCTCCAAAGTATCATCCTGCTTTACCAGGATACTTATTGGATTCTCACCTTGTACAAGAATAATCAAATCATTGGTATTGGAGCGGTTTTCGCTCCTTTTTTTATAGCCAATCTTTTGTATTGCAAATTCACGGTAAAAACATATCCTCATCTTAACCTTAATAAGATAACATGATTATCTTATTTTTTATTTACTCCAAAAAAAAACATGAAATTAGATGGGAAAAGCATACAGGCAGCTATTATGGCGCTTGTCGATGACTATAAATTCGATCCCTACCAAGTATTGGAGATTGTAAAAGCTGGTATCAAATCCTGATTTAAGAAAGACTATCCTCAGTACAAGAAATCCGATATCATCGTAAATATCGAGAACGATGGGACGGTAACTATCTATAGAGAACTTGAAGTATCCAAAGATGTTGAAGATCCTGAATTACAAATCACTTTGGCTGAGGCAAAAAAAATCAGAAAGGATGTGACGATTGGAGAGAAATTACTCCTCAATGTAACTCCTGCTACCCTTGAACTTTCTAGGATTGCTGCTCAATCTGCTGGTCAGACTATCAAACAGAGTCTCAAAGGTATCGAGAGGGAAAGATTCTATGAAAAATTCCAAAATAAGCAGGGAGAACTCCTCAAAGCCAGAGTCATCAGAGTCCATGCAGATAGCGTCATCCTTGATATCGAAGGGACAGCAGTCGTACTCCAACCGGATGGTCAGATTCCTAATAGGATGTATGAACCGGGTGAAGAGATATTCGTGCTTCTCAAACAGATTTCCAAAGGACAAGGAGGTATCGTGCTTGAAATCACGCAATCCACTACTGAATATATCGAAGCTATCCTGAGAAAAATCGTTCCTGAACTCGAGGAAGGTGTCGTAGGTATCGAGAAAATCGTCAGAATACCTGGAAAAAGGACCAAGATTATCGTCTACTCCAATGAAGAGAAAGTGGATCCCGTCGGTGTCATGGTAGGAAGCAGATGAGATAGGATAAATACGGTCCTCTCGCTCCTCGATGGTGAAAAAATAGATTTCGTGGAAGATACTGAGGATCCAATCCAACTCATCAAGAATTGTCTCAAACCTGCACAGATAAATACGGTAGAAATCATCGACAACAAAGCTATCGTCACTATGGAAGAAAGCCAGAAAGCACTTGCTATCGGTAAATGAGCATCAAATGTAAAATTAGCGACTCAGCTTACTGGGTACCAGATAGAGATTAGATAAATGTTTTGCCTAATGATAGATAAACAGCTGCCACAAGGTAGCTGTTTTTTTTGGTTGTTGGTTTGTATTGTGCTTGTTAACTATTTTTTCTATATATAGATTCATTCTAAAATATTTTATAAAAATAAAATTGACAAAAATAATATTCTGTATATAATATATATATTTTATTCCATTTCATACCCGTATGTCATCTTACACTCAACAATTCATTAAGGGATCTTTTATCTTTTCTATCGCTTTATTCTGTAGTATAGTTTTTGTACATGCGGAAAATAAAACGATTACCGTTACACTATCAAATGCGCCAACTAGCATAACCGTAAATAAAGCTCCTTTGAAATATAATAAAAATTTTGCCTATAGTTATGTTTTTGATGATGGATATGGAGAATGATATGATGTTGCTTTTAGATATCTTAATGGAGGATATGTTTCAGGAGATAGTACAACATATCCATGATTGTATTATACTGATGGAGCGGGGAATGATATCCCTTTTTCTGCTGGATTCGCTACAACATCTTTGAGTGCTGCTTGAGTAGATCTTCATGATTGAGTTACGCCATGATATATTACATATAGCCAATTTGATGAAGCATATCTAGCTTGATGGAATGTATTACATCATTCATTTTGACCAGATGGAATGTCTTATCTTCAAGATATATTATCATGAACTGCATACTTTCAGTCTAAGACTGCCAATCATATAAAACTACAACACTTTATCATACCTGATGGATTGACCGGATACGCTCAATATGTTTTTTCTGGAGGATTAAAATCTGTATCAGAACAAAATACAAATTTCTTTTTTGATGGACAAAATCATATCGTGACTTCCAATGCTGTTGCCGTCAATAATCTAGATATAAATAAATATGCTATGTACAGACAGTATATTTGGGAGGCTGGAGTAACTACTGGAAATATAATAAGCGACGTAGATAATATCGCAAACATGAGTAGTTGATCCAACAAACTACGAAGACATGCTTTTTCTCATAGGGTTACTTTTGATCCTGCTAAATTAAATGGAAATATTAGTTGGGGGAAATGGAAATATTTGATGGATCATATAGCAAATACTTATGGTAAAAATGGAAATGATTCTGCTTGGATTGCCTGACCACAAGATGTATATGAATATGTTTGAGTAAAAAATAACGTATCCATACAAACATGATTGAATGGAAATCAGTTTACTATAACCGTAAATACTGACAATGTAGATGCTGATTATGTCAGAAAATCTTTGAGTCTTTTGTTGAATGTCCAATGAGCTACTATAACCAATATAGCTTATCAATCATGAGCATTTACTAATTATTCCAACAATACCCAAAGCTGACTTATCAATTTGGATTGGTGACTTGCCTCTACGGGAAACCTCAACACCAAAGTAAATCAATATGTTTCACAAGCAGAGACCTATAGGACACAAACATATATAAATACTGCTCAGACGTGGATTGATTTATTGGCTGATTGATCATGAAAAACAGCATTTCAAAATAGAGTAAATTCAATAGCTGTACAATGATCTATAGTACAAATCAATCTTTGAATGTCAACAAACACCAAATGAATTTGGAATAGTTATAATGGATATGTCACATGAAATGCAGCATTTAATGATTTATATGATACCTATAGCACTACTACAACTTTTGATATCAGTATTAGTCAAAGCTTTAAAGGCAAATATGCGGGGCAAGCTGCAGCGATAGATGGAAGTGGTGTTTATCCAAACAATGTCATGGATTCTGCCATTTGAATGTATGGTAATGCTTTAAATCCAGCTACAGGTACGGTAAAGATATCATGACTAAGTCCAAGTAAACAATATAATTTTACCTTATTCTGATCTACGAACAATACCACAGTAGGGAATAAAACAGTTACTATATATATCATATGATCTACATCGCAAGAACTTAATATCAAACAAAACATCCAAAACACTGTCTTATTTTCTTGAGTCGTCCCTGATAGTGGTGGAAATATTTATATCAATGTAGAACAAAAAGATAAAAATCGATGATTTGGATTATTGAATGCTATAGTTATTGAAGAAATTATAGGATCGCTTCCTACAGCTACAGTAAGTTATTCTACTACTCAAGCTACCAGTAATGATGTCGTAGTTACCCTTACATGATTCAATAAAACAGGGATAACTATTACCAATAACTGATGATCTCCTTTATACACCTTTACGGGAAATGGAACATTTACCTTTACTTTTCAAGACAGCCAAGGGAATAATGGATCGAAAACAGCTACGGTAACATGGATCAACAAAGCACTTATGATAGCTTCAGTAAACCCCGTTAATAATTGAACCGATGTCGCTATAGATCAAGATATAGTGGTAGAATTTAGCAAGACCATGAATAAATCATCTGTAGAATCGAATATACAGATATCACCAAACCCATGAGCTAAACGATATCAATGGATAGGAAACAAACTATATATTATGCATGATAAATTTACCAATGCTACTCAATATACGGTCAGCCTATGAGCTAATACTATGGACATAAGTTGAAGTGCTTTTTGAACTACCTATGGATTTATTTTTACTACGGTTGCATGATCAAGCAATAAAAGCTGGCAATTGGATTTTGGATATGATGCGTATACCCAATGAATTTGGAATCAGTTAAATATAGGTAATACGGTGTGAAATAGTAATTCCAATCTCTATGATGCTAATGGAAACGCTACAAATGTTGCTCTACTTACCGTCAAAAGAGGTCAAGGTAAAGCTACAGGAACGATAACTAATAATAACTCATGAATATATCCTGATGCAAGAATATATGGAAACCTTTGGGCTTACGGTAAATACTCTACCAACTCATGATTTCCTGAATCAGAATTTATGGTATCATGACTTGATCCAAGCAAGACGTATAATTTCAGATTTTATGGAAATACTACTACCGTGGAATCTAATCCTGACTATTCAAAAACTGTTTATACAATATGATGACAATCAGTTATCTTACAATGTTCTCAGAATACGAGTAATGAAGTCAAAATTAGCAATGTAAGCCCTAGCAGTACAGGAACTATTAGTTTCAGCTATAGAGCATATGATGAAACCAATTGGAGAAATAGTTATCTCAATGTTTTGGTAATAGAAGAGAATTGAGTTGCCGTAGATTATGTTCCTATACCAAGTACTGATACATCTAATATTATAGAAACTCAATTTATTGATTGATGATATACAAAATGAACATGAGCATTAAAATCCGTAAGTGCTAGTACTATGGTTTGAAAAAAGAGAATTAATTTTGCAAATAATGCATGAAAACTACTTATACCAGCAGTTTTAAAATCATCTAATGATCTTATAGAAGTATCATTTCCTCAAGGAGCTGTTTTATCCAAATCATGACAATGATTTACCGGGATATTGAATGCCCCCGTCTTTCTTGATAAAACAACCATTTCCAATCTCAATAATGTACAATCTGCCGTACAGATATGAGATTGAACTGTTTGATCTATCGCTATCAAAGACCAATCAAATAATAGCATGGATGCTATAGTGAGAATACCAGCCCCAAACAGCATTATTTGAGATATCGTTTCGGTGTATTATTCTCAAGATAATTGATCCAATTGGAGTTTACAGGGTAATTATACCGTAATTTCCTTGTGATGAGTCCCTTACGTTGAATTCACTACCAATCACTTTACCGACTTTGCTATAACCCTTCCTGCTTGATGAAGTTCTTTTACCTGAACGTTCGTCATCAACAATGATTATATCTCTACAACCTCTAGCCTAGTAACACTAAATATCTCTACCACTCCTACCGCTGCCAAAATGAGATTCTCCGATGATTGAGCTATATGGTCTGCTCGAGAAAATTATGCTACTACCAAATCCCGAACACTTCCTGGTACCTATGGAATCAACACCGTCTATGCTCAATTTGATGCTGACGGTGATGGAACCAGTGATGTCAGTATCAACGATACTATTTCTTATAGTGCACCATCATGAGGTGGTGGAGATGTTTGACCGGTTTGAGGTGCGTGATCTAAGACAGCACAACTCCACTTAGAAATCCGTGGAACGTCCGGTTACTGTACTTATGGTAATGCTATCAATTTTGGCGTCAAAGATTTTAGTTATATCGCAAAGACGTATGCAACAGGTTTTCTTACTACTTCTGGAGCTACTCCATGGCAGTGTAATGATACTGAAGGTAAAGCTTATTGGAATCTAACTATTCAATCTACCACTGTAGTAAATGCTAATAATTCCACGTGGAATATCCCAGCATCTAGAGTATTTATAAAAAATCCTGCTGCTACCAAAACAAATGGTGCATGTACTCCCAATATCGGTAATTCTAATAATGTTCGTCAGCCATTGGATTGACCTGTGACTATACTTGGAAAAACTTCCGATCTTGGAGAAGTTTGTAATATACAGACAAATAACGTTACTATGGAAATCGATACATTAGCTAGTCAAGCACTTGGAATCTACTCTGGAACTTTAACACTTTCTATTCCATTACCATAAGTATACTATTGAGAAATGATTAATAAGACAGTTGCCTAAGGGTGGCTGTTTTTTTGTTCTATTGACTTTTTTTCTCTATTAGCTACGTTTTATTTTATAAATAAAAAACGATACAAATTATACACCTATGGCAACATTTACTCTTCACCTCAAAAAAGATGATATTACGACTAGGCAGATCGGAAATCATTTCGAAATAGCTACTCCTGAAGTGACTATCAACTTCACTCGAGAAGCATTGAAAGAATTTATCAAGGATGCTACTCTATTACTTACTCAACAAGAGACAAACATCGAGAAATAATAACTTGATGTTTAGATATGTATAAGACGGATATTTCCGTCTTTTTTTTATCATACATAATATTCATCATTTTTTCGTTTGTATGGATTCAATTGAATATATCTTTCTATTCTTAGGAGATCTTGTTCGTTACGAACGACATGATCATAAAATGATTTTTGCCGTTTAAATGATTGTAATCATGTTTCATGTACTTGTTTACTACTAACCTGTTTAAATCATTTAACAATTTTTGATAATGTTCCGTAGGGGCGATTAATAATCGCCCTATTTGTTCCATTATCAATAAATACTATTGCATGTATATGGTTGGGCATGATTACAAAATCTCATAATTCTACATTTTCATATATTGATGAAATATTACATCGACAATGTTCAATTATTTTCCCATATCAATTTAGGCGGATAGTATCCGCCCCTACATCTATATCTCAAAAATATGTAATTTTATCTTGTATACATATGGTTACAAAAAATCATCATGCATTATACAATCATTTCTCCAATCTATTCTTTTTACGAACGTTTGGCATGATATTTTTTTATCTATCAAAAAATTTATCGATATCCTGCTTCGGTGTCTTGATAAAGAATGGCCTGCCATGCTGACAGACAAAAAGTCCTGATACACCCGCAAATCAGTCTTTCACGAGATTGGTCATCTCTGGAAAGGAGAGTCTATCCCCTGCTTTGATGGAAACTTTGCATGCATGAGTCGCGAAGATATTATCCAGGATATGATCGAAGGTAATGGTTTCGAGATACAGAATATGATTAAATACTTTTTCCATATCTATCTTGTACAGTGAAAATACCTGCGGGACAGAATATATGGCAATCTTATTTTCTCCTATCATCGAGACATCGAATCCAAGGATATTGATTTCATCAAGTTTTTGGTCAAGGTCAGGGATACTTGCTACTTGGATGGTGATCGGTTGTAGGAGGATTTCTGATGATGGTGCATCAGCTATTTTTGCTGATATTTTTATCTTTTCAAAAAGTATCCTTTCGGCCAATGCGTGCTGATCGATATAATACAGAGCATCAGCAGACTCAAGAATGATATATGAATTCCATAGCTGCCCGACCACTTTGTAATCGCCTATCTCCTCGTCTCGCAATTGCTCTTGCTGGCTTGGTACAAACATCGTAGCTTGCGTCACGCTTGGTTGGATTAGATTGCCGAAGTCTTGGACACCGAACATTGATGAAACTTCTGGAGCCGGACTCGAAGATACTTCATTTCTGGAGAATTGTTGGCTTATCGTAGAAATCCTATTCTCTCCTAATGCCTTCTGGATGTTGGAATATACCGCATCATACACTTTTCTCGAATCAGCGAATTTGACTTCAAGCTTCCTGGGATGTACATTGACGTCTACAAAGCTCGGTTTCGCATCTATCATCAACAATGCCAAAGGATAATCACCCGGCGCTATCTGTCTATAATATGCATCCATAAGTGCTTTCCTGATGACTTTATCCTGGACAGGCCTTTTGTTTACATAGATCTTGATATTTTCCGCTGATCAAAATAACAATTGCGCGTTTCCTATGATTCCATAGAGTGAGAGTTCTTCACCGGTATGCTGTACTTCTTTGATATGCTGTGATCGATCTTTTTTATAAATATCCATAAGTCTCTCCATCAAAGAATCTCTTGGTTGGAGATCGAATATTACTTTCTCATTTTTTTTGAAAACAAAAGTTTTGTCGATATGCATGATAGCAATATCTACGATGTAGTTGTAGCAATAGAAAAATTCCGTCTGTGAAGATTTGAGGAATTTGAGCCTTGCAGGCACATTATAAAAGAGATCCTGGATAGTTACCAATGTCCCATGGACAAATCCGACGGGCTGATGTTTGATGATAGGATCCATCCCTAGTTTGGTTATTTTGCTTCCGATTTCGCTATATGCGGTTTTGGAGATGATAGTCGTTTTGCTTACTTCAGCGATACTCGCCAACGCCTCTCCACGGAACCCGTAACTGCTTAGATTAAATAAGTCTTGTTCTCCATGAATCTTGGACGTCGCATATCTCTCAAATAATAAATCCATATCTGAAAGCTCTATCCCCGTTCCATCATCTTCGACACTAATCAGTGATTTTCCACCATCGTGGATATCTATCTTGATGGTCTTTGCCCCAGCATCTAGACTATTTTCTACCAATTCTTTGAGGATAGAGGCAGGCCTCTCTACGATTTCCCCTGCTTTGAGTCTATTGATAAGGTATTCTGGAAGTTTACGTATAGCCATATATAAAAATAATTTTACATGTTAAATGTTAAATGTTGAATTCTTAATTGACAGACAAAATTATTTACTATTTTTTGTAGTAATTTACCTTGATTTTTCAACTAGGAATAGCATTAATCCTTTGATTGCTTAGAGAATAAATGTATGTATATGGGATATTTGTAGCTATTGTGGATTAGTATCGTCCATCTTCTTGCAAATCCGATAGTATTCATTATTACTTATTTCCCGCTGTGCGGGACTATGTTTCACTTCATATTCTTCATTGTTTTTTTTGTATGGACTATATACAAGCGCTTCTCAGAAAATATCCCAATCGCATCAAATACGGCATCTTTATCGTCGATGTTTTCGCGATGCTCTTGGCGATAAAGACTTATACAAATTACCTCACCATCGAAACTGCGATTGATGATGCGACGATCCAGCAACAGATCAAGACCGATGAGCTCGCATTCACCCAGAATTTTCTCATCAACTATGAAAAATCTGAATTCGCCCAATATTTTCTCGAACATGAAAACAATATGCTGCTCACTAACGAATACATTATAAAATTTGAAGAAATGTATCAAAAAACACAGACAGCAACCTGAGCTACAACATCGCCTTTCTTCGATAATCCTAATCAGACTATCAAGACCCCTCAGGAATCACGAAAAAAATTTATCATGGAAAGGATCAAATAAGGGTAATCTGGATTGAATTAGAAGTCCATATGCTTAGATTAGAAGCAATCTATCAAAAGATTAATATATTTAGAAAATCAACATATCAACTACATAATTAATCTTACTGATCTTTTACTCCTTTAACCATCTCTATGAAAAAATTTCTTGGTCTTTTGGGTATATCCATGATTTCTTTGCTTATCATTGCAGGATGTGCAAAAAACACTACGGTCAGAACATGAGATATCGTAACGCTCGTCTATACTGCGACATTTTCGGATGGAACGCCGTTTGATCAGAATAGTACAGAGAAACCCTTGGTATTTACTGTATGAATCTGACAAACCATCAAATGATTGGATGAAGGGATTATATGAGCAAAAATAGGACAACAACTACCACTAACTATCACTCCTGACAAATGATACGGTGCGCTCTATGATGCCCGCAATATCCAGAAAATTTCTCAACTCATCTTCGATAAACAATGACTCACTCCAGCTCAGTGAAAAACCATCAAACTCTGAGATATCGAAGGTGTCGTCAAATGATCAGAGACAGATGAAAGTGGAAATGTCTTGGTCCTCTTAGATATCAATCCAAGACAGACACGAGATACCCTCACCTATACCGTCACCGTCCTTTCAAAAAAATAATTTTTTAGCGTATTATACCACGTATGCAGCTCTTCAAAAGAGTTCTCTTATCACTCTTCCCCGATGAAATAGTCTCACAGACTATGAATCCTGCAAGCATGTTTATCTCATTTATCTCTACCAAAGAGTTTTTTTCGGTCATCAACAGAAAGATTGTAGAAAACTATAAATTGAATCTTTTTGATGTAACACTTGACCCATTTGAATTCAAGATTGGATTTGGGGAAAATCCACCCATCAAATCCAAAGAGATGGATACCTATTATAGCTATTGCGCTACTGCAAACCTCAATGGCTACAGGTTTTTTTCGCCTGCGAACATTGCCAATACTCTTTCGCTCGTAACTACACTCTATATCAAAAATGCCTTTAGATCATATCCTCCGGAATATTTCCTCAATTTCATCTATACGATATTTCTTCTCAGCTTTGTATTTCTCGCAAGGATTAAAATATTCCCGTATACTGATAGAGAAAAAAACTATAATCGGTTTGTGGAGACTATGTTTTCATTCTATGAATTTGTCTTTCAGCAGACGGGGAAGCGTATAGACCCCGCTATAGTCAAATCACTCAAGAAAGAACTGCTCAATGATATAGAGCTCTTTTTTCTCATTTTCTCCGTCTATAAACATCTTAACTGAATATTCGTCTATGATCAGGTTACCGATAAAGATGTTTATTCCTGGCTTTTCTACGATGAGCTCAAAGGAGACGCCAAAGCTATCTATGCTGATTTTATCGCCAACTCCAAAGAATATACGCACAAAAAAACTTTCTCGGCTGTAGAGACCAAAATCATGCAATCCGTTCTCCCTGCGGATATCCTTCTGAGATATCTTTTTCTCGATGCAGATATATCCCTCATCACTGATACGGTGATTTCAAAGATCTTTGATAGAAAAATATTGGATTCGTTCATCGCCAGTTTCCGCAAAGATGATAGTCAGTTAGAAAATTTTCTCCTCTATATTACCGATTATAGGAACTTCAAGAAAAACTTTTTCTGAGGTATCCAAAAATACATGGTCACGATTTTTAGAGATGCGGATGGTGTATCAGCGCCCCTCAAGGAAGACCTCGATGATCTCATGTCATCGATTGGTGAGGATATGGAAAATATCGAAAGCTTCAAAATCCCCGAGAGGATTAAGAAAGAATCCAAACTCATGGAAAAAATACTGAATTTTTATATTACATTGATTGGTTGATCATGGGTTTCCAGAGGTGATACCTTTTTTATGAGATTATTTAGGAGACCGATTATCCGTGCTTTTGCCAAGATGAACGATTCTTTGGATGATAAAAATTTTACGCTCCTCTATTATGGAGGGCTACTCTACCAATACGGCAAAAACGTCTTCTTCTACAAACATACCTCTGAAAATGTCAGAGCAGGAAAGCAGAAATTTATCCTGCCTCACAAAACCAATATCAAGAATATCTATTCCAATATCAGCCTGCTCAAATCTTTTGATGAGACAGCGATCGCTACCGTATTTCAGGATATCAATCCCAAGGATATCAGACTCTATATAAAGAACAAAAAACTTATCGAGCTTTTTAAATGACTCATAGGCCATGAAATAGCCGGGATGATCAATGCCTCTGATAGCGATTTTATCGAATCGGTCTATAAGGATATCACCAGAAATCTCGAACATAAGGACTTTATTAAGATATTAAAGAAAGAGCTAACGACTCAGGATATCTATCATATCAAAGAAAATATCTATAATCTGGATTTTTGGATGAGTATGAGATTTTTCAGATCTCTTGCTGATGATAAAATTCTTCTCAAAAAGGAATATTCTGATTCTGCTATATTTGGTATCTTCTCAACGATTAGAGAGACATTTTTTGGATTCCTCATCTATCTCACCTATATCATGGAAGCATCAGCAGTCAAAAAAAATACTATCGATACCTCATTGCTTGTATCGCTCTATATCAAAGATATTTTGAATATCGATCCTTACTATCAACAAAAAATTAGCACTATCATCATCACCCTTCAAGCTGATTTCAATGAAATTATCAGACACTGGATAGAAATCGATGATAACAAGGACTATCTCAAGATTGGGTATGATAACTGGGTCAATTTTTCCCGCAACAAAGATATTGAAGAAACCAAGAAGAAGATTATCAGTGAAGATATCATCCGATTCAAATGATTCCTCAAAAATATCAGTTATTATAATAAGAGATTCTTGATGCCACAATAATATTTCAATTTCGAATTACAAATTATACAATTCTTTCATTTATTAATCTTATATGCGTTATGAAGTGTCCTAAATGTCAGAGCATGGAGACCAAAGTCATAGATTCCAGAGTGATCGAAGATGGTCAAAGTATCAGAAGAAGAAGGGAATGTGAGTATTGCGAACATAGGTTTACGACTTTCGAAAGAAAAGGATTCACAGAACTCGTGGTCATCAAGAAAGATGGCAGCAAGGAAATGTATGATAGGCAGAAGCTCAAGAAAGCCATTATCCTAGCCTTTGCCAAAAGAGAAATCGATAAAGAAAAAATAGAAAATCTCATCAATAATCTGGAAGCAGAACGATCTACGGACAAAAATGAGATTACTTCCAAAGAAATTGGTGACGATGTCCTTAGGGCATTGAAAAAAGTCGATCCGGTTGTGTATGTCAGATTTGCTTCGGTCTACAAATCATTCGATAATCTTAAGGATTTTAAGAGATTTATAGATTAATAAATATACTCATAAACTATGGAGAATGGATAGGTAATTTTCCACCATCAATCCTCAAGTCTCCATATTTTTTTTTATTCTACAAATTCTTTGAGGTTGGTGAAATCTATTTCGTCCCTGGTCTGTGTAAGGTCATAAAAAGTAAATTCCTGAATCTCCTGGGTATGTGCTACACAACAATCCTTGATGACCGTGATATCAAAATCTCTATCATAGGCATCTTGGATAAAGCTTCTCACACATAGATTGGTGAGTATGCCGCAGACAATGACATGCTTGGTGCCTTGGAGCTCTTTTTCAAGAGAAGTGTTATAAAATGGACTGATCTTATTTTTGATGATGACGGTATCCTCCTCTTCTTTCTTGAGGGATGGAATGATTTGGGTATCCGGTCAGAAATAGTCCAAGGAATCGATTTCCCTATGTTTGGTGAAGATAATCTTGTACTCTCTCGTCCTACAATGATCGATGAGATAATTCACTTTTGCTATCGTTTCCTGGATTTCTCCGATATAATATTCGCTTTTAGGATCTATCCGATCCTGTTGGAAATCTATAAGCACCAATGCCGTCTCTGTCATCTACAATCATATATAAGGGGTAAAAAAGCTGAGATTATTATCTGAATTTCTCTCCGAGCGCATAGGTCAGTTGTTCGTCATCGGATGTCTTGAGATTATCGATTATCTCCTTGTCGGGAAATATTCAGATCTTATCTATATTTTTTTGGGATTTGCCGGTATATCGTTTTGCAATCGTATATTTGAATATCGATCCATCGGGATATTCCATCATAGTCTGGACCGAACCTTTTCAAAATGTCTTCTGCCCTATCAGCGTTACATGGCTTCCATAATCTTTGATTCCGCCTACGAAAATTTCAGAGGCAGAGGCAGATCCACCATTCATCAATATAACGATATTTTTTTCTGTAATCCTATTTCCGCTATTGCCTTCTGCAACTATGGTCTGATTGAACCCTTTGCCTTTGATAATCACGGAAGGACTTCCTGGTGGTACGAAATACTCCAGCATTGATGCGACTTCATCCAGACTTCCGCCAGGATTATTTCTTAGATCAAAGGTATATCTCGTGCATGTGCTTGGCGTAAGCTTTTGCATGGCGCTATCGAAATCCTGGTGTACATTCATATCAAACATACGGATATTTATATAACAATTTCCTCCTGTATATATCTTGGTCTCGATATTTTTTACCTCTATCTTGTCTCTGATGACCGTTATACTAAGTTCTTTGTTGTTTCTGATAATGGTCAGCGTCACGGAGGTTCAGCGAGGTCCTTTGATCCGTCAGACGACGTCATTGACCTGACTCTCCTGAGTAACCTTATGGTCATCGACGTTGATGATTTGATCTCATGCTAGGAATCATGCTTTATCTGCGGGCGATCCATCGATTGGCGCTACAATCACTATCACTCATGGCCTCTTGGTATCCACATACGCCCCTATTCATTCGAATTGTCATTGAATTTCTTCGGAGAAATCCGTGGCCTGGGACGGTGGCATAAAAGAGGTATAATCGTCATTTAGGCTTGCTGCCAATCCTTTGGCTGCACCGTATAATAAACTTGCCGGCTTGACCTTTGTACTATCGACATACTCTGTATCCAAAATCTGATACATATTTTCCAATACTCCGTAGTCTAGTGATTGATCGAAATTAATAACATAGGTCTGTCTTATCTCCTGAAGTGCTGTCTGTACCTGTAAAAGTACTTTTGCTAGCCATTGAGTAGAGACATATGCACCTTCCTGATACGGTATGGTGATGGGCAATTTGCTTTGGATGATATCGCTTACCTGTTTCTGTGTCACCGGGGCGAGCAAAGGAAGTTTGGCTGGGATATTAGGAAACATATCCAGATAAATCGTTTTCTGAAGCAGATCTCTAAATCAGGAACCTGGGATATCCTTATACTGTACTCTGATATATTTGTAGGATTGGGGTATCATCCAATCTTTTATAATTACATTAAAATACGATTGCAGAAATCATTGGAGATTGATCTGATCATCAGCGAATGTCACACTTCATGACGCGATACCTATACATAGCAATCAAAATATCATTCTTTTTATGTTCATATGTTCTCTCTAGAATATAAATGTTTTTTGACGATAATGATTTCAGGGCTGTTTTCAAACAGAACGGGAAAAGTCCGGGAAAATCCCGGACTCTCTTTTTTGTTGATGAATACATCACTAATTTTCGAACCAAATCAATGGCTCGACAATCTTTCGCGTCCAACTAATCTCTGGATACTGCAGCTTTAGCATGTCTCTGATTACAGAAACAGCATTGTACTGAGCATTTCCAGCTCTGGACACTTCGTACGAAAACAATTTCTTGTCATCCCACGTCACATTCTTGTTTTTTCTCCCTTGGGTGATTTTGATCACCACTCTTTTTCCCTCCATAATGTGATTGAGAAAACTTTTCGTGTTCGCATCATCCTTCATGATCAATAAATTCTTGATCTCTTCTTTTGTACCTTCGTTTTCCATACGTCTACATCTGTTTTTTAAGGTTTGTTTTTTTGCTGGGAAATTAGCGTGTTATTAATACATATTTACCCGTTAAAGTCAAGTCTTTCTCGTTGAGAGATACCTTATGAGCCTTATGATAAACCGGATGAGAAGTATGATTACTATGATTGCGCCTATCAATGCTCATCAGACGATATTTCGAAACATCATATATCGTGGTTTCCCAAAAAATACTGTCTTGAGCGTCGGCAAGACCTTATAGGTATGAATTGTTTCGTTGAGCGGGAAGCTTTCTATTTTTCCGATAGCGAGCGAATATTTTCACAGATTATTTGGATTGGTAATTCTGATGGTATAGGTTCCTGGTCCGACCTCTTTTTCAAATGTAGGTCACTGGAGATAATTATCTCCTGCAAATTTTTCGTAGAAACCTGTCCGTATATACCTCTTTCCATCCAATCTAGTATATGTCGCTGAGCTTCCTTCTATGATATCTACGGTAAAATCTGTCCTATTGCCTATCATCTCAGGCACTACGATACTGAGGTAGAGGAAGAATCCGCTCTCAGACGTAATCTGGTAGACATCTTCCTGTCAGGAAAGTATACCATAAAATGCTTGCGAGACTTCCGGATTGCTGATTTGTGTGATCCATCCTGGAGGAGAGAGAAAGGTTAGTCTCGGCTGATGCGCTGAAACTATTCCAAATCAAATACCGATTACTATCCGAGCAAAAATCAGTTTTTTCATGATATCTAGATGAGGAGGTAAAAAATTTCTAATTTTCAATTTCCCCTCCTTCGAGGACAGGTAATTTCTAAACAATGATTCAATTTCTCATTTATCCTATTTCTTTTATATATCTCTTGAAGAGGTCACCTTTTTCTTCGAAATTTTTTCGTAGAGAATAGCTTGGTGATGCTGTGGAAAGGAGGCAAATCTTGGATGGATGGGTATGTTGGTATGCGAAGAGTACTGCTGCTTTCATATCGTCAGTCTGGAGAATATTGAAGTTTTGGATATCTTGAGATTTGATTGCCTCAAGGATTCTTTTGCCGGAATCGGGAAATAAAACGATATTTCTGATGCCATACGTTTTGATGGTTTTTATCAGGTCATCGAAGACATATCCTCTATCCGTTCCTCAGAGAAATATGGTATCGATTTGGTGATCGAAGGTCTTGATTGCCTGGATGGTGCTTTCCGGGGTCGTGGAAATCGCGTCATCCACCCGAATAATCTCTCCATAAGTTCAGATGATTTCCATCCTATGGGGAAGCCCTTTGAATGTCGCTAAGGTCTCGGCTAATACTTCATAATCTATTTGCATAATATCACAGATACCAAGCACTGCACAGATATTCATCCTATTGTGCTCGCCTCTGAGTAGGAGTTTATCATCGTCAAGCACCTTGGTCCCATCGACAAAAAATCATCCATCCTGATATCTATATCTCCCTTCGTGACCGAAGATACGGATAGCTTCCTCCTTAACTTCCTGCGAAGTAAAGTTGTGTCTCTCCATGATTTCATCCCTAACGAGATTATACTGACTTCCTTTGAGGATATTGAGTTTTGCATCCTGATAATTCTCGAATCCTTGGTGTCGATCGAGATGGTCGGCATAGATATTGAGTAGTACGCTGATATAGTTTTTTTTGGTCAGTCACTCGAGCATATAGCTCGACAGCTCAAATACCGCATATTGATTGGTCTGTGACTGTGGATTTTTTGTATCTAGATAATCAAGCACGGGGTTCCCGATATTTCCGATAAGCTGTGTATCGCGTCCAGCGTGTTGCAACATCTCATAAATTAGGCTTACCGTAGTAGATTTTCCTTTGGTGCCAGAAACTGCGATGACTTTGCCTTGATAGTGATCAAAAAAAATCTGCGCCTGCGAAGTGATTTTATCCTTCACGGAAGCTATCTTGGGATGATATATGGAGATGCCTGGGGTTTTGATAATGATATCGTAGCGGTCCAAAGTATCTAGATAATGCTCGCCAAATATGCTCTCACAGCCAAAATCTGGTGTTCATGGTATCTTTTCTGCGCCGTCCAAAATTGTAATATTTTGTGGAGATATACCTATCTTGATCAGAAAATCACAAGAAGATTTCCCCTCCCTTCCGTATCATACTATTGCTATCTTTTTGTCCTTGAATCCCTCGAAATCCATCAGTATTCGGGTAGTCTGAGTAAAGACTTGTCTGGTGACAATATAGTATTTTGGAGGGAAATTACAATTCAGATTCTTTATCGCTTAGTTCGGTAATTAGAAATAATTAACCTGATAACATCTTTCTCTTTAAAAATACTCTGTAGGGTTACTTTTTGGCATTGCCCCAAAAACTAACGAAAAAACTCTAGCCAGATACAATGCTCTGGATACCTATTTTATCGACACATTTCCTACCAACTCACCTCCTCCCCGTCTGCGACGGGACCCAGTCGGCTCGTTCCATTCTTTCGCTTAATCTATATATAGCTTACTATCTCGCGGCGTGCATCCGCCTATACCGGCGGACAAGCCTGGCGGTGGGTTGTGGTTGTAATTCGGAGGAATTCATATCTCTCCTCATATACCTCATTCCGGCGTACCGGATTGAAGCCGGAATCCATGCTAAAGAGCAATATTGCCTTAGATTCCGGCCGCAAGACCCTCTCTTCCAATCCTTGGCACGAGGGCATGCTTGATGCCGGAATGAGGTGGTATGGTAACCTACGGATTCCATCTTTTTCCTATTCCTTGATTTCTACGCGTCGATGACTACTATACCCATGATTTTATCTGCCTCATAAGAGGATGAAAACGTTTAGCACATTTTTCTTTACTGGATATAGCTTCGACCCCAAAAGCCTCAAGGCGACGTTTTCGTATTGTTTCGATCATGAGGTCGATTTTGTGGAGACTATCGATTTCTCCTGTCCATGATTTATACCGATAGCAAACATAGATCCTGCGGTTATGGATACCCTCCTCTTCCATCTTTCCCTGGCCCTCGGCATCAGTTATTATAAACTCTGCCCCACGCATGATTTGGTTGTAGAGACCTGAAAACTTACTGAGGATCAGCATAGATTCCGAAAGGATTTTTATACCCAAGGGCTAGGGGAATTTTTCTATACCAATAAGCTCTCCCCGCTCAATTTCTGTAATTTCATCGACGGGTCCAAAGGGACTCCTGCTACGCCTTTCCATCCAACATCATCCCTCCCTATGATCGCTCTCGGATGAGGAAAAGATAGCCTTGTCAGCATAGAGGCCGTCAAAAAGCTCGATATCCCTTTCTATACCTCGACCTTCGGCAAAGATTACTATCTCCATAACGTCGTCGGCGACCGTATCTGAGCGCCGAGATTGGTCATGCTCAGAACTATGGATCCCAAACTTTTTGAGATGAATAGCCAATGATATTATAATGGGCATGTGCCTATCAGTGGAATTATTGCTTTTGTCCTCGTGACTGGAGCCTACCTCTATGACTATAGATATATCATTATGTCCAATGAAAAAAGTGCCAATGAAGGCAATACTGTCCTGGATGGTATCTCGATCAATCATCAGCGGAGCAAAAGTTATCAGTTTGAATCAGATTTTAATCAGTATAGCAAACGCTATCTCTCGCCTGAAGTCGAATATTTCAGTCTTCTCAGGGGGATGTATGAGATCAAAATTGCCAAGATATTTGCTCAGTATGATCAGTATTTTGATGTCTTCAGCAGCTGCAACAATAATTTCAAGGTCATCGAAGCCAACAAGACGACTGATCAGCGCCGATGTGGGAAATGTCCCAAATGTGCCTTCGTCTATGCGACATTAAGGCCGTTTGTCAGTGATGCGGATATCCAGAGGATTTTTGGTCAGGAATTGTATAATCGTGAAAATTTGCTCCCGCTCTATAAGGAACTCCTCGGCATCCAAGGCATCAAACCTTTCGAATGCGTAGGTACCAATGAGGAAGTGGTGTATGCTATGTATCTCTATTATGAAAACATAAAAGATCATTCTCAGTTTTCTCCGATTATGGACTTCTTTAGAACTGAGCTATTGCCTACTCTCTCGCCAAGCCAGCTCCTGATGCTCGAAAAGAAACTCTTTACGACTACTTCGGAGGATACCAATATCCCGAGTATGTACCAATGACCAATGACTAATGACTAATGACTAATGACTAATGACTAATGACTAATGACTAATGACTAATGACTAATGACTAATGACTAATGACTAATGACTAATGACTAATGTCAATACTGTAATTATTATATATTACATATAAATCATCAGCACTGTCAATCCAATATTATAGTAGTGACAGTGTTTTTTTGAATATTTACTCTCGCGGGGATATACTTGAAGTGGAGATTTTTATATATCGACACCATAGCAATGACAAAACATTTCCACAACGCCTTGCAACATATCCCTGAACTCAGCAAGCACCTTCGCAAACACCACAGAAAGTATCTCGTGGGTGCTGCGTGATTGGTCGGACTTGTGAAGCTTTTCAGCGTGCTACTCTTGGGATTGTCAGGATATATAGCTACTCATGCTGCTACTCCCGATAATGGATTGGTAGATCAGACACTCCAGGTGGAAAGTTTTGCTCAATGAAATCAATCTCGTTGAAACTGAGCTACCGTTATGATCCCTGCTATGGCAGATATTGCTGCTGTCGAATCTCAGCTGAGAAGCAAAGGTAGATTTTCCCTAGGGAAGGATGGAAGGACCTTGGAAGGGTCAGCTCCTTTGGATCTCTCTGCATCACAAGGAAAACTTTTGGCACCGATAGTCCATACATCAGATACCAGCAAGGATCCTAAAGAAATTAGGGTAAGATATCCAGAAGGTGTGGTTGCAAAGACTGATGGTAATGATTTCTCGTGAACACTCATCACACCTAAATACCTCACTCAAGGTGATCTCGGATATAATTCTTCCTGAGTAGTGACTGTAGAACTCTGAGAATCAGGCAAACCAATAACTTTCGAAGATGAATCTGGGAATCCGACTAATGTGGAAATTGAGGTCGAACTCCCTCAATCTTATCAAGACTATTCCTGATATCTCTCTATCTCTTACTCTGAAGATAATATCAATTACCAATACTTCTGAACAGGAGAGATAAAGATATTATCAAACGGAAAGAAATGAGTGGTGTTTCTGACTAATCACTTTACCACATTTTCTGTATACGGCTCTATTGGGCAAATATTTGAATGAATAACATTTTTCCCCTGGAGTGGTCAATGTGTAACTAATCATGTTTATTTCCAATACGATCTTCAACCAAGGGCAGACCCCACATCTATATATATAAATAGCCATACCATTATGGTTGATAATACGTATTGAAAAAGTATGCCTACTGGGCCTTATGGACAGTATCTGTCTCTTATACACATCTCCGAGCCCACGAGACTAAGGCGAATCTCGTAT
>CAYXBC010000007.1:0-20468 GCA_964463255.1 uncultured Candidatus Peribacteria bacterium | reverse complement strand
TTTTTATTACATCTTGAATTAAATGCTCTTTTACGTCTAAATCATTAGTCGAGACCATGGATATATAGTGGTTAGGAAGATAAACTAGCCAATTATATTCCATTTATTAAAAAGCGACACCAATTGCAGCAATTATTACATAAATGTCAATCTTATATTTGTATTTTTTTGTTAAAAAAACAGCTTGGGAAATACCCAAGCTATTTATGTATATAGATTTCAGGAACTGTTCTACCTGATTTGTTTGATTGCAGCGACAGCCTGTGAACTAATCCTGAGGTTGCTGATATCCATAGTTTTTTCGAGAAGCGCTAAGACTTCCTTTTTGGCATGGCCTTTTGTTGCCAATTGAACTGCTAATTTGAATGCATCGGGAGCAAAGAAACTTTCTGTGGCGCTTGATTTCGCTGTAGCAGCAGCAAAAAGTTGTGTAAGCTGAGCCAGCGTTAGCTTCGACTGATATCCCCAGAGTGAAGCAGCGACTTCCATGGGATACTGATCAACCGCAAGCAGCTCAGTTGCAACCTGCTTCCCGGCATTCTTGTGGTCATACCGTTCTCCTTCAAAGAGTTCCCAGGCGACATCGGCGACTTTATTGTCGGTATCGAACCGGGCAATGGAGGTAATCTGGAATAATGATGGTGCATCCAAAACGTACATCAGCGTCAGAAGATCTTCTTTGTCCTGTCTGTTCCAGGTAAGTTTCTTGGTAACAAATACCGCTTCTCCTGTCTCGGTGAGCAAAGGTTTAAATTTTTTGATATCTTCTGGTAGCAATCTTTTGCCTTTCTTCTCTTTTGCAATATACGCGATATCCTTTTGTGTAAGCGGATTTGCTATGATGCTACTACTGATTATCATCAGAAGTAACAGAGATACTAATACTTTTTTCATTTTTTTTATTTATTTATTTTTGGTTTGGTTTCTTCTCTTTTATATATTTACTATAAAATGTCAATTGTATTATATCATTTTATTTTATTTACTAAATTAAATGCTTGACTTCTTTATTAAAAAGATTATCTATACACGAAACAAAAATCGATATTCTATGCCAAAATTCGCGAAAAAGCCCTATCGGGCAGAACAGAATCTTCCGATAAATACCGGAAGTGTAGGAACAAAGACCTATTCGTTTGTAGAGACGAAAAGTCCTCCTAATAACATCAGTATGCAATTTCTAGGACCCAAAGATGACCTAGAACGACTCGTAGATAAGGGAATGAAGGATGCTGCATGGCTTATGCGTTTCCTCCAAAACACCGGAATGAGTTCAGTGCTCAATTATGCTGAAAAGAGAATCAATGCGTGTCACTGTATGCATGAAGCCGACCGGCAGCTATGCCTAGACATCATCAGAGGTCATTATGTCCGCAAGAAAAAATGAACAGAGTAGTTTGTTTCAAAAAAAATCCCCCCGTTTCCGGGAGGGATTTTTCATTATCATCATAATAACCAATTACGTTTTATAGTGCTCTTGTCTTAATCTCTTGTGTACACTTCTCGATAAACTCCGTCACTCCCGTCTCGTACTGCTTTTTGCTTCTGTATTCACGGATGGAAAGTGTCTTTGTTGTTTCCTCTTTCTCCCCGACAATAACGATGTATGGGATCTTTTGTATCTCCGCATTACGGATTTTTTTGGAGAAGGAATTGCTGCTTTCATCGACATCAACTCTCAGTCATGTAGCTTTCATTTCACTTGCTACTTGCTTTGCATACTCAATGAAATTTTCTGCGACAGGGACAAAAGTAATCTGTTGTGGAGCCAACCGCAATGGGAATGCTCACGCGAAATGTTCAATCAGTATCCCCATAAATCTTTCTGGAGATCAGATGATTGCTCTATGGATCATCACTGGTGTCACTTCTTTTCATTCATTATTTGTATAGACCAATTTGAATCTCTGTGGCATGATAAAATCAAGTTGGATAGTGGAAATCTGCCGTTCTCTTCCCAATGAATCCTTGATCATAATATCCATCTTTGGTCCATAGATTGCCGCTTCTCCTTCAGCTCTTATATATTCTATCTTGTTGTCTATCAAAATCTCTTCCAGTAATTTCTGTGATTTCTCCCAGGTCTCAGGTTCTCCTAAATATTTCTCTCTCTTATTCGGATCCCACAAAGAAAGTCTGATGGTGTATGAAGACATACCATAGGTATAGAGTGCTTTTTTTATCACTGATAATACAGACTCAAATTCCGCTTTGATCTGATCTTCACGACAAAAACAATGTCAATCATCCTGACAGAAACATCTGAGACGCGTCAAACCACTGAGTTCTCCTGGTCTTTCATCACGATAGAGATTAGCAAAATCTGATATCCTGATAGGCAACTCCGCGTAGCTTCTTTGTTCTGCTGCATATATCTGCGTGTGTTGTGGACAGTTCATCGGTTTCAAAAAATATTCCTCTTCTGAATAATTTGATACGACTCTCATCATATCTTCCTTATATTTTTCGTAATGTCATGATATCTTGAACAGTTCCGCTTTGTTCATATTGGGCGTATGCACCTCCTGGTATCAGATATCAGATTGAAGTTCGTTTGAATATCTGATAATCTCCTTTCTGATAATATTTCCTTTGTGGGTATAGAGTGGCAATCCAGGTCAGACAAGATCAGAAAAAACAAAAAGTCATAATTTTTTCCCTAACACTCTATGGTCACGTTTTTTGGCTTCTTCTATCATCTCTATATACGTCTTTAATGCTTCTTTGTCTTCAAATGCTAAGCCATAAATTCTGGTCATCATCGGATTTTTTTCGTTTCCTCTCCGATATGCGCCTGCAATCTTATCGAGTTTGAATGCGTCAGGATTGATCTCTTTGGTGGTGGCAACATGCGGTCATTCGCACATGTCGATAAAGGTGACATAGCGGTCAGCGATTATTTTCTTGAATGACTTATGGGCATTGAGATAATCGTTAATCTTGCCGTATTTTGTGAAGTATCCTTCTTGAGATCCCCTGAGCAGATTATCTTTGGCTGCCATCGGGATGCTATTTACATAGTAGGAAAATATCTTTTCTCCCTGAGCTTTGAACTCGTCCAATAATTCTATCTTGAATTCCTCACCAAGCATGAGGATGATTTCTTTGGCCTGGTCGTAGGTCAGTTCTATCCTATCAAAATTTTGGGTCTCTTTGACAATCTTGACCATCATCTTATTGATCTCTTTGAGCTGGTCTTCCTTGCATTCCACCCCTTCGGAGAAGATGAAATCATAATAGAATCCGGTGTCTATCGCAGGTCCGATACCGAGTTTCGCATTTGGATCCAGAGTTCTCTGGACAGCTTGCGCCAAGACATGAGAAAGCGAATGACGTGGTTTTAATATTGCTTCTTCCATAACTAATAATGATATAATAAAATTTTGGATTTTGGACCTTAATTAATTTTGGATTTTGAATTCTAGATTTTGGATTAAGGTAGTGTCTTATTATAATCTATTGTAAGATACAATAGTTCATTCTAGCGAATCAAACATTCAACATTCAACATTATTGATTTTGGATTTTGGACCTTAATTAATTTTAGATTTTGGATGAATGCTGAATATGTATATAATTAGTCTCTATATAATATACTATTTGTTGTTGTTTTTACAATCTTTGTAAGAATATTTATTATGCTATCTATTTCTTTTATATAATCATCATAATTACAAGGGTATATGCTACTTCCCTGCAATAATCTTAACCAATATTTTGTCTCTCTCGCCTCTTTTGAGGCTATAGAACATTTGGTCAGAAAATCTTTTTTTGTTTGTCATGCTATTGCTTCTTCAATATTAGCTCAAATGCTTGTTCAACTTCTGAGTACTTGTTTAGAGATTATAAATTCTCATTTTTCTTTTAGTTGTTTGTACAACACGATAATCTTTAAAGCAAATTCAAAACTCTTCTTCTGAATTAAATTCTCTTTCATCTTTCTTCTTCTTATTCAATATAAAATACCAATATTCAAAATTCAACATCCAAAATTCAACATCGATTATAAATTTTTGCTACTAGAAAAACAAGAATATTTTTATCTTTTGGATGCGTCTTTATCCTGTAAATATTCTGCTGTAAATATTTGACAAATTCACTGATTCGGAGTATACTACTTTATGCTATTTTTTATTTCGCTCATGGGTAAGTATGGACAAGAAAACGTATACCCTCCGTATGCTGAGAAATCTTCAAAATACCTGGCCGCTGGCAGGAGGTTTGATTGTCCTTATCGAGGCGAATCCCTTGGATGAGACATTGATTGATCTCCTCATCTCGACGTTCACCGCTAGCATCAAAACTATGGATGATGATATTCAAAAAGCCAAGCTCCAACAGGCGAGCATTTTTCTCCAGAGACTCAAGGCCAAAGAAATGGAATCAAATACACAAGACCAGAAAGACATCGACGAACTCGATGCAATGCTAGCGAAGATTTAGTCTCTTCATATTTATCTTATCATCCTATTCCCATGACACCAGGGCAAGAACAGAAAACCGAAGCGACTCCAAAAACCACCGAGCAGCTACAATCCGATCAATTCGACGCCAAACTCAAACAAGTCGAAGCTGCTGTGCAAGCACCAGAACAAGCAGAACAGATTAAAAATCTTCTAGATAGGAATTTTCAGGAATGACTTAAAAATCTTGCCAATACAGCAGAAGGACAAAACCACATCAAGGATATATATACACAGATTGAGAATATATTCATATCAAATCCCGAATCATCTACCCGTCTAGATGATGCCGATGAGGCTGCGCTGAAAAGCCTTCAAATACTTATTGCTCCGTTTACTATGGAATCTAAATTCGCTAATGTAAATGTAGCGGTCGATGCAAGCACGATCAAGACAGATGGAAATACCAAGGAAACATATAACGAAAGCAAATGAATATGATTATTACATGCATCTATCAGTAAGCTCGAATCTGATGTATATCAGAATCTGCCAGCTAGAGATACGATACTCAAGGCATTGCAAAATCCGACCAAAGAAAATATCCAATCACTTCAAAATTTCCTCGCTTCCAATCTGAAGAACGGCAAGGACAAAGATGCTTTCCTAAAATGAAACGGAAAAAAAGGACAATCCGATACCCGGGATGGAAAATACGGTAAGCTCACCGATGGCGCATTGAATGCATATATCGATCAATCCAAGACCCAGATGGAAGCTAATGCGGTAACGAAGAATACAGCAGAGGAAAGTGTTGCCGAACTCCAAAAAATAACCAAGGAAAGACCTATTCCTCAAATGGCAGCCGTTGCTGCTCCAGCATTAAGAAAGACCGTCTCACCTGCTGAACAGCAGCAAAAGCAGATTGATAATCTCAAAATTCTCCAACAAAGCGAACTTTTTGCTAAACTCCCTAATAAACTCCAAAGAAAAATAGATAAAGTATTGGGCAAGGAGGATGGTCAACAAGATGGAGAATACAGCGTCAATATTAATGATCGCATAAACGATATCACTGCACTCATCGACGAAGAGATTGCAGAGAAAAAGAAAGCTCGTGAAGGATATCTCCCTGAGGGCGAATTCCAGAAATATGGTAATGATATAAGCACACTGATCGCCGCGAAGTCGGGAACTATTAATCAGAAGGATACTACTGCTACGGTCATCGATACTCCTGTCGCTACTTTTTCTCAGGAGCCTGATGCTGTCAAATCAACTGAATCTGCTCCTATTGATCAAAATCTTAACTTCTATGTTCATCAAGAGGTAAAGCCTACTCCTCAAAAAACTGAAACTATCCCTATTACACTAATTACTAAAAATTCTAAAGTTGATGCTGGTAAAGTGGTTGTTGATAAAGCTAATACTAAAGTTGGTAATATTACCACTACTCATACAACTGATGCTGGTAAGATAAAACCCGCTGAAATTATTAATACAACACTCAACAACAAAATAGTTGCTTCTGTTGACAAAAACTGACTAGTCACTACGGAACTTACATTTTTAGATAATCAAATATATATTGATTATTCCGCTTTACAAACTATTTTGACCAATTTATGAAATGGATTAGAATATTGAATTAATGATTTATGACAATTGGTACAAGGGAAGCAAGTTAAAGATCAGTCCTCCTTTCCAGTAGGATTTTATGTAAAAGATTGAATCTTGCATACAAGCCATATAGAAGGTAACCTTATAAAGGATGTTGGTTATGATGTACAAACAAAATTATGGACCATTACACCAACATCGAAACTCAATATTCCCACAATAGTACTAAATACACCAACAATAGCAGTAGCAGAAAGCACATGAATTCAATGATATAGAAAAATTATACCACCAATCAAAACTTAAATACAAAACATGATATAGTAAATTAATATCAACCAAAGGATTCTCTTCACATATTTTCATTAGAATTTCCTGACCAAAAAACTACACTACTTGGTAGTTTACCCTATTTTTTTCTTGATGAACTATCTCTTGGTTCCGATTATCGCTGGAGCAGTTGCCTGGAGTGGGCTTTGGATTTTCCGCAAACTCAAGGTCCTCGATAAGCCCGGGAATGATCTCAAAAATACCAGGAAACCTGTCCCTACCATCCAAGGCATCTTTGTCTATATAGCATTTTTTCTTACTATCGCACTCCTCTTTCCCCAGTATCTGCATAATCATCTCTTCTGGTGATTGCTCTTTGGTTCGCTGCCTATCGTTATCTTCGAACTTTTGGAAGAGCTCAATTATATCGGCAAGATCACGTTTAAAGTCCCACCATATCTGAGATTGATCGGACATATCCTCTGAGCTTTTTTGGCTGTCCGGATAGGCAGTTTCGGTCCTCAGGAATTTATCATCAATGGCAATGTCCGAGTTATGCCGCAATGGCTTTTGGCAATCGGATTCGTTGCTCGGGCGATATTGTGTATCAATGCTATCAACCGATTTGATGGTATCTACGCCCAAGCAAGTGGTGTCTCCAGCATCGGATTCCTTACAATATTTTTGCTGATCCAATTTGTCGTCTTCAAACATTATACCAATTTCACCGATATCAATCTCCAGACACTCCTCTTCGTCAAGAATATCTCCTTCGTTCTCTTCTGTATTTCCTTGGTATCTACCGTCGTAGAATATAAGCCGCTTGGGCTGATGAGAGATGTCGGTATTATGTTCTTCTGATTTAGTTTAGCATACCTTTCCGTCGTCGGAGGAGCCAAGATAGGGACCTTGATTGTCGCCTTGTCGTTGGTGATTTTCGATGCGATATGGGTCTGATTATGGAGAATATTTGTCATGAAAAAAAGTCCGCTCAAAGGCGATTATACCCATCTGCATCATAGGTTGCTCGGACTGTGATGGACGAGAAAAGAAGTGAGAGCGTTTGTGCGGATACGGTCGCTCATCATGATGATCTTTATCCTGATCCAAGGCACGGAGAGAACTAATAAACTTATCATATTTACCGTCATGGCCCTCGTCTTCTTTGGTCTCAATTATTATCTCTTCGTGGTAAAAAAGATGCCATGTGGGTTGAGGATGACGAAAAATAACTAAGACAAAAAGTACTACGTTCTCTATTTTTATAACGCCTCGCTAGTATTACTTTTAACCTTGATATATATCTTTTCATTACTCCGTAGGGTCACTTTTTGGCATCGACCTCCCGCCTTGCGGGACAGGCGCCAACTAACGAAAAAACTCTAGTCAGATGCAAATCATCTGAACTGACATTGTATCGTAGTAATTTTACTAATGGCGACATTTAAAAAATAATTCTTAATGGACTATAATTGATTTTGAATGATGGATTTTGGATTTTAGATGAAGGTAGTGTCTACTTATGCACTATTGTACCATAGTGAGTAATTTTTCTTTGAAAAAGGGTCCCGGGAAAAACTCCGGGACCAGCAATCGTGAACCAAAAAAACCCTAAACCAACCTTAAACTATGAAAAAAAGATTGCTTAGTGACTGTTATATAGCTTCTTTCGGCAAATGCAAGAAGATTTTTTTGCAAAAAAAATGCCCCTCCGTGAATCACGGGGGGGACTTTATGCCGATGTAAACCAACTTCTTCAAACAACCTTTCTTCCAGGGCTGAAACTTCAGACCCCTTTATGTAAAAGCAGGAAAACAAAATCCAAAGCTGGGGAAATCATCGACAGGAAACATAGATACACAGATATATTCTTCGTGTGTGTTTTATACTATATATATTTCTTATTATAAAGCAATAGCATTTTATACTTTTTTATGTTTATTGACAAATTTGTGCTTTTGTGTATAATGGCATGGTGATTTTATCTGGGAATATATGGGCGATATGCACAAAAAAAATATGTCGGATTCGCAAGCATCTCATAATAAAAAGCCATCCGGTTCACGCCTTAAAAAGATTACACCAAGTGCTGTCTTGCTCGCTGGTGTTTTGTCTATTACGCCGAGTATGGCTCAACTCTCTGGACCATCATCAGATCTTCATCAGAAACATACCTCGGAACATATTGATAAAAAAATAGATATCGCTCATGATACTTTTGTTACCATGGACGTTGAAGATATCATCAGGCTCTATGGCCGAGAACAAGGCATGGAGATGGTCAATACTCATATAACAATCCAGATAAATATCCTCAGACAAACAATGCAAGCGCCTGAGCTAGTTGTATCCGAAGCTGTGCAACAGTCTGCTCAGAATCAATCTGATTATTTGTCTACTTCACAAAAACTCCAACACATGGGAGGAGATAAAATTCTTCGGAAAAGATTGAGAAATCTGAATATCCCCTTTACGACCTGTGGAGAAAATCTTGCCCAGTGACAGCATTCCATCAAAAGATTGATCGATGATTGGATGACTTCTCCGTGACACAAAGCCAATCTCTTGAATCCTGAATTTAGGAAAATATGAATCTGATATACTGATTGAAAACGGGTTTATATCGCTATCGACTAATTTTTCGCTGAATCTTTTTTCATCTCGAGATAGAGTCCTATGAGGACATAATCTTTTTGTGAAATAGTTTTCTGATTTTCGCTGAGACGTGGTGTACCTTGTTTTTCCTCGACCTCATATACTTTCCGTCAGGATTCTTTGGTATAAGGATTTGTTGTTCACTTATTATATACCCTTGTCACTCATTTTTCGCGTATTAAATCTTTGAGCGCATATGGTTTCCCTGATGCATCTTTGTATTCCAATGATTTGTTTTCCAAAATGGAAATATCCTTGTCTTCCATTAACCTCGTAAATTCATCCTTGGTGATCAATTTGTCATGTACGGCTGCCATGGTATAATACTCCTTGTGGGTGAATTCCTTATTGTCCCACACTCATTTATCATAATGTCCTCCCATGCTTGTAGTGATCAGATGATTGAGATAATCCGAAATCTGCTTTTTCATCTTAGCTTCATCTTCTGGATTTTTGCCTACTATCTCTGTCCCTTTTGGGAGCACCGTAGTTAATAATTGTGTCTCTACTCCTGTGAGTTTATCCCTCATCGTACTCATATAATTGGTGCTGATGGTATATTCATCCTTAAATTTACTGTTATTATATCCATATCAGATATTCTCCAATGTAAGTTCTCCCATCATTTTATACAGCTCTTCGTATGTAGCTCATCTGATGAGGTCATCAATCTGCTTGGTATAATTGGTCTTTATGTCAAATCCTCTTTCCTGTCAGAAATCTTCCTTGGTTCATAATCTATTGCCTATCGTCACCTTTTTCATCTGATCAGGAGAAAGATTTAATGAGAGTACTCACTCCATCGCTCTTGCATATCATAGGATGGTATTTTGCGGGTCTTTCGGTGATTTCGATAGGTCTTCGTAGCTCGGACATGTTCATCCAGCTGCGAGATATTTCGCTCTATTTGTGTCGAATTGATTCTTGTTTTTTTCTATTGCAGTTGGAGTATCGATCTTGCTGGCATCGGTACATCAGATAATATCCATAGTTTGAAACGCTCATAATGTATCGATGGCATTGATGATAGATGATGCATTTTCCGCAGGTATCTTGGAGTCTCCGGATTTTAGATTCCTGATATCCAACAAGGGAATGGTATAGTTTTGTTTTTCTCCTGGTAGCGCTTTCAGTGAAATTTTCTCATCGAACCCGGTCTGCTTTTTCTCTATCGATAATGTCTCAGGAGTAAGAGTATAATTGGCGAGTTTCTTATTTGTTTCTTCCGGATTAGGAACTATTTTATCTACGGCTTTATTTACCTCTTCAGGTTTTGCTCCTGTGATGAGGTCTAATGTTTCTTTGTCGGCATCTTTTGGTGCCTCTTGCATCTCTTTATTTTCTACTGCCATTTTTTTCTTCAATGAAATAATAAAGATTATATATTTTTTAATGTTTCATCTGGATCTCCTTCACGGTTTCTTTCCTGTTCTTCCTGCTTCTTGATAGCCATCATCACTTCTGACATCTTTCTGATTTTGTCTTGCGCTTGGTCTTTTCTGCCTGATTCAAGTTCTTGGGCTATCTCCAAGATAGACTGATAGAGGTATGCTAACGAGGATTCTGATATATTTTTTACGGAGCTGACCGTCTTGTAGAACATCGCGAAGGTCTCATGAGTTCGTTGGAGCTGTCTGAGCATATCTATCACCTTTGCTCTCTTGGTTTCATACGGCAAGGCAGTAAAATGTGCAACTTGTTTGGCTATATCCATGGAGGATGATAAAATATAAATTTTTATCTTACTTGTCTTAAGTATATTCAGAAATATTTTTCTGTCAAACTTCGGAGTACTTTTTTTTGTAAAAAAACATTGATACTACTACAGAATTTTATTTGCAATTTTTGGGGAATTTAGTATAATATCACTCTAAGTGCTATAGTGCTACTACAAAGACCGGGGAAGAGGGAAATAGGGAATTGGGACCGGTGAATTGGGAATCAGGGAATTGGGACCAGGGAATTGGGACCAGGGAATAGTATTTTAGTTTATGAAGTAGAGTAGATGGATTTTGATGTAAAGAAGAATTATTATGATATCTTGGGAGTCCAGGAAGATGCCTCTGCAGAAGAGATCAAAAAAGCATTTAAGAAAGCAGCGGTCAAGCATCATCCAGATAGAGGTGGCGACAAGAAAAAATTCCAAGAGATGAATGAAGCCTATCAGGTCATCGGCGACGAAAAGAAAAAAGGCCAATACGATGCATATAGGAAAGGAGGATATTCGTGATTTGATGGTCAGGGATGATTTTGATGATTTGGAGGTGGACAATGACAAGTCGACTTTGGAGATTTTGATATCGGCGATCTTATGGGTGGTATTTTTGGTGGAGGATTCGGCTGATGAAGCAAGAAAAAAAGCGTCCAAGGTGGAGAAGACATCCAGGTAGCAATCGACATAACTTTTGAAGAATCCTATCTAGGAGTCACTAAGAAAATCGCCTATAGTAGACTCAAGAAGATTACAGGAGTCGAAGAAAAAACCTGCGAATCTTGTCATGGACGTGGGAGTGTTGTCCAACAAATCTCGACACCCTTTGGGGTCATGCAGAGTCAGGTGGCTTGTGGAGCATGCTGAGGTGCAGGCAAAATTTTCACCAAAGATGGTAGACAATTGCCCAATGGCTGACTGGAAAAAATCAAAGAGACCTTAGAGATCAAGATACCCGCAGCAATCAATTCTGGAGCATACATCAAGTTCGATAGTAAATGAGATGAATCTTCTAGTCATCGTGTCGGGGATTTCTATATCCAGATCAATGTCGCTCATTCCAGACTCTACGAAAGAAAAGGCGATAGTCTCTATACCAAAGCCAATATCAGTATATTCGACATGGTATTATGATGAGAAATCTCAGTTGACCACCCGGAAGGCAAGCTCAAAATCAAAGTACCCAAAGGCACCCAAGTCGGTGATATGATCAAGATTGCGGGGAAGTGATTTGGTAGCGGTGGCCTCTTCACTAAGAGGGGGGATTTATATGTGATACCCCAGGTCGACATACCAAAAAAATTAAGCAAAGACCAAGAAAAATTACGGAGTGAACTCAAGAGCAAAAGATAATACATACGCTATCATATTTTCATAGACTCGATCTTCGGATCGGGTTTTTCGTTATTTGACATATTTTATTTTTTGTATATAATTATATAGTGCTTTATTCCTCTTAGGATATGCGCTATGCAACAAAAATGATGGAGAATTGTACGAGGTGTCGGCGTCATTTTTGTATCCATTATTTTTGGTCTCCTCCCTCAGAATAGCTCTGCTACTCTCGATACCCTCACCTCATCAGACCCGGATATTGCAGCTATCGACACAACTACCGGACGGTATCTCCGACCTGAGATTCAGCCCCTCCAGAGCAATGTACCAAGCATCAGGCAAGAAAATAATATTCTTATCTATATCGCAAATAGTGATATTCTTAGCCTCCTCAACAAATCATCCAGCTATGCACAAGCACATCAACGCATCAGACTCCTCCTCCTCAAAACCATGATCTCAAGAGGATTTTCTGGATTCATCTCCTCGCCATTCCTCTATGGCAACAACAAGATACAATTACTGGTAGATACGTGATTCGTCGATTTTGTGTTGCTAGAAAATATCCCGCAGAAAGATGCTCTGGATAATCTCATCCTCAATAAACTCATCCAATATAAAAATAGCATCGCTCATACACTACCGACCAATTGATTCTCCATCACCCAACGTGAATACGATAATCTCCATAATATCTATCTTTTCAAAAACAATGAAGACCTCTATGGACTCGGATACGAAGTTGTTTCCTATAGGTATAGAATCAACCATGATGCAGCGTATAGAAGATACAACATCAGTCTCGCATTTTCCAAAATCGGAAACATAAGGGTCATTAATCCACATGAGACCTTCTCTTTCCAGGATACCATACAAAATACAGATCAAGCCACATGAAGATTTATGGTTGGATTTGCCATAGTCAAAGGCAAAACTATACCCCTCTACGGAGGAGGACTCTGTGGCGCAAGCACGGCTTTCTATCAATGAATTCTTACCAATACTGCTTTGCATATCATCCAGAGATCTCCTCATACGAAGCGATATGCCAGTCTCTATAATTCCGTCATCAACGGACAAGCGATCAATACCCCCGGCCTGGATTCGACGGTCTTTTCTACTATTATAGATATGCAAGCTACCAATACCCGTGACTATCCACTCGTTGTCATATTAAATTATGATGGAAGCGTCGGAGGAATGGAAGAAGTATTTTCTCTGGGCAAAATAAGCGATAAATGAACGCTCCAATATAAATGATTCAACAAAAAATGTTATATCCGGGAAATTAATGGGACTGATGTCTCTAGCTGTTATCTCAATATATTCTAATCCAGACTCCTCTGATTTTTTTCTTCTTCTTGCTTGGAGTGCATCACTATTTACCGTGCGAAAATATCTTTTTCGGGGTTTTTCAATTTTTTTCTTTTTCTGTCTAGATAGAATCTCTCGCGGAAATGAGCGAGTATCGTCACTGTCTGAAACATTGATATGTTTAGCGTACGAGCTCTATCTCATTCCTTATGTTTGTATGGCAACAAATAATCTTCTGCTCAATATCCCCTTGCGATAGCGGGGGAAGATGGGCGGGGAAGGTAGCTTCAGAAGCTCATACTGAATATATATCTTCCTGGCAACAGAAACTTTCTGCTACCGTGAGCAAGTAAATAAAAATAGTAATAAAAAAAATTATCTGTATGTTGTATGAAAAAATTATTGATTCTCGCAGTCCTGATCCTAGGAATGGTCAGCTGTGAAAAACCAAGTCTTATATCTCCTCCTCAGGAGAAAGTAATCCTTCCCCTTACTGTTGCAGATACTACGCCTACCAGGGCGGCAAAAGCTGCTACGCTGAGTATCTTGAATACTACAAATGCAAGCCAGATTCCAAGCCAAATGTTTGCTGTCAATCCGATCTATAAGACTGCGTATTATCACAATAAGCAACCTGATGGCCTCTCTTGTAGTTGGACTTCGTACGTCAATTGCATCAATTGTATCGTCACAGCAAATAACAATTATTGTTATCCTACCCCTATCAGTATAGTCAGATATCGATGCACTGCTTACTATCCTGAAGCCAGTACAAAAGGCGCTACCAACATCCTTGCATTAGCATGGCATCTCATGACTTATGATCAGGGATATATACATTACCTCCAAAAGAGCACTAGTTCGCGGTGGGAAGCTACACAGTATATGCTTTATCATATCACCAGCTATCATACTCCCTTCGTGGTACGAAGCAGCATAAATGGTATCGGTCATTATCGTGTAGTATTTTCTATCGATTGGAAACAATCGGAAAATTCCTCTATCGTCTATTATACCGATTGTTTGTATGCCAATGCCACTACCTTCAATGGAAATCTTCGCTCGATGTCTCTGAGTGATTTCCTGACCTTTATGAAGGTAGATGCTAATGCGTATAATATGCTCTTTATGTGGCCTAATTAATTTCTATAGGCGTGGTATCTCCGCGCCTATTTTTTTGAAATATTAGAAAATATTTATGGTAGTATTCTCATAGAAAAATATTTTATTGCTGGAGAGTATTATTTGCTGCTTTTTCCTCTTTTCTTCCATATATTTTCCTGATGATGGCGATTATTATCACAGCAATTATCGCTATCACTACCCATGATTGCCGAGTCCAAAAAAATAAGAAAGTACGATCATTTTCTGTTCCTCATGCATAGATTTCCGATGGTTGCTTTCCGTTGATAATATTGAAATCAAATATTGGCGTATACGATATTTTACTTCTCAACTGAAATAATCCCCCGTAAGCAGGCAAAATGAAACCTGGTGTCGTGAGTGTAACTCATGTGTTGGCGCCTATCACCTGATCAAATGTGAATTCATAAGTAAATCCAAACATATTGCTTATGGTTGAGGTGATATGAATTTTCTCGTCGACATTTCCCTGGTTACTTATCTGCATGCTGATAGTTCATTCATCTCATACTTTCGTGATAACTGGTTTCTTGGTCATTTTGACCGTCTGTTTGACCTGTGCATTGGTCACGAAAAAGTCCAGAAATTTGGTAGCACGGATACGAACGGTGAACATAGAACCTCCATTTACATCGCCTCCAGCGATAAAATATGCCAGACATCCATGGCTTAATCAGCTATATCCGATTGGGTATTTGATGGTATAGATTTTTTGAATAGTACTCTTTGCAGGGAGTGTTGTCTTGCTCTCATACGGTTGGATAAAATTGGCGAAGTAGGTCTTTGGTCTATCTGAAGCATTACATGCACTGTCTTTGATTGCGCCTTCCGTAATCACACTATCGTTGAACTCAACATTGATGGTGATAGGATTTTCGGAAGCATTGATATAGTTGATACATATAGGTGTATTTTTGCCTGCTTGAGCGATCATATTGAGTTCCTTACTTGTCAGATCGTCATTGCAGTACCTGATAGATATACTTGAGAAAGGATTGGATTGGGCAGAAACTTGGCCGAACATCAGTCATCCCACCAATGGAAGTGTCAGGAGAAGAGAGAATTTAATGATATTTTTCATTTTTTATGGGTTGGATAAGACATAAACCATCAGTAGACGATAATGCATCGCTTCTGACTTCCTCTTTCTTATATGCAAAAGCCATCTATTTTCAAACGCTTTCTTCGCTATGAGCAAATATTTTACATATCTCTTACTATTGACATTTACTAAATAATATGTTGATTTTGTGTCTCATTTCCCTATAGTAGAGATAACAAAACAGAAAAACGTAAACAAAAGACATGTCGTGTGCTGATCTTTAACAGTTTACCTTCTCGGTTTTTTCCTATGAAAAAAAATCAATGATAATAACATAATACAACAAAAAAACCATGAAAGCAATTCTTAGAATCGTTGTGTTTCTTATGGTCGCTTGTGCGATCAGCGATGTCGCTTTCTGCGCTCCTGTGAGCAAAGATGTTGCGATGAAGATAGCGTTCAATCACCTCAAAAATCGTGGTGTAAGCCTATCCTCTACTTCATTGTCTTTGGTGTATACCAAAATGAATGCGTTCTACGTATTCGGCAATGCGAAAAGTTTCGTGATTGTATCTGCTGATGATAGGGTGACTCCTATCCTTGGATACAGTACCGAAAGTCCATTTATTCTTCCCAAGACTCCTGCTGATACTCTCAGTGGAACTAGCTTCTGGGGAGCTATGCATGCGTATGAACAACAGATCTCGTATGCGGCGGACAATACGATCACCGCTTCTACTAGCATCTCTAATCAGTGGTCGAAACTTTCGACCGGACTCACTACAAAAAGCGCAGCTATCGCTGTCGCTCCTCTACTCACGACGTCGTGGGGTCAGGGATGGCCATACAATGCCCTCTGTCCTGCTGACGTTTCAGGTCCTGGTGGCCATGTGATGACCGGCTGTGTCGCTACAGCGATTGCTCAGATCATGAACTACCATAAGTATCCAAGCAAAGGCTTGGGCACCTATGGATATACCTGGTCGAGCTATCCTGCAACGAATGCGGATTTCGGTTCCACAAGCTACAATTGGACTAATATGCCTGCCAGCATCTCTACCCAGAACAATGATATCGCTACCCTGATGTATCAGACTGCGGTGTCCTGTCGTTCGATGTGGGGACCTGGAAGTACCGGCGTATCCTATCTCAACAATGAGGATCCTATGACGAGAGCACTGGTGAACTATTTCGGCTATGCCTTTGCACCGCTGAAGTTCGTCTCTAGGTCCTCATATAAGGATACTGATTGGGAGGCACTGATCCAAAATGAACTCTCCAACAATCGTCCTGTCTATTATAGGGGCGATGGCGTGGGTAGTCATGCATGGGTCTGTGACGGCTATGACGGTGCAGGCATGTATCACTTTAACTGGGGATGGGATGGAAACTACAACGGCTATTTCGCTTTGTCAACGATTGCACCGGGTTCCAATACCTTCACCAACAATCAGGAAGCCATTATCGGTATCAGGCCAAATGACGGTTCTACGTTGGTCACTAACACGACCTGGGCAGGAAATATCACCAATGCTAGCAGTATCGCTGTTCCGGATGCTATCACCCTGACAGTGCAAGCAGGCGCGACTATCAAATTCGCTGCTTCCTGCAAACTCCAAGTCTGGGGACGATTAGTCTCCAATGGTTCTGCTGGATCAATGATTACCTATACGGCAATGGATGCAACTACTGGCTGGAATGGCATCAAATTCGATAATAACTATCAGAATCATGAAGTCATGGCAGACAACGAAGCATCGAGCTTCACGTATTCGCAGATCGAGTATTCGAAGATGCGAGGAGTGACGATTAAATATTTCGATAAGGTATCGTTTGATTATTGCAGATTCAATAATAATTCTATCCTCAATGGCGATGAATTCAATTACTACAATGGACAAGGAGCAGGGATTGGTGCATTTTATTCCACCTTACAACTTACCAACTCTGAGCTCATCAACAACCACTCTACCTCTTATGGAGGTGGTTTTGTAGTCGGCAGTGATAGAAGTCCGGATTTCTTAATTTCTGGGAACACTATATCACAAAATATCAGTGATGGCACAGGAGGTGGGTTTGCTATCACTACAAATGGTATATTCTCCAACAACATCGTCTCTAAAAATCAAGGAGGTGCTGGTGCAGGAGGATATATAGCTGGAGGTGTAGGGGTTACTGATATCCGTGTCACTAATAATAAATTTGTCGGTAATGCTACTGGCAATAAGAATAAAGGTGGAGCACTGTATCTTGACTATCGTTGTCCTGCAATCTTTGTAGATAATCTGATTGCTAATAATTTTGCGGGATCGGGTGGTGCAATATCTTGTTTTAATACATCATCTCCTCTGTTCTTAAATACTACTATAGTCAATAATACTACAAGCTACATCTCGACTATTGCTTTAGATCAATCATCTTCACCAATCTTCAAAAATTGCATCTTCTCTGGAAATACCAATGGGAGTGGAAAAGAGTTCTTCCTCAATACCGGATGTGCTCCGACCTTCGATCATTGTGATGTACAGAGCGGTTTAACTTCCTATTACGGTGGAGGGATTCCTACTTTTACAAGTTGTATCGTAGCAAATCCATTGTTTATTAGCCCATCTTCAGGTGTTGGTAGTGCGTATGATGGATTGAATGCCAATTGGCAGCTCCAATCTAGCTCTCTCTGTATCAATGCAGGAGAGGTAACTGGCATACAGACACTATTGCCGACATTTGATCTGGGAGGAAATACGAGGCTCAATGGTAGTATTGATATCGGTGCGTACGAGTACGGTTGTGCTCCTCTGCTGGTCTCTCTGACCATCGCTGCTTCTACTACTCCTCCTCTCTGTGTGGGTACTGTGGTAACGTTTACTGCTGTACCTAGCAATGGTGGTTCTACCCCTATCTTTCAGTGGAAAAAAAATGGGACGCTCGTGGGTACTAATGCCTCGACCTATGCCTATGCTCCGGTCAATGGCGATATCATCTCCTGTGTCCTTACGTCCAATGCTACCTGCACGACAGGCAATCCTGCGTCAAGCAATAGTGTCACTATGACGGTCAATGTTGTCAATCGTGCTCCTATCGCTAATGCAGGTCTTGATCAATCAGTACTCACTGGCACGCTGGTGAAGCTCAATGGCTCATCATCGTATGATCCTGACGGCTCTGCTCTCACCTACAAATGGACAGTTCCCACGGGAATTACTCTGAGCTCAAAAACGGTCGTACTTCCGACCTTCACGGCTCCGAGTGTGACCAAGGCGACAAGTTATACCTTATCACTTATCGTGAATGATGGGAAATTGAGTTCGACTGCTGATAATATCATCATCACCGTCAATCCCAATCGTGCTCCTATCGCTAACGCAGGACCTGACCAAGCGGTCATCTCCAGTGGGAAAGTGCTACTCAATGGGTCATCATCGTATGATCCTGACGGCTCTGCTCTCACCTACAAATGGACGGCACCGATTGGCATCACCCTGAGTTCAAAGACGGTCGTAGCTCCGACCTTTACTGCTCCGAGCGTGACTAGGGCGACAAGCTATACCTTGTCGCTTGTCGTAAGTGACGGAAAACTGAGCTCGATTACTGACAATATCATCGTCACGGTCGCTCCTAGTACAAAATCTGCATCGATAGAAGCGTCGACTACAGTTACACCAATCCAGCAGGAAAATCTGAAAATCCTGATCTATCCCAATCCCTGCCATGGACGATTCCAGATACAATCTTCTCAATCCTTGTCGAGAGTTATACTCTACGACATGTCGGGAAAAATTGTTTCGCAAGTCGACCATCCTGATGACGGATATATGTATGAACACTCAGGATATTCTTCTGGACTCTATATCGTCCACATCATCACTTCCGATGCTAGGCATGTGATTAAAAAAGTTATCTTCAATTGATCTTAAAAACTCCGGCGTATTGCCGGAGCTTTTTTTTATATTATTTTTTTTGGATAATAGAACTTTCTGTGTGGTTATTTTTCAAGGAATTCGTCTATATAATCTAATTTTTCTCTGTTTTTTTAAACGCTCCGCTAGGGTCACTTTTTCTCTTGATAGAAAAACTGACGAAAAAGATCAAGCCAGATGCAAAACTCAGGACATAGATTTTAAACTCACATGACCTATCAACTCACCTCCGTCCCACCTAGGGCGGGTCCCACTTCGTCTCGTTCCAGTTAATTGTTCCATCTATGCATTAATTACTATCTCGTGGCGTGCATCTGGCATGTGTGATAGAGTTATTTTTATCTTATATTTATAAAAAACCAGTAGATACATCACTTCTCTATTAATCTTTTTCTCTATCTTACCCATACATTTTCTTCTATTATATTTTTTTTGTTTGACAGAGGGAAGTATTAATTTGCTGGTACGTCGAATGTTATCACTCAACTATAGGTATCCGGTACAGTGAATGCTGGGATATTGACCTTCATCCATGGCTGGTTTCCATACGTTCCTACAGGACAGCTGTAACGATCACTGGATGGCTGCCTTATCATGTACGTTATAGCACCTGCTGAAGTCACATAGCCCGTCACGCCTCCGTTCATATATGCGCCAGTAGCTACACTAATCAATGGATTCGTTGGCGTAGCATACAATGGCGTGATACCTCAGGTTGCAGAGAAGTAAACATTAGCATTAGGTATCGCATTGGCCGGATACGTGACTCAACTCATCATCAATGGTAATTGGATCGTTGCCCTCCATCCCGTCAGTCCTGAGGTATCCTGTACCTGGAAGTATCCATTGAATTGACCCGATAGTGTCTGCGCTCATCCTGCTCCTACTTGTCCCAGATAGATTCAGGTTAATGATCATCAGATTGAGGTGTTTATAGTATAATTTCTTCCTGTGCTTCCGCTATTTACTAATGCATCTGATGCGTAGCCACTATAACTATAGGTTCCCGCAGCCATACACATCCTCATATCTGTGAAGAGGAACTGTCCGCTTGCAAA
>CAYXBC010000006.1:0-17036 GCA_964463255.1 uncultured Candidatus Peribacteria bacterium | reverse complement strand
CCTCGAAGGAGGGCTTGTCCTCGAAGGAGGGCTTGTCCTCGAAGGAGGGCTTGTCCTCGAAGGAGGGCTTGTCCTCGAAGGAGGGCTTGTCCTCGAAGGAGGGCTTGTCCTGGAAGGAGGGCTTGTCCTCGAAGGGGGTTATCCTGGAGGAAAAAATTCAAAATTAGAAGAATGTCTTATTCGTCTCTTCTTTGGCTTTATCCAAGAATGGTTTCATCTTCTCTTCTATAGTAGGGCTAGGTGTATGGAGGTATTTACTGAGTTCTGTAGTCTTTTCAGCGGCCTTTTTGAGGTGTACATAGTATTTGCTGAGTTCCGCTACGACATCGGAAAGGTCATCATTTTTCTCCAATAATTCCATAGTCTTCTGTTTGAGTAATTGGTTCTGTTGCACATATTCGTCGAGTTCATTACTGAGATATTCAATCTCTTTAGCGGCTTCCTTGAGGTTGGACCTGAGCTGGTTGACGGTATCTTTATGCTGATATCTTAGATAGAAAATAAAATATCATACAATACCACCTACAAAAGCAGCCAAAACGATATATCAGGTCATAATAAGGAGATCAAGATGTAAAAACTACTATAGTAAATTACGATAGTGCATAATAATACAAAATCCTACATTCTACATTAATGGTATATATAGTAGTTTAGTGAGAAAAATCAAACAGAAAAAAAACCCGCGATTGCGGGTTTTCTATAATGCTGCGGTATTATTGGTAATTATTTAACAGCAGCCTTGAATTCAGAACCAGCTTTGAAAGTTACTACCTTCATTGCAGGGATCTTGATTTTTTGAGATGGGTTCTGTGGATTTACACCTTCTCTTGCTTTTCTCTTTGAAGCTTTGAAAGTTCCAAATCCTTGAACTCTAACTTCACCAGTTTTCTTCACACCTCCGATAACAGTTTCGATGAAAGAGTTAACGAGTTCAGAAGCTAATTTCTTAGAAACACCTAATTGTTCTGCTAGGCTAGCAATAAGAGCTGTCTTTGTCATTTGTACAAATAATTACATAATAAAAAGTATTGTGTACATCAATGATGATAGCATAGCGTAAGCGTATTTCAAGGGATTTTTTAAGAAAAACATCAGAATATGTCATAAATGATTTTATCAGGTATAAAGCGGGTTTTCTCTAAATTTTACGGTGAGGTCTGGTGATTTATAGTTGACATTTTTTTAAATATGTATGATGAAAAATAGAAGAATATAAGAAAAAGCCCCACGGGAAGCGGAGCCAGGAAATACTACCAAAGAAATATTAATGAGTATCATCCAAAAGTTTTTTGAGGTGTTTTATTGCTCTGGATATTCTTTGTCTGATCATCTCATTTGAAGATCAGGTGAGTAACGAAATCTCTTCATTGGTCTTCTCTTCTATAAATTTGAAGTATATAATATCTTTACTGATATCATCAAGCTGTTTCATAGCTTTCTGGATATGTTCGAACTTGAAATCATTTTCCAGAAATGCAGTGATATCAAATTCATCCATCAGGGTATCTTCAAAGGTTTCGCCTTCTTTATCAATATTTAATTCAGTAAAAGGCATATCATTATTTTTTTTGAAGAAATCCTTTATGGTGTTTTTAAATATTGTCCGGAAATATGCACTAAATGATTGATCTTCTTTGAAAGATTTGACACCTTCTCGAAATTTGACGTAGAAATCAGAGATGATATCTTCGCTATCTTGTTTGCTGATAAAATAGTTAGCGTTGATATAACGGAAAAACATATCTACCGTTTCCAAATAGAACTGGTTGAAAGCATTCTGGTCTTGTACTTTCAGTTTTTTTATATGTTCTGCATCGACGTGGACTACCATATCTACAGAATAAATCTAAATGGGAGTATACTGTTACATGTTCTTTTCTAGAATGACGACATATGATTCAGGACTACGAATCGCTTCGGAAGATATTCATCCTATACATGCAAATACTTCAGTGAAACGTCACTCATCATCTCTCTCAAGTGATCTTAGCGGCATGGAGATCTTATCTATCTGAACATATTGGTGTCAAGACAAGATCCTACATTTACAGACTCAGCAGGAGCCTATTCAGCAGGAAATAGGGAATTCTATGCCATTATCCTTAGCTATCTGGGCAATACTTTGCTTATCTTGTGCAGGGAATTGTGCTATTAATGTACCATCAGGTCTTTGAAGTTGGAGAGTTACCGTCATGATGAGACAAAAAGCATAAAATCATAGAAGATTATTTGAATAAGGAAGTAAGCACGGCAATAGCTTTTTCTAACTGATTGTCTGTACCATCTTTGATATAACTATCAGAATCAAATTCCACGATAACATCTGGAGTCGCTCAGGTGAGATTTATATTTTCACCATTAGGTGCATATCGTTTACCGACGGTATATTTAAGAGAAGCACCATCAGGGAATTCATCCATAGTCTGTATCGATCCTTTGCCGAAAGTCTGAGTCCCTATAAGTTGAGCACCTATATTTTCTCTGAGTGCCAAAGCGATGATTTCTCCGGCAGAAGCAGTCAATCAGTCGACCAAGACGACCATCGGCATATTCTGATAATCACTGTATCACTGAGAAAGGAGCTTTTCATCTTCGAAAGTGGTATATTTTGCGCTTACGACTAATAATCCTTTGGGGATGAAATGGGAAGCAATCTCTACAGCTACCGGTAGGAGACCTCATCAATTGCCTCTGAGATCAAGAATTATACCTTTAATCTTTTGTGTTTTTAATTCGGTGAGGGTGTTCTTGAGCAAGGTTTCTGTCTCTTCGCCGATGATAGAAATATTAATATATCAGATCAGAGAAGATTTGGATCAGGTAAGTATCTTGCTGGTGACCGAAGGGATGATGAGTTTATCTCTAGTTATATCTTTTTCAAACAGGTCTTTTTTGCCATCTTTGGATATTCTTTCGATGGTAAGCTTTACTAAAGTTCATTTTGGTCATCTTATCTGTTGGACTGCTTCTTGGACATCGAGATTCTTAGTAGATCAGGTATTGATTATAAGAATTCTGTCAAGCATCCTGAGTCACGCAAGGAAAGCAGGCGATCATTTAATGACTTCATCTACCTGGATATAATAATCCTTCTTACTGATAACGGCGCCTATACCTTCAAAATCGGAAGAACCTTTGAGCTCTTCTTGAAATCAGGAATTTTGTACACTATCCATATAGATAGTATAGGGATCATCGATAGCATCCACATATGCTTTGAGGGCACTATTGAGCATTTCTCCCGTATTGAGCTTATCAATATCATAATACGAATTCTGAAGGATACTATATAGAGTATCGAAACGATCATATTTTGTATCTCATATTCAGAGAGTATCGGGATTGATGACATTCTTGATAGAAGCTACCAAAGCATCGACATTAAGTTTACCTGAACTGATGAGAGGTTGACGCATAATATTCCGTTCATGGCCGATTTGCCATAAAAAACCTCAAAATAAGGTTCATAAGACAAATAATATGAGTAATCTAGTTCTTTTCATGCTGAGATAAGAGAATAGTAAATTTAGGTATTGGTGACATTTTCATAGACTTCAAGTATAGAATTATCCCTTACAAATACAATATCAAGTAGGTAGTCCTTATCGGTAGGATGGGTGAGGAGATAATATGCTATCGTATGTCTGAGGTGTCAGAGTTTTTTTCAGGATACATATCCATGTAGCTGATCAGTATGATCCACGACCTTCACTTCTACGAACGTAAGGATATCATCTTTCTGGAAAATGAGATCAAGCTCTCATCACTGGATCGTATAATTCCTTTCCAAAAGGGTATATCATTGTGTATGATAATGGTCTGCTGCGATATTCTCTCATATCTGTCATTTCGTTTTCTTGTACTTCGTATTCATAGAGAGGATGCAAAGATAAATTTACTATGTATACATCTCAAAGATTTTATCCCAGTTGATACATTTCCAAATATTGGTAACATATTCGATTCTGCGATTCTGATACTTGAGATAATAGGCATGTTCTCGTACATCAATGGTAAGTAAGGGTTTCTTATCTGTCGTAAGCGGACATCAAGCATTGCTAGTATTTATGATTTCCAGTGTCCCATCAGGGTTTTTTATAAGCCATGTCCATCATGAGCCAAAATTTCCTACAGCGCTAGCCGTCATAGTATCTTGGAAAGTCTCAAAGGTACCTCGTTTAGCAACGATAGCATCATATAAGGATCATCTCGGTATACGGTTTTCTCTAGGTTCGCTCAGAAGATTTCGATAGAAGGTATGATTCCGAATCTGAGCAGCATTATTAAATATAGGTCATTCAGCATGTTTGATAATCTCTTCAAGCGATTGGCCGTCAAACGGAGTACCAGCAATCAATTCATTTAGTTTATTTACATATCATTGATGGTGCTTGGTATAATGAATTTCTACTGTTTGTGCATCGATAACAGGTTCCAAAGCAGTGAATTCATAGGGGAGTGAGGTGAGTTTAATCATAATAATAAGTGATAAATAATAAATATGGAATCGGTATGTATATCCAAAAACAATTGTAGCAGTTAGCCATAATTTTTCAAGTGAAAAAAAAGACGCGATTCTGCGTCTTTCGTATATACACTATTTTCTTCGCATCATATTTCATCTCATAGCTCATCTTTCATTTCATCTTTCATTTCATCTTCCTCCCATCATTGGACAACCTTGTGATCATTTTTGTTGGCCATCAAACATCATAGGACCGAAACCACCCTGAGTTCCTGATCATAATTTTGCTGCAAGATCTTGTGCTGTTTTCATAGTAGTCTGGAGCTCTACCCGAGTAGCGAATTTTTCTGGTGTGTTGATAGTATCTAGCATACGGCTTCCGCTAAAGAGCTTTTGGAAAGCTACATAATCTTTGGTCGCAATAATGTTTTCCATACCTGACATTATTTGATGAGAATTTCATTGTCCCATAGTACACCCAGGAGTACCGAAAAATTTTCCAGAATCATCTCTATCATAGTTTCCATGTCCGACAACACTAAGTAGTCCTCATAATAAAATAAGTCCTCATAGAGAAGATGCGATAATAATAAGTGTTTTTTTGCTAACTTCAAATTTCATAGTAAAAATATAATCTAATAAAAGTACTCGCTTGTAAAGGCGTTGTCAGTATATATTTTCACCTTAAATTAACCTTAATTCCAACAGGATTTCGCTGTAGCGGAGAATATATACCGATGATTTCTAGAAACAGCAAAATAATCAGTAAGGGAATAGTATATATACTATATCTTTCTGGTGGAAAAAATAAACGGATTATATATAGTAGTTCCACATGAAAGAGATAATCTTACAGTTAATCAAAACAAGACCCCAGGACCGCACACTTGAACTCCTTACGAGCTTCAAGAGAGATTTTGCCAAAACACAGAAATTGGCCGATATGCCATCCAATATCCAATTATTGCAAGCATATTACGAGCTTCTGAAAGCGAAAATCATCACCAAAGATACTCAGATAGAACACTTACTCAAGAAAAGAGCAATCAGATCAGAGTCATGAATTGTGTCAGTTCAGGTGCTCACCAAACCGTTTTATTGTCCAGGACAATGTATCTTTTGTCCCAATGATCCAACCATGCCAAAGAGTTATATCAAATCAGAGCCAGGAGCAATGAGGGCATTACTCAACAAGTTCGATCCTATCAGACAAGTCTATAATAGATTACTTTCGTTAAAACTTACAGGCCACGAAACAGACAAAATAGAGCTTATTGTCCTATGATGAACCTTCGACGTCTATACCAAAGACTACAAGATCAAATTTATCAAGGAACTGTACGATGCCTGCAATACCTTCGACGAATATTTCAAAAATATAAAAATTTCTACGACCAAGAAATATTCACACGCCATAGTCGATAAAAATAAAACAATAATGTATGCCGAAGATATCCAACAAGCACTCAAAAAAAACGAAAGCACGGCACACAGGATTATAGGATTAACCATAGAAACAAGACCCGAACAGGTGACTGATAGTAATTGCCAATTCCGACGCGAACTCGGAGTGACGAGGATAGAAATGGGGCTACAATCATCAGATGATACAGTATTAAATCTCAATAAGAGAGGACATACTGTGGATCAAGCACGCCAAGCTTGTCATAAACTCAGACAATATGGATTCAAATTTTCTCTCCATATCATGCCTGGATTGTATGGATCAAACTATGAAAAGGATAGACAAACATTCAAAGACCTCTATACAGACCCATTCTTCAAACCGGATGAAATCAAATTCTATCCCACTTCCGTCATCCCAAATACTCAACTTCATAAATTATATAAACAAGGAAAATATACACCATTGGAAACGGATGATATAAAGAAATTAATCAGAGAGACATTTTTGACGATTATTCCACCATATACGAGAATCAAAAGACTGATCCGTGATATCCCCGCAAATGAAATCGTTGCATGAAGCACGATAACGAATCTATCTCAACTCATGCACACACAAATGGAAAAGGAATTGAAACATGGAAAGATTGAGACATTGAAAAAATTCTATGAAAGATTGTATGGTCACTACACTGTATATAAAACAATTAAAGCATATAGAGAAGTCATTGCGAGTGAAACGAAGCAATCAAATAATGATATCCAAACATCCATAATAGGAAAAGATCCAGATCTGGAATCATTCAGAAATTTTGTTTCATTGGATACGAGAAGCAGAGAAATTAGACATCAAGAAGTGAAATCGAAAGAAATCGCAAATATAATAATCAGAAAATATATCAGTAGTGGGGGAGTAGAATATTTCATATCATTCGAAGACCAATTAGGATACTTGTATGGATTTACAAGATTGCTCTTGCCCAATGCAAAAGATACGATACAGATTCCATGATTGGGGAAATCTACAGCCATCATCAGAGAATTACATATCTACTGACAAGTTGAATGATTAGAAAAGATTCCCTCTTTGCTAAAGAGGAGTAAGGGTGATGCTGTTCAACATACTGGTTTTTGAAAACAACTTATGGAGATAGCCGAGCAGATTGCTAAGGTACATGAGTATACAAGACTTTCCGTGATTTCCGGTATCTGAGTCAGAGCGTACTATAGAAAGCTTGGATATAAACGTGAATGAACATATATGGTCAAAAAGATATAATAAAGAGCATCTTTGCTGGTAATAAAAAAAACACCTGTTTCCAGGTGTTCCCTATTTTTCTCCATTCTGAATTCTCCATCCATTTTACGTATCGATTTCCCTAACAGTCTTGGCATGAGCCATAATGAAATGTTTTCTTGATTGAACATCTTCACCCATGAGAATTCTAAACAATCTATCTGTCTCTTCTGCATCTTCTACCGTAATCTGTTTCAATCTCCTATTTTCTGGGTTCATCGTTGTATCTCGAAGCTGTTCTGGATTCATTTCTCCAAGACCTTTATATCTCTGGATCTCTGTTTTAGCTTTATCAAACCCATACATATCGGGAGTATGTTCTTCTTCATAGATATACTGTTCTTTTTTTCCTTGAGCAAATTTATAGATAGGAGGACAGGCAGCATAAACATGACCATGTTCAATGAGCGGCCTCATAAATCTAAAGAAGAAGGTAAGTAATAATGTCCTAATATGGGCACCATCCACATCGGCATCGGTCATGATGATAATTTTATCGTATCTAAGTCATTCAAAATCAAAGTTATCTTTTACTCAGGTGCCAATAGCAGTAATCAACGCCTTAACTTCGTTATTTGCCATGATTTTTTGGATCATTGCTTGTTCAGTATTGAGAATCTTACCTCTCAATGGTAAGATAGCTTGGAAATTACTATCACGTCCTTGTTTTGCACTTCCTCACGCTGAATCTCCCTCAACAATATACATCTCAGTACCTTCTTTATTCTTTCTAGCACAATCGGCTAGTTTTCCAGGAAGTACTCCTCATGCCAATATGTTTTTTCTCAGGACAGTCTCTTTAGCAAATTTTGCTGCTAATCTAGCTCTTGCCGCAAGTTCGACCTTTTCAAATATCTTATCAAATTCTCCTGGGTGTTCTATAAAGTAGAGTTTAAGATAATCATATAAAGCGGTTTCTACTTGTACTCTTACATAACTATTTCCAAGTTTTCCTTTAGTTTGTCCTTCAAATTGTGGCTCAGGGATCTTTACTGTGACGATGGCATACAGTCCATCAGTTACATCAGAATATTGAAATTCTCAGATTTTCTTATTAATCTTATCTTTCTCTTTACCGACCTCATTGATAATATTGAGGAGTGCTGATTTAAATCCTAATACATGGCTTCCCCCATCGATAGTCGGGATGTTGTTTACATAAGAGAGAATATGATCGTTGCTAGTATTTACAAATTCAAAGGCAACTTCAGTCAAACAATCTTTTCCTTCTGTTTTGAAATAATGTTGGGAAGAAAGTGCTTGTTGTGTACCTACGAGATTTTTCAACCAAGTCTTGATACCTCATTCAAAATAGAATCTCTGCTTGTATGAAGTTTTCTTATTGATGAAATTAAATATGATTCATGGAGAGAGGTATGCGGACTGTTTCATCCTAGCTATCTCGATATTTTGACTAAATTCAATAGTTTCAAATATCATTGCATCAGGCATAAATTTTACCGTAGTACCCATTTTATCGCTTTCTCCGATTTCCTGGATATCTCCGTCAGGTATACCTCTTTGGTATCTTTGAAAATATTTTTTTCCGTTTTTGTAGACCGTAACTTCCAATCGTTCGCTCAATGCATTGACGACAGAAGCTCAGACACCATGAAGACCTCAAGATATCTTGTATGCTCATTTATCGAATTTTCCTCCTGCATGAAGGACAGTGAAAACAGTCTCCAAAGCGGATTTTCATGTTTTTTCATGCTTATCAACAGGAATACCTCTTCCATTATCATGGATAGTCACAGATCCGTCTTCATTGAGACAGGTGGTGATAGTGGTACAATGACCAGCCAACGCTTCATCTACCGCATTATCTATAATTTCCTGGACAAGATGATGCAAACCTTTGGCATCTGTGGATCAGATATACATTCATGGTCTCATTCTGACGGGTTCGAGTCATTCCAAAACCTTAATGTGGGAGGCATCATAGTCTTTTGAATTCAAATCTGGCATCTTTTCTGTGATAAACTAATTAAAACCTTATGTTTAGATTTTAGAACTTAATTAATTGATTTTAGATTTTAGATGATGAATTTTGAATGAAAATATTGTTCTATTATGGAATATTGTAATATATAATAGTTCATACCAGTAAATCCAAAATATAACATTCAAAATTAGTTTATTAGTGTATTAGTCTTCAACATAATCATCATCATCAAATCTGCTCCTATAATCATCCTCATCATTTTCGTCTTCTTCCTTGATTTTTCTTCATTTTCTTTTCTTTTTTCCTTCACCAGCCTCGAGTTTAGCGACATCATCTTCGATTCATAGTATTTTCTGGAGTCAAGCATGTTCTTTGAGCTTCTGAATCACTTTCTGTTCTATCTGTCTCACCCTCTCCCTAGTGACATTAAATTCTTCTCAGACTTGTTCGAGCGTATATCTCGGACCATCGATTCCATATCTCATTTTGACGATTTTTGCTTCCCTATCATCAAGCATCCCAAGAATCATATCAAGATTATTTCTCAAAGCGTTCTTTTCGGCAAACTGGTCAGGTCTGAGAGTATTACCATCTTCGATAAGATCAGCTAAGGTATCCCTTCCTTCGTCTCCTACTTCTCTATCGAGCGAGACATTTCCAAAGATCACTTCCTCGAGTTTCTTTATCTTTTTGATGGGAAATCAAAGTTTTTGACCTATCTCTTTGGATGTAGGCTCCCTTCAAAGTTTTTGGAAGAGGAGTTGATAGGTCTTATTATAGGAATTGATTTCATCGATAAGATGGACAGGAATCCTTACATGCTTAGTCATATCAGCGATAGCTTTGGTTATGCTCTGTTTGATCCACCGAGTTGCATAGGTAGAGAATTTGAACTCTTTTTCCGGATCAAATTTCTCTATGGCTTTGATTAGGCCGATATTCCCTTCCTGGATGAGGTCAGAAAAACTCAATCTTGATCAAAAAAATCTTTTTGCGATACTGATAACTAATCTGAGATTGGATTCTATAAGCCTTTTTTTTGCATCCTCGTCGCCTTTTTTCACACGCCTTGAGACATCTCTTTCTTCTTCGGAATTAAGGAGAGGAATCTTAGAAATCTCATTAAAATAGAGTTTGATGAAATCTTTATGTTGCAATTCAGAGGTATTTTTCTTGGTATCGTAGAGCTCTATCTTCCCCAACTTACTTTCTTTTTTGGCCTCTTGAGCCTCTTTTTCTAGAATTTCCTCAATCGTAAGCATTTTGATACCCAATTTATCAGCGAGTTCATAGAATTTTTCAATCATTTTGATGCTGAGATCCATATCATCTACATCGGAGATTACATCTTCTTCATTGATGATTCAGGTATCGAAACCGATTTTCAACAAATCCTGAAGTGGTTTGCTGAGTTCGGATACATCGTCTTGGAAACTATCCCGTAATTGCTTTTGGATTTTTTGCATAGAGCTTCGGAATAAGGTAAAAAGATAGGTGATATCAAGGATATTAACGTATGTATATGATTAGTACAAAATATTTGACATTTATTATAATATATGTATAATAATATACGTGTAGTGATCCAATACGCAGAAATAATGCGACAAGAAAGGGCTTCCTTTACCAAAAGGTGGTCCTTTTTTGGTAAGTATGTTGCTATCTGTAATAACAAAAAATAATCACTGATCATCCAATGATCAGGAGAGAGAATAATAATTTATCATCCAATATCAACCCAAAAACATTGCAAAAGTTCATTGACAATACCAGCTAAATAACTATATAATTTTCATGTAAATATTGAAAATTTGATGATGAATGATGAATAAAAAATATTCAAAATGTAAAATCCAAAATCCAAAATCTTTATATACTAAATGAAATTTAGATTATGTTTCATTATTTTGTAGGGAAAGTACGTCATATGGGAGGGGAAACATTATTGACCAATGATATGTTGGGCATCCAGGTCCATTACCTAGGAAATCAGAATCAGGGAGAATTTTTCTTGTATCCGTATCTTGATGATAATAAGAAAACAGTATTCTATTTTTGTTTTGATACCATCCAGCAGAAAATATTATTTGAGAGTCTACTCAAGATAAATGGTGTCTGACCCAAAACAGCATTTCAGATCTCTCAGTTACCACAAGCCAATATCCAGCAAGCACTCAAAAATGTAGATGTAAAGTTTTTTCAGGCGATACCAGGCATTGGCCCAAAATCAGCCAAGAAGATTCTTCTCCAACTCAAAGGAACATTCGATATCGAGGATATGCAAAAGATGGATATCGACCAAAAATTATATAAAAATATCGTAACATCGCTCAAATGATTCGGCTATGGTGCAGATCAGATAAAGAGTACATTACAAAATTATGAAGGAACCGTGACTAAAGATAATATGCCGGAAGTCATCAAGCGAATAATTTCACAGATATAAGAGAAAGCAATACATAAAGGCCAAAGCAAAAGATGAAAATAAAATAATCTTTTTCAATGTGTCTTTATCTTCTTACCTCCAGAAAGATGAATTCCAAGAACCTTAAAAAGACATACGTGCAGACGTATGAGAAGTTTTTTTTTGAGAATCAAACGGTTATTTCAGTGCCTTTCGTATTGAGCCGAAGCGGAGATATACTCAACAATTATAGTGGAGTCAGTATCAAACAGAAAATACCACTCCGTATCTATATGTGATACACCAGAACAAAAACTGGTAGCATAAGGATAAAGAACGTATATCACCTCGATATAAACGAATATCAGTTTATCGAGAGCAATGCACTCGAATATGCTCCGTATATCGCAGATATCAATAGTGAATTGGAAAAAAGATACGGAAAACTAGTCCATGGAAATGATGGTATAGAGATCAATATCCTCACAGAACTCCCCAGAGGTGTCTGATTATGATTCTGATCAATATTAGCATTACTTCTTTCGGTTATTATCCACAATATAGCAGATGATATCAATGAAAAAGAGATAAAATCTATGAGGACACAAAATATCAATGAAATACTCATGGATACTCAATATATCTGAAGCAAAATATTCGAAGATGCATTTCGTTTCGATAAGGTAATTTACGGGATGGTAGGCTCTTGAACAAAGATGGCATCATTTTTTGATTCCCCGTATCCAATTATTTCGTTTTCCGAGGATTGCGATAAAACCATGGTGCAAGACAAAGATATAGTAGGGAAATACTATGGATTCAGACTCAATGAACTATTCAAAGGATTGAGGGACAATCCTTACCTGCCTATAGATTATGGGGTCATCTATTCGGGGAAACCAGTATTATTGGAACAGATAGCGTGAAATAATTATAAATCCAACCAAAATACTACCAAAGCACTCAAGGACGATTTGAGGAAACTATTCAATACACATTTCAGCAATCTACATCACAATAGGATACCGAGATTCTACAAATATCTGATAGCTCCAGAAACTGACGAATTCGATGCGACTTATGGCAAACTTATGGGCATCCTGAGTCTCAAAATGCTCTATTTTATGTCAAAGATATTTTCAGAAGCATACGAAGAGTCGCATATGCTACAATTTCTGGATGGAATGAAGAAATTCAGGCAAGGCGATTACGTAACGAGAAACAGTTCGACGAGTTTTTTGAGATTCATCAAATCATTTTTAGAGAATTTTCACGGACCTCAGCAGTATATCGCTCTCTCACCATGTGATAGTACGATTATGGGAGGATCACTGGTCTTTGCGATGCCGCTCGAATGATTCAGGAAAATACTCGTAGATGCGGCAGATAAGACAAATAATGAGTTCATAGGTTCCAAAGTAATCTATTCGAACCGAGTTGATGGAGTAGAACACGAATGACTCAAGATAGAGCAGGATCTAAAACAGTGAATTTTTTCAGAATTCATGGATTCCGGCAGTTATATCCTCAAGATGTCCGATGGTCAGATCCAGATTGGCAACCATGAATCTATGATCAAAAAATGTCAGGTGGGGATACTTCTAGATATGATAAATAATAAGATGTATATCAATGGCAGGAAACTGACTTCGGAAGATCTCCATTCCCAGACAGCTACCGTCGATATTTTAAATCTCCTGATAAAGAATATCAGCAAGGAGGTACACAACAAGGAATTTGGTATTTCAAGTTATTCCAAGAACAAGAACGATATGTTAGGAAAAATTGTCTTGCCACTGATAGAACTAATAGAGAGGGAGACAGGAAAGAAGATGCCGCTCATCTGTAAATGAAGTATATATGACTTTTATATGAAGCTCAATCCTTCGGATATCCAGATTGCTGTGGTAGAGAAGCTCCAAAGATAGGATAAAAAAGTCAAAAAAGTATCAACAGAAGAAAAGATATTGATTTTTTCCTGATTTGTCAGTTTTTTTCTTATCATATATTGATAAAAAATAAGACGATAATCTGGATTGTATTTATCTTATCAGGTTTTCTATGGAACTCTTTCGAATCCTGCAAAGAAAAATACCAAAAAAGAACATAATCTTTGATATGTTCCATAAGAACGAGAGACAGGATATCTCCAAATTTATTCTCCAGACAATCAAAACAGTAAAAAAAGAAACGAAAAATATTAGGATGACCAATTCGTTCTGTAGCGAACTCTATGATATGATCTATCATCATGTTATTTTTCGTAGGGTAAAAATAGTCAAGAAAGTTTTGAGGGGGCTTGAATCCCTTGCATTGCCTACTAAACATATTGGAGAAGAAAGATGGAACGAATCATTCAAGAAAATGAAAAGTATCAGATTGTAATCTTTTTATCATCACATAGATAAAATGCAATCAATCAAGGATATTCTGGAAGAAAAAAAGAGGAAATTAGAGAGATGTAGGACAAAGAAAAAAATATTCAGAAGAATTTTTTATAAGATGAGACAGATAGGGAGAATAATCAAATTTCATATATAATAGGAGCTGAGAGACAGGTTGAAGTAAGATACAGAAATAATAAAGAGATACTAAACTCTTTCTTGAATTTCCTAACTGATTTTATATGGTAGAGTAACCCAAACCATAAACCATACACCGTAAAGCAATGATTTGTCGCATAGCATTGGTCTATTTTGGTCAGTATTTGTTATTTAATTATTTCGTCCATTATGCAAATAAGAAATTTTTGTATCATCGCACACATAGATCACGGAAAATCGACTCTTGCAGATAGGATGCTGGAGCTTACCTGAGCCGTCAGAAAAATAGATCATAATCAGATGCTCGACCGTATGGATATCGAACAAGAAAGAGGGATAACCATCAAGCTCACCCCTGCTAGGATGCAACGGAAAGGCTATGAATTTAATCTCATCGATACTCCGGGACACGTAGATTTCCAATATGAAGTATCGCGTTCGCTTGCTGCGGTAGAGTGAGCTATTTTGCTCGTTGATGCATCACAGTGAATACAAGCGCAGACACTTTCTACATTATATCAAGCGATAGACCAACATCTCACAATTATCCCAGTACTCAATAAAATCGACCTGCCTGCAGCCAATCCTGAGAGAGTAGCTCATGAGATAGAAAATATGATCGGTATCGATAAATCAGAGATTATCCAAGTCTCAGGGAAAACATGAGCAAATGTAGATGCGGTACTGGACGCAATCATAGAAAGAATTCAGGATCCATTAGCTTTCAAAAAATCTCATACAAAAAAGTTCCGACCAGTAGGGCAGGATCAACCACATATACCATGAATCAGTAGAGCACTCATCTTCGATTCGGTGTATGATCCCTACAAAGGAGTATTAGCCTATGTAAAAATGGTAGATGGTGAGATAAAAGCATGAGAAAAGCTACATCTCATCTATACGGAAAATGATGTCCTGCCTACAGAAGTAGGACACTTCACTCCAGACTACAAAGCGGATAAAATACTCAAAGAAGGGCAGATAGGATATATAGTAACGGGAGAAAAATCAGTAAGAGATGTAAGTATCGGTGATACGATAATCAAAGACCAAAGGGAAAAAGGCCAAAACCAGACATCTATGGAAAATTTAGTCATTCCAGGGTTCAAAAGAGTCAAACCCTTCGTCTATGCAGGCGTGTATCCCATAGATACCACGGATTACGATAAACTCAAAGATAGTCTCGAAAAACTTTCCATCAACGATAGCGCGATAGAATACGAACTAGAAGACTCCAAAGCATTGGGCTTTGGCTTCCGTTGTGGATTTTTGTGAATGCTACATATGGATATTGTCAAAGAGAGACTCTCCAGGGAGTACAATATGGAGACGATTTTCACGATACCGACCGTAGTCTATCTCATCAAGACCAAAAACCTTTCTCTAGATCAAATCAAATCCTGATCTAATATCCAGAGTTTACTCAAAACCTGATTATATAAACAAATACTGACGAATGATGAATGTGTAATGGTGGATAGCGAATGAATGGACGCTCTCCAAAATCCAGAATCCAAAATTCAAACCATATTGAAACCTCGGCTAGTAGTTAAATCAGGCTCAGATATGATAGATCAGTGACTGATAGACGAAATATGGGAACCGATAGCTGCCGTAGAAGTAGTAGGACCGGAATCCTATGCCGGTAATATCATGGCGCTATGCCAAGAATATAGAGGCAAATTGACGCACATGGAATATATCGATGAAACGAGAGTGGTTCGGCATTATGAATTGCCGATGGGGGAGATCATCATAGATTTTTACGATAGGCTCAAGTCAGCTACCAAAGGCTACGCTACGATGAATTATGAATTCAAAAAATATCGGCCTGCAGAATTAATCAAACTAGATGTATATATCAATAATGAGAAAGTTGAGGCATTGAGCCGAGTAATCCACAAAGATAAAGCCTATTATCTCGGCAAGGAAGTAGTAGAAAAACTCAAGACGCTGATTCCAAAACATATGTTCGTTATCCCTATACAAGCAGGTATCGGTAACAAGATGATTGCCAGAGAGACTATCTCAGCTATGAAAAAAGATGTACTTGCAAAATGCTACGGAGGTGATGTATCGAGAAAAAGAAAGCTTCTCGCCAAGCAGAAAGAGGGAAAGAAGAGAATGAAAGCGATAGGTTCAGTGAATGTGCCAAGTGATGTGTTTATCAAGATGGTCGCCAGAGGCGACTAAAGTCGCTTAGAGGCGACTAAAGTCGCTTAGAGGAAAATAAAGTCTCTTAGAGACGACTAAAGTCGCTAGGGGGAGAATAATTATTTTTTCAATAACAGAAAAAACAGGAACTATTGGTTCCGTTGGTAATGGGATGATATATTATATAGTCTAGGACTATACAAAACCGAAGTAATGTAAGCTAGACTAAGATACAATCCACACCCTTACTAAAGTAAAGATGCGGAGATTGTTTAGGAGATTACCAAGGCAAAATAACCTCTAGATTTCCAGTATACAGGCCTATAGCTTGGTTAGCAGGGATTTGTACTTGAATAACAACACCTGTCAGTCGGACAGTACATATTTCTCATACTGCTGAAGTTTTTACTAAGACAGTTTTAGTAGTATCAATAGGTGTTAATGTCTGCGTACTAGCAGCACCAGTCGTACAAGATCATGCAGTTACGATAGAACCACTCGTCAACATTGAAATATTTGCAGCAGGGATAGTTTTGCTAAAACTTCCAGTCAATATACTTCATTTGACTGAAATATTAAATGCAGCCAAACCTTCCATATCAGTACATCAGAAACCAGCTGTTGAAAAAATTCATGTAAGCATAGATGTTGTAAATTGAGCAGTCTTAGCACCTATATAATAGTCTTGTGAATTAAAACAAGAACTAGTACCGGTATTGATTCTCAAAGATATAACCCCAGAAGCAGCCTCTGTCTTTCAACTACTCATTAAAAGCATTGAGCCTAGGAGAAGTAGACCAAGAGCTCAAATAGAGATA
>CAYXBC010000005.1:0-36387 GCA_964463255.1 uncultured Candidatus Peribacteria bacterium | reverse complement strand
TATTCATCGCTATATCTATATCGGAAAATAAATCCTCTATAGTATACTCAGATAGGTCCATTTTGTCAAATTTTTTCTGGCTTTCTTTGGGAGCGATTGAGAATGTAAAATTACCCCTCAAAGTGGCAGGTTTCGGCAGGTTTTAGATTTTTAATCCCATACTTCTTTGCCATTACGATTAAATCATTGTATGGTCAATTTCGACCAATATTTCCATCTTTTTGGACAAAAACTATATCTATGGCAATTCCAAGAATATGTCTTGAAGTCAAAGTCCAAGTAACTGGCTTTCTATGAAGTGAGTGCGTTCTCCCTATTCCATAGAGCCATTTTTGTCTTTCTCCAGACCTTCTTGTTTCAAAAAGCCTAGCATTGGGATATTTTTTGGTCACCTCTGCTCGCCAGGGATCAAACTTTTTTCTAAAATTGGGATCAAGACTTGAGATGGAATTATCTCTTTTTGGTTCTATCATTCTTTAGTTGGAGAAGGAGATAAAGAAGTTGAATCGGACTTTTTTTCAAGGTTTGGTATTCTTCATGAAAAGTAACCTGTCATAAAAGCGGTGATCAATCACAAATATTGCTCTCAGGTTATTTTTCCCATGATTAATCCAATCACTCCTCAGAGAGTGAGAATGAAAACGGTGGCTTTGATTACACTTTGGAAAAACATCTTATTTGTTTTTAAGGATAAAATTATTCTTGAGATCTTTCATATCGTCTTTGATTTCTCATAGACTTTGAAGTATGAAGTCCATTTTTACTTGAAGCTTTTCAAACTCAGTTTTGTTAACATAGGTTTTTTCGATATAGCTTAGCCTATCTTCAAAATCACTATATCCCCTTGAAACTGTCCAAGTCTGAGATACGGCAAAAACGATAATTCCAACAAAGGTGCTGATGGTAATGGTGACAGCATTGTTCTTGATTTTTTCTAACATGAGTAGTAATTACGAGGATAAAGACTTAGAAGGTTTGGGGTCAGAAGATTTCTCAGTGCCTGTTTTTTCCCTTTCTTGTTTGGTGGTTTCATAACTTTTGCTAAATCACTGACAGTCTTCATCAGGATCAGTAACGAGTGGAATTCTTATCGTCAGTCAAAGCTCGATATATTTGAGTTTCATATCTACGATGGTCATTGCATCGACATCTCAGTTCCAGTTTTCTCTAATAATCTGTTTCAATGCACGATAACAAATCATCGGATTAAAGTCTTCTAGAGAAGCGATGTAAACCTCTCAAATCTCCTCAAAACCATCTTCAAGTAACTGATTAATTCTGTCTGGATGGTTGTTTGGAATATCAACAACCGATCATGGTCTCACTCCATGAAGTATTTCTTTGGTGGCATTACGAAGTATCATACTTTTGAAAAATTAAAAAGATAAAAACTAGACTATCAAACTTCCTGCAAATGGCTCGAAAGTGACCTGTGCATAGTGGGATGCCGAACATCATGATCAACAGGTAGTGGTTCCATTTACTCTGATTCTGTACTTCTTGGTAGGGTTCGCCAAAAAGGTAACATTACCAGTAGTCAGAGATTGGATTTGGGTTCATCAACCGTTCAACAAAGTCTGTTCATCATCTGCCATATAAAGCCTTCCTGTGGTCGACCAGTTTCCTCATCCTCAGACTTCAAATCTCATATTTCCGATACCCACACTAAATACTGGTCACCAAACTTCAGTATTACAGGAAGTACAGTTCACACTATAGTTTGTCCATCAATCAACCCTCATTATTTTTGAGTTATCTCCTACCATCCTTCAGTTCTTGATAGCAAGATTTGTTAGACTGAGAGCTTTTCCGACAAAAGTACATCGATTGAGAAATGAAGGAATCTGAGTATTAACGACCCCTTTTGGTCTTTCATACAAAAGTCAGAGATTGAAAAATAAACACCTATTTTCTACTCCTGAAATATAAAATGCTCAGGTACCAGTTTCCAAATAGTGTCCATACATGAAGGCTCAGTTATTGTTCACGGCAAATTGGTAGTATCCATTGTTGAACTGGCTACCTGTTCTTGATAACACTATCCAATACTTAGTATTTTTGTCTAAGACAAAGCTTCATGGAAAATCAAATGATTGGTTTCTCACTCCTGTTGAAATTTGAGAAGAAGGAATAATAACCTCAGCATTTGGATGAGCGAGATCACCACTTGGTACATCGACCATAAAATCAGTGTTTCCAAATCTGAACATAATATCATTATTTACGGTAGTCCAGGTTGTACCATCAAAGCTCTTATTATCTCATTGTGCATAGACATTTGCATTGTAGATTCAGATTGAATAATTGTGTACTGCATTCACAGCCCCACTTCTTGTGAGAACGATCCAATATTTCGTATTTTTATCCATCTTCACACTTCCTGGAAATTGGAGAGTCATCCAATCTCGTCAGGCACTCATTGATGCTGGAGCCATTGTCGTTTGTGCATTTGGGTTGATTAATGTTCCACTTGGACTTCATCAGTCATCCGTTTCTATCCTGACCGTCATAGTATCAGTTGGGACATTGTTTTTTTTCATATAGAAAGTTATTAATCAGGTTTCTAGATATTCTGAACCAACGAAGCTTTGTGCATATTTCACAACGGTCGTACTTCCAAAAATCTGATCGACCCCATTTCGATTCGTATTTTGATATCATGAAGCACCTGGAATTTGTGCAAAATTTTTCTCTATCCTGATTCTGATTCCATCGTTCGGACTAGATATCTGCCATATTGCCAGCATGATAGATTTGATCATCATTGGACTAACTCCATGAAAACTCTGACAAGCGACGACAGATCATCCATTACTATTTCCAAAGTTCCTATTTTCATTGTAGACATGTTGCCTTATCCCATCGTATTCGTTGGTAAACGAGAAAAACATATCCCAAGTCTGGGTAGTCCATTTTGAATTTATGTAAGTCATCATATTCCCTCTCGAATAGACATCAGAATTGTAGATCAAAACTGTATAATAGTGTGAAGTATTAAGTCCACCATCCCTTTCCAAGACGATCCAATATACTGTACTGTCTTTGAGGTTGAAAAATCAATTGAAAAGATATAATCTTTTGTAAAACTGGCTCATGAGTGTTGATCCTGATACATTGAATGTGGCATTTGGATGAACAAGTGTTCATGATGGTTTTCCATTATCATCGGTTTGGATTGAAACCACGATATTGTCAGTTGGTGTATTTACTTTTGCAAAACCAAGAAAAATTCTGTCCGTATTGATCGCATACGATAACTTGAAACTCATACAAAGCTTTTCTTGGTTCTCTACTTGATACCCAAAATGGGTACTCGTATTTCGAGAAAGATTTTTATTTCATGAATCAATATTATTGAGATAGTAATTATTCCCAGGAGTAAGTGCCAAAAAAGAGTTCGCTGTTCCATCTTGCACGATTTCACAGACTTCATCTTTGAGTTTATTTTGTGTAAATACTCAGTCCATAGAAGCTGTAGATTCATATTCTGGTTGAGATGGATATCGTTTTGAGAGTTCGTGATTAAATCCCATCTGTACTGAAAGTCGGATATATCCTGACATGAATTCCCATTGAGAACCATTGAACTTCTCAATGTATGCCATTGGGTAGATAAACTGAGTTCATGAAGCTCTCAGTGTGTAGTAGTTGGTCGTGTTGTTACCTCAGGTTCTTTCAAAGGAAATATAGTATTTGCTTTGTGGTTGTAAAATGAGATCACCAAATAAAAAGTTTTTCTGTTCGTTACTTGAAGAGATTGATGTGTTGTCGTAATAATTACTACTTGAAGCAATCAAGGTAGTCCCATTACTTGCATAGATTCTACAATAGATTTGATCACTCGGTCATCAGACTTTTCATAGGTTTATGGTAACTTTTCTGAGAATGTTATCACGACCTGTGATAAGCATTGCTCTGAGTTTGATATTGGTTCCATCTCAAACATTATATAATCAACTTCCATCAAGTTGTTCTATTCTCATTTTATCAACGGTTCATCTTCCAACAAAACCAATCTGACCAACGGATACTTCTTCTCCTACTTGTCCTTGGATAGCCATATTTTGAACGGTACCTACAGGCACCTGAGCTATTTGTGATTGCATTTGAAATTGGTCACCATCTCGTTGCATAATGACTCGTTGATCTGCTTTGATATCTCCTGCATCTAGATCACGATCAAGCATTTTTTTGAGTGGAGCCGTGAGAGTTCAAGCCGAGGTATTCACAGAAACCATAATGTTACTCGTATTAGGTTGATGTGCTTTGAAATAGAGAAGAATATTTTGTGGGATGCTCATTGGATCGTCTTCAACATTTGTTGGGATTGGTCAGGCATATTCGATATTGTAGATATTACTTGGTCAGCTTGAAGTTGCCGAAAAAGTGGTCGCACCGATCTGAATTTGTGCGATAGCATGATTGATAACCGTATTGATATTTTTGATCACGAGTTGTTCATTGGTCACTTCATTGCTGGCATTTATGCTTGCCAAAGCGACATAGTTTTTACTTGGATAAGTATCTCCATACTTGATCTGACCGATACCAAGTCCTGTGATAGGATTCAAAAGTGGGTTATCGAGATTTTGTTGATTTATTTCGACCCACACTTTTTTTGGTCATGCCAATGAAATCTGTTTGATTTCTGTACTTTGGAAGTGTACCAAAACCTTATCTCCATTGGTTTTTACACCTTTGACTAGACAGTTTCCTATACTAACTTCAAAGTTATTTCCATCGATATGAGAAACTTCGAGTCCTTCAATTACTCAACCATCAGTCAAAGCGAGTAAAGGAGCCGAGTAATCGCTATCTTGATTAACAATATTTCCATTAAGTAGGGAGCATCTTTCCATGAATAAAAATCTCAATTGATAAAACTGAGTGTATTTTATTCACAAACAGAAAAAATAAACCTATTACTTCAATTCCAAACTTCTGACCCTGGCATTAATTTCCTTTAGTTTTTCATCAAGCTGAGGTGCTTTGACTTGGTTTTTACTCAACTTGAAGGTGATTTTACCCATCTCTCATGCTGTATACGACTTTTCGATAACTTTCAAGGTTCCATCATAAAACATCAGATCATTTCAAGAATTGATATACACCCTCACAATATCTCCAAGATCACAATAAAAGAAATCAGAAACATTAGGAGAAATATCAAACTCTCTCAGTGAGTTTTTCCTTTCATCTACATAGTTTTGGGTGGCTTGAGTAATATTTCCATTGTTAGTAAACGATCTCTCAATTCTTCAAAATTCAGCAATACTTGAGATATCTTCGGTGTATGCATAACTGTCGCCATCTTTTCCAATACAGCAATTACACATCTGTTTGATGTCCATTATCATTTTTGCATCTCTGATTGTCCTATCTAGTGGCGAATTAACATCTCGCATAAACTCTCTATAATCGTTGTTAATAAGCGATCTATCAACTCCGATGGTATCTCTAAAATACAAAACATGGTCTTTGATGATGAATTCATAGTCGTTTTCCCTTAAATCTTTAAGAATACTTAGGAAAGTATCTCCTTTGGAGTATTGTTTTGTGACCGTTGCGGTGATATTACAATCAAGAGCGAGTCCTGTATTTTCTCTAGCATTGATTTGATCTATGATAGACTGCAAAAGAACCTTCACTTGCCCAGTAAAATTGATCGCACTAAAAACGATTTTATCATCCAAAAAGCTGAGATAATCTTCAATTTTTATAATAGTATTTTTCAAGGTAGCTTCTATCCCTCTGATGTATCATTCAATCATTAATCTTTCTTTTCCATTGTTGTTTTCCATGACTTTGATGCGATTATTTTCCTTGAGAATATTCAAAATATTATTCATATTTTCATTCATCACGGTAAGTTCTCAAGCTGAGATATCGTTGAGTTTGAGAGTACATTCAAATCAAAAAACATTGAAAATTTGTCAGATTAAGTTTTCTTGTCTATCGTAGACATAACCTATGATCATGGTTTTACAAAAGTGAATTATTAAAAGAAATACTGACTTCAAAATTGGTATCATAAATACCGCCTCCAACATCATACATCACATATTTTGTCATACCTTTTACGGTTGGTCGTTGCGATCCTGGAATTCTTGTTCAGAGAATATTTATCCCATTTTTCGTAGCTGTTTGATTTTTTGCATCTATTACAATCACATCTCAAATTTGTGCATCGATATCCAACATAAACCATTTATTGGCAGTCACATTGTGAATAGTGAGAGGCTTAGAAATAGGATTCAGAGCATTGATTGAAATTTTGACTGGCTCATCGGCATTGGAAGTGGTCATACAGTTGATTTCATTGTAGGTCATGTTTCGTTGGTTTCCCATGCTGTTGGGAAGTTGAAACCCTCCATAGTTTCCTTCAACTCATTCAAAAACACTGGCAATCAAAGAATAAAACTTCGGGTCTTGTGCAAAAAGTGTCACCCTCCATCTTCTCAAAGCTCCATCGTTATGATCGTTATCTTCTTCAATTTCATAATCCACAGGAACATCAACTTTGCATTTGATTGATCGTTCTCTATCCTGTTCATCGATGATTTTGAATTCTTTTTCTTCTACGGTTGATGGAACTCCCTGCAAAGCAAAAAGGATATCTAGCCAGTCCATTGCCATAGAAGTCTGAGCCCTAGTTGGTGCTATGATCAGACCTTCAATAATGATACTTCTTCATCTTGCAAAGGTTGGTCAGGTGAGAGTTCCATGATATCAGATGATGTCCTGTTTATCATCAGATACTTTCAATTTTCTCCATTGGACATCAGAAAGAGCGATTCTGAAATTATCCGTCTGATGCATAATATTTTGCCCATCCCAATAAAACTTTTTTCCGATCATATTTTGAAATTAAAAAAGATAAAATTAGATCTTCCACTTCCAGTAATCCATCTGCTGGTTGAGATCAAAAGATCAACCCACATGGATGTTTCCATTGATATTTACTGATCTATTCGTTGTTGAAGTATATCCACCATTTGCAAAGCCTCTCCCTCTGATCTGTTCGAGGTTCATGACGAGTGGTGTGTATTTGTCGACCATCCATTTCGGAACGACATATTCTCATTCATGCACAATTCCAGCGACCCTGTTTCTGTCTGTTCATCAAGTAAATCAACCACTCGCATATCATCTTCCTGATCTAGCCCTAGCTTGGAGAGCTATGACATAGAGAAGTTGGGAAGCCAGTCTGTACCATAGCTTTTCTGAAATTCTCTCATTCAGTATCAGCATGGAATACATAGATTGATCCACCGTCTTTTTGTACCATACAAAGATTGGTATATACATCGTAAAGGAACTGATAGAAATCTGAATCTCCCATGTTATCATTTTGGATTTTAAGACCATTACTTCCTTCATAGTTTACATTGTAAGGAGGGTCAGTTATCACAAGATCGCAAAGCTCTCCATCCATCAGTTTTTGGACTTCATCAAGTTTAGTAGCATCACCACACAAAAGTCTATGTTCTCAGAGTTGGAAAATATCTCCTTTCTCTACCCAAATTTTTTCAGAAACTTCAGGAGCTTCATCTTCTTTATCTTCATCAACATCGAGTTCATCATCCAATCAGAGATTGAGATCATCAAAAAGGAGATTCAAATCAGGATCATCAATAGCCTCGAGTTCGATCTTTAAGTTTTCAATATCTCGTTCAGCGAGATCAGATAATTTATTATCAAGGATTCTGTATTTCTTTTTTTGGAGTTCATTCAAATCGGTGTATTGAATCACAGGGACTTCAGTCAATCAAAGTTTCTGAGCTCAGAGCAATCTACCATGACCTGCCAAGATGATATTGTTCTCGTCAATAAGAATAGGAGCTCTGAATCCACATTCTTGGATTGAGTTTGCTATTTTATTGATCTGTTCTTCAGGATGGATTTTGTTGTTGAATTCATATGGGATGATCTTGTCGATTGGGAATAATTGGATTTGTAATTGCATGAGAAGATTGAAAAAAAAATAAAAGAAAAAATTACGAACGATACGAAAGTTGCTCGCCATAATCTTCGAGGATTTTGTCTTTGATATTTTGTAATGCGACCTTCATCGCCTGAGGAGAAATTCAATGGATTCTAGCTAAGTCCTGATTTTTGGTAGGGGTTCAGTCCCATTCATACATATACCGAGTATCGATAAAGAAATCTTGGATCGCCTTATTGAGTTCATCAATATGCCTACGGTCAGACATATCAATCTTGATCGTTGATTCGATCTTGATGTTTTGAAAAATATAGGAGAGGATGACATCGCTTTCTTGGATACCAAATGAGATCTTTCATTTTGTATACAGTGATTGGAGGTTCTTTTCATGGATATATCTAAGGAGATGTTGAAATGCATCTTTATACATTTTATAGTGAGTTTTATACTCAGTGACTGGTTTCCTTCATCTTTTTTTATTCATGGCAGATAACTTTTTTCATAACTAAAAAGAGTGCCAGGAATCTGAGAGATTGAAAATATCTCCTGAGGTTCACAAGCACTCTTTTTCGCTACAATATTTATATATAATCTTTCTTTTTTTGCAATACAAATTTGAGAAAAATTGCCAGTTTTGTTGCCATATTTTCTTTTTGAGTTATAATATGTACTTGTTTTATTTTTTAATAAAAAAGCATTATGGTAGAAAAATTCAAAAGAATGACCTATGATGATGGGTCAGAAAGTTCCCTGTCGAAAAAAAAAGACTGATTCCTTTGCCGAGGGCTAGGTTCTTTTTATGAACAACTTGAGATCATTTAGATGATGATCAAGTAGAAAAGTTATCGCTATTTGCCGAACACATTTGAAGGTTATTTATAGACTTATTCTTGGCTTGAAAATTGGGCTAACAATAGTTATAAAGAAAAAGGTATAGTTTGGGGAAACTAGACCTTTCACTAACAAATGTGTTTTTTACTTTTTTATCTTTTTTAACAACAACCCATGTATAAAAAAAATCTTCTTGAAAACAAGAGCAAGGATGATTCAAAGAAAGTAGCATTAGTCTACTGCCGTGTATCTTCCAAAAAACAACAAAATGAACAGTTCGGTATTGAAACACAGGAATCGATGTGTAAAGATCGATGCGAAAAAAACAATGTTCAGATCGCCAAAATTATCAAGGACTGATGAGTTTCTTGATGATCTTTTGAAAGAGATGGATTCGATGAAGTTCTCGATATCCTATGAAAACAAACAAAAAGATTTGAAAAGCGAGCTAAACAAAACAAGAAAAGGAAAGCTAGTGATCCGCTTCCTTTAGAAACTCTGAAGGATGAAAGGACATGAGTGCCTTTTATTACTCATTTTGTCTGTGTAGATAATTCAAGAATCTCCAGAAATGATGATATGGCAGAAACTTTGATGATGACGAGTAAGATCAGACAGTCTTGATCTGAAATTGTATATGTTCTTTATCCTACGGATTATAATTCCAGTGCAGGAATGCTCCAGGAGAATATTCTCTATGCTTTTTCAGCTTTTGAGAGAAGGAACACAAGATGTAAAACAAAAAATGGAATGAGATCAAGAATGCTAGAATGATATCGACCATTTGGTACACCGCCAATTGGATACACAAGAGTCAAAGAAGGCAAAAATAGTATCCTAGTTGTCAATCCTATCAAATGACCAATCATCTCAGAAGCCTTGGAAATGTATGCCAATGGAATGTTAGCAAGCGAATCAGCAGTCTTCAGATTCATGAAAGACAGATGATTACAAAGCAATAGTGTGAATAATACTAGAGGAGAATTATACAAAACTATCGTAGAAAATCTGTTTACAGAAAACAGACTCTTTTTTATGGTAGGATTTATTTATTATCCTCAATGGGATATTAATGAACTTATCCCTGCAAAACATAAACCATTGATTTCGATGGAAACGGTAGAAAAAATCCTCAAAAAAATGAAATGAAATCCATTGATTGGTAAAATTTATCAAAAAAACAATCCTGATTTCCCATTGAAAGATTTTGTATATTGCGGACATTGTGAAGTAAAATTAACTGGATATCGAGCAAAATGACGCAGTCAAAAATATGCTTATTACTGATGTGGTAATAAAAAAGATACACATAGATTCCAAGTTAAGCGTGATCTTATGAATGAACAATTTGATCAGCTACTGGATAAAGTAGCAGTCAACGAAGATGTCCGAAATTTGATAGAAGAAACAATTAAAGAAATATGGAAATATAGAAACGAATACGAAGCTTTAATCAAACAAGATAGGCAAAAAGCACTTGAAGAAGTATCAGAAAGAATGAAAAAAATCCGTACAACAATGCTTACTACTCAGAATATCCATCTCGTAGAAGAGCTTGAATGAGAATGGGAACTGGTTCGTTTGGAAAAAGAAAAGCTCCAAAATGAGATTGAAAAAGACTCAAAACTATCTGAAGAGGAGTTAGAAAATTTATTGGTTCAAGCAAAAAAGATTTATATGTGACCCAAAACGGTTTGGGAATTATCGAATACTGAGTTAAAATCGACTTTGGTTAGTCTTCTCTTTGGTGAGAAGTTGTTATATACCAAAGAAAATGGATTTCGAACCGCCTGAAAGACTTTATACGATGCGGTGTTATCGGCTGTCCGTGGTACCAATTTTTTAGACCAAAACAAAAACAAAAAATAAACCAATTTCGAACCGAGTTATCCCAGTCTAAAAGCGATTTATCTTTAATTAGGACTAACGAAGTCCTGTTATGGTACCCAGAGAGGGACTCGAACCCTCACGTCCTTACAGACACCAGATTTTGAGTCTAGCATGTCTACCATTCCACCATCTGGGCAAGATGGTTTTTTTATATGTTTGGTGGTGAGTATTTACGAAAATCCGAGTAAAAATCAATTGATTTTATATATTGATTGTATAGATTTGAGTGATGATTGTTTTTTCATCGTATTTTTATCCAACAAAGCAGGATAAAAACGACGTTATCGGGTATATTTCTGGACTTTGTCCTCTAATAGCATTGTTGACGTCTTATTTTATACGATAATTCGACCGAATCATGGACTTGAACAAAGTAATGATTATCTGAAGGGCTACGAACAATCTGCAGGTCAAGACTATCGAAAGTAGTTGAACCTCTGTCGTCAATTTCACTGTTGCAACCAACAGGAAATTTAAGAACAAAGAGGGGAATGTCTTGGAAGATGCAGAGTACCACAGATGCGTGGCGTATGGGAAATGAGCAGAAGTATTAGCGAAGTATCTCAACAAAGGCAAGAGAATTTATATCGAATGAAGGTTGAGGACTAGAAAATGGCAGGACAGTGAAGGAAAAGACAAATTCTCTACGGAAGTTATCGTCGACAATTTTATCTTCTTGGATCCTAAAGGACAAGGAGGAGATGATGATCATGTATCAGATGTTGCAGAACCTGCTCTTCCAGAAGATGATGATGTACCATTCTAAACGGATTCATTGATAGACTGTCGGTTATCTGTGTCGGATTTTGATACTTATCTCTCTCTGCACAAGTATCAGTCTTTTTGAGTCGTTTATTTTATATATAAGCTCGTGATTGTGATGTCAATAAATGTGAAATTCAAATATTTTCTCCTGGATCTTTTTGATATGATCTCTTTTTTGGTGTTTGTAGGAGGCATCGTGTTATTTATCAGATTTTTTGTGGCTAATCCGTATACGGTCGTTTGAGCGAGTATGGCGCCAACTTTTTCAGAAAATGATTTTATCATTGTAGATAAGATAACTCCCAGACTAAGTCAGCTTCAAAGAGGTGATGTCATTGTATTCGTTCCTCCTGGCAAGAATATTCCTTATATCAAAAGGATTGTCTGACTCCCTGGTGAAACCGTCAAAATCATTAATAATGGCGTGGAAATCTGCAAAAAAGATAATGATATAGAACAATGTAATACGCTTCCAGAATCCTATCTTAGCTGAGTCAATACTGAGGCTAGATGTGGTATCAGTGAATTCTCTATCGATTCATGAGGGCTTTTCGTGATGGGAGATAACAGGTGATTCTCCACCGATTCGCGCTGTTGTTTCGGCTTGGATTGTTATGAATGATCGACCTATGAAGTACCTTTCGACCATATCATCGGAAAGGTATATCTCAGATTTTTCCCTAACTTTTCTACGTTCTAGTCATGTTTTATCGTTAGCGCAATTGTATGAGAATATTCTCTAAATTCGACACTAAGCTGAAACAGATGGAATATGAGAGATATCAGAATGAGTATGGGATAGAGAATGTCCTTTGTTTTTGAAGAAGCAAAATATATTTTTACTATAGAGTCATTTTGCCTTTACTGAAGGTTGCATTGCTATCAGCCATTTTTCTTATCTTTTTCTATAGACGGTTGGATTGAAGTTTTTTTGTCTATATTCTTGTTGCCGTACTCATTATAGCTATTGCGGATCTGTTTTCTATCGAACCGGTTATCACTAGATATATCGATTATAAAATGGATTTCATTATCGTGACTCCGGCATCTATTATGATGTATGATCAGGACAATATCTTAGGCAGAAAAATCCATACTATCACGGTCCAGAGTATCAAAGCTATCAATATCGAAACGGATAAATATCACAAATTACTTGATAATATCTTCGATATCGGCAGTATGATAATACTCACTGAGGGTGATTCAGAGAAAAGGGGTGAAATAGAATTGCGTCGAATACCTGATCCTGAGGCTATGAGATCAGCAGTTGTTAAAATTGTTTGAATCGATGAAGAACATGATCCAAGCCATTAATATATTCAGATTTATATCTTTTTATGCTGTATCATGCAAAACGAGCAGGAAACACCTAATATCCCTTATGATATTTATGAATCTCCTCAAGAGATTGTTATCGTACTTCCTTTGGGATGAGTTAAAAAAGATACCCTTAAACTTTCTATAAAAGACTATAGACTCGTGATTTCTGGTGAAAGGATTAAACCCAAAATAAAAGATCATCTGATCCCTCTCAAAGAGGAATGCTATCGATGACCAATAGATCAGACTATCGATTTGCCGCCTCAGGTCTACTTCGATAAGATACATAGCAAACTCACTCCTGACAATATACTCCAGATTATTGTACCCAAAGCACTGGTACCAGAAAAAATCACCCTAGAAGTAGAATACGATAAATAAATATATCAAAAGGTCCGATGAATCGGACCGACAAAATATTGACTAAAGGTTGCTGTAGATACGGCTATTATTTGTCTATTTTTCGCTGTTTTTTGGCAATTGTTTGTTAATTATTGTAGATAAGTATCCACTGAGTATTCACCAGGAGACAAAGAAGATATAGTTTATCATGCTGTCTTCGAAGACATGCAGGAACATCCCCATAATCAGCAGAGATATCCGTCCTATATTCAATCATCTTCGTATATTGTATATCGTCTGTTCGTTGCTATTTGCATGCATATTTTTGAAGCTTTGCTGTATTCTTTTTATTATACCGGTAATCTGAAGAATGAGTACTGTCCAGATTAGGAATCCTAAGGTTCCGATATCAAGCATCAGTTGTATGTAGTAATTTTCCGGTAAGATAGTCCCATTATGATTGACTGCTGGTCAAGATGTCCCTAATCCATATCCACTCGGTTCCTGGATGACATATTTGATGCTGCCAAATTTTGCTTGTATATGTCCGAGTGTCGATGCTCATTTGAGTATGCTGAGTCCTACTATTCCTGCTATTGCGAGTATTCCTATTCCTCGTGAAATTTTTTTGTGAGTTTTGATTCGCTGGATATTTATCAGTGCTAATCAGACTATTCATCCGATATATGCTGTTCTTGAGAGTGTAAGTACTATCGCTACTATCCGTAAGATGAGTATCGAAGTATTGAGAATTCCTTGCTTATTTCCGATTATAAATTGTTTTATGCTCTCTGATTTCTGTTTCAGAAATAATATCACTGCTGGCAGAAAGGCGATCAAAAAATATCCGTAGTTGTTTGGTCATGAGAAAATCCCTTGCCGCCTTAATGCCCCTTGATATCAGGTAAGATAGTAGATAGGTGGTTTGACGCCGAATTTGAAATCATTCAATGGTCCATAGCCTATACTCATGAAAAGATCTGGTCGGATGCATTTCAATCCTTGTCGGATAAAGCCTGCTATGACGGTTATTATTAGTGTATATTTCAAAAATTTCAAGAATCTGTTTGTTGTATGTTCCGTGAATATCCATCCTATCAATGTTGCGGACAGGAAAATAAAGAGATACATGAGTCCGTATTTTACGCCTACGAAAATATCATAGATAGCTTTCCCCTTGAAGAGCGATATCTCTACTCCGAACATCAACAGCATGATAAGTGTGATCCATGGCCATTTCCATGTTTTGAGATATGTTTTCAATGCTTTTGCGTTATAGATGAGCACCAAAGCAAAAAATACTACCCGGATACCATCTCTTCCGAGCGCTGGTAATTGTGGATATGCTCATCAGAGCGCTCCATATCAGATAACGGTTACCAAAATATGATACATCACTATGAATATCAGGAAAGGCCTTAGAAATCCTATCATAGATACAACTAATGATAAATATATTTGGTATATATATGTGTTCCTTTCACAAAAACAAGTTGAAACTTCCCTTTTAAAAGATAGATTCACCTTATATCCTTTTTATTTTCTTATGGAGTCGATGAAACTCAGTGTAGTCATCCCTACCAGATGAGATCATAATCTTAAGAATATCGTCGAATGCCTTATATCACAGACATTCAAGGATTTTGAAGTTATTTTTGTTGTCGATAGGAAAATAGAGAATCTCGATTTATGGCTTGCTGAAAATCCCTTCCTCCAACATACTATGTTCCGTTGTATCACTGATGCTAATCCTGGGTATCGTATTCATAATAATGCAAGCTACAATAGAAATATTGGCATTAAACATGCAAAAGGGGAGTTTATCCAACTCATGGATGATGATGAATGGTTTGAAACAGATTACTTGGAAAACTCTTTGAAACTGTGGGATAATTATCATCGCATGATCAAAAAAGATTTTGTTTTGACCCCTACTTTGATGTATAGGAAAACATGAATTATCCAGAATCAGGGATTCACTCATTTTAGTTATCGGTTGTCCAGACCTATTCCCCAGATATTGTGAAATAAGCAACGAGCATATATCCAAATGTATTCCTGAAACTCTCTGCTTGCTCCTGCTCATATATTCAAAGAAATCCTCTTTGATGAAAATCTAGATTTTGTTTATGAAGATCTTGATTTTTCATTGAGGATCCATCGTGCAGGATATCCTATTATCGTGCTTCGTGATCTCCGTATTTATCATATGGAAAGGGAAAAGACCAAACTTGAGCATGCACGAGTTGCTAATGAATATTCTGCATATAGGAAAGCCAAACATAGAATGATTTTTGTCAACAAATACGGAACTTTTTCTGATAAGATTAAATTTTATCTGCTCGGATTTCTGGGGCAGCCGTTATGGCTTATTATCAAGATATTCCTCTATGCTCCGTGAAAGCAGAAAACTAGTCTTTTTCGTGCTCTCTGGAAATGAACGGTAGATTGATTATGTAATAAAAAAAGAGGATAGGGAAACCTATCCTCTTTTTGCTTGTTTACTTCATCTCTTCTTATTTATTACATCTCGGATTGAGCAGGATTTCTCAAATTCCTGTCTTTCTGTGGCTATACTAAGTTCAGTTTGAAGTTCTGCTAATGATAGGTCTTCCCATTTCCTCTGGCTTTTGAATTTTTTAATGAGAAGTTCTACGCAACTATCAATCCCTTCGTCTTCAATGTAATTTATGATTTCTCCGTCCTCGCTGTCTTCTTCGTTTAAAGGTGCGAACATGTCCTCATAAATTTTCAATTTCTCCAATGGTAATTCCTTGAGTTTTGCAATGATCCTTTTTCTCAAATCTATTACATTTTCTTCCGTTTTTTCACTGCCCTGATCGTTTTCTATCAGCTCCTTATTGACTGCGAAAGAATCTATCAGTAATTCCAGCGTCATCCGTGGGTATACCTGTTCCTTATAGTTGCTTATCTTGTATACTTCGGTCTGGATTTTGAAAGGACCTATAACAGTTTGTACTTCTTTAATTTTCATTTCTTCATTTTTATTGCATACATTATTGAGAAATCTGAATGCAATATTGAAATCGATTTCGAAGTCTTCTGGGCCAGGGCCGATTTTTTTGATAGGTATGATATATTTTTCCCCATCATTATTTTCGGCGATACTGCTAGCCGTGTTGATATAGACTTCTTCGCTGTTGACTATGATGATAGCTTCCGCTACCAAGAACCCTTCCTGTCCTTCCTGCATCTGTGACATTATCGGGTTTACGAGTAATTTACCGTTAATTTTCATAGTATATGTGTTTTGGTTTATATTTTTTGTTTTCCTGAAAAAATTGTATACTAATATACTCATATTTGTCAATTCATTTTGAAGTTATTTTATTTTTTTGGCTTTGCGGTATTTCTTATATATATAGATACTATAGAGCACGACCAATAGTATGATATTTGGGATGAATATCATCTTATCGCTTCGGCGGATACCATCAAATCTATAGGTAGAGAGTGGTCGCAAGAAGGGTGTTGCAAAAAATGCTAATGTGTGTGTCGGTATGTCTATGAGGATATGTAATAATCGTGCATAGCTGGCTTTGATTGGTCTCTTGAAAATTAACCGTAATGCTCCGAATACGATTCATCGGATGATTAGGCTATGGGTGATATTATAGAGGGTATGGATGTAGGTAGCATTGATATTGTGATGTGAAGATTCTCCGAAAAAACTTCCATCGCCTCAGGAGAGTAGGGTGATGATGTTTACGGCGAATGGTACTCCAAACGAGACGAAGTCAGGGAGTATTCAAAATCCGGCAGCAAACCGATAATCTTTCTTATTCTTGTTGCCAAATACGACTCATCCATAGAGTCCGTGAGAGATAATATCCATCCTTGAAAAAATTACATTTTAAATTCTACTCTTTTCTTATCTCAAGTGTCTCAAGCGTTTTCTGCATTTTGATTATTTTCTTCTGGTAGGGATAGACCTTTGTCGGCACGCCTAAAAAACTTGCTATCAGAAAGAGATGTAATCTACTGCTTATTACCATACTTGCTTGTGCAAGTGTTTTTACGAAAAATGAGAAATCTTTTTCTCGATCCAATATGGTAAATCGCTGATCCTTGATTTCTGCCCCAAGCTGTATTTTCTGCGCATACCTCATATCATCATATCGCTGGTTATTGCCCTTGGCAACAGGGATGTACATAATAGAATATCATTGATTGTAGAGCTTTTTGACTTCTTGGATGATGTCCGGGAGAAATTTTTCGGCGTTCTTATTGAGATTTACTATGATATATCTCTTGTCAGATGGATTTTGTCTGTTTTTTTTTCGATCATAAGCGAAGTAGGATGTATCCATAAAGAATTCCGCATATTTATATCCATATCCAGATAGTTCATCGACGGTTTCCTGATCTCTTGCGAAGATATGTTTCGTGTCTTTGAGGATTCGTTTGAAGAGGAGTCTATTGATATATTTTTTGGGTAATTGGATACCTCCCATGAGATAACGTGGTTTCCTGAGGCAGGGGAGGAGTGATACTATTCGGTATCGATAGGAGTTTTTATTCTCTTCTGTGATTATTTCTCCTCATCCGATGATTACTGCATCTATTTTTCTATATAGTTTTCGTTCTTTGTATTTACCCTCGATGATGTATCTGATCCATGAACGGATGCCCTTGGGTAATTCTGTCACGAATGTTACTTTTTTTGTGTCGATAAACTGACTCAAAAATTCTTTGAGCCGTTGAGGATTATATGCGGCTATGGTTATTTTTTTTTCTTGATTGAGCAATAATTTTACGGTTCACAATAAGATTAGCTCGTCTCACATATTTCTGTAAGATCGGTTGCCGACTATGAGAATGCGTTTTTCTGGTATCGCTAGGTGATTTTGTATTTTCATATCTCCAAATGCGATAAAAAGGACTACTCTTTGTATAGCAGTCCTTTTCGGTTATTCAATAGAAATTTATTTAGTGACTATTTTTTCCTTCCAAAATTTAGGGAGTGTGTTGAGATAGAGTATGTATTGTTTCTTGAATTTTTCTAGCGTAGATGAGATACCTTTCAATTTTCCTCCCCATCATGTAGTTAATATTTTCGTATCGAAGATATCAGATAATGTTTTTGCTTCATCGAAATAGATATAGCCATCTATAGTAGAGATATAGAATGGTGTATCTGTGCTTGCGATTTTTTCTTTTACGATGTCTCTGATGCGGTTTGTAAGATTCGCTGCTTTGAAGAGTTCTGTATATGTCTCGAATCAGCTCGTTGTAAATCCTTTCAGCGCTTTAGTTTTGAGATTGATGCGTGTAGTTTGATTATATGTCTTAAATTCTACGTCATCACCTGATCCTATGATATCTATATCTTTATCGGCATTAGGCATTTGTTCCCGGAATTCATTTATAGCTATCATGAGTTCTCTCTCTTTCTTGTTATCTCATCCGGATATTTTCCTAATCTTTTCCAATAATCAGGTCTGGTCTTTTATATCTAATCGGAATTTCGGTTTGCTGTTGTTGAGATAGTCACGGTAGTATTCTTTGTATTTCTCTAAGATTGGTGATATCTTTTCAAGCGATCCTCATCGACCAGCAGCCATTAACTCGGTATCAAAATCCAACGAGAAGACTTTTGCATCATCGAAGGTAATATCTCATCCTGTTGAAATTCTGAACGGCTCAACAGCGTTCGCTACCCTTTCTTTACACAAGTACTTGATGCGATTTGTGAGATTTACAGCATTGAAAAGCTCTTCATAGTTTTCGAATCTTGATGGAGTGAATCCTTCTATAGATTTTTTGTTCAGATTAATGGTCGTTGATTGATTGTAGGTTTTGAATTCTACTATATCTCAAGACTCGACGATATCGATTAGCTTATCTGCATTTGGTCGTTTCTTATAAAATTCATTCATGCCTATTAGGATATTTCTCTTGGTAATCTCATCTATATTTTTAAGTGTGCTTATTTTTTCTTTCATCTTTGCATCGTCAGGTAGGTCTTCAAATCATTGCTCTATTATCAATCCCATTCATTCTATTTTTCGGAATGCTGGTTTTGTATCATTTAGGAAATTGCAGTATTCTTCCTTATATTTGTTCAAAGTCGGCGATATATCTTTTAGTCGTCATAGAAATCCCGTTGAAATGATTCCTGTATCAAATTCTGTCGAGAAAACCTTTTTGTCATTAAAGCTGATTTCTCACATACGGAAATAAAATGGTTTTTCTCATCCGACCTTATCTTTACAGATCTTCTTGATATAATTGTTGAGATTCGCAGCTTTGAAGAGTTCAGTAGTATTTTCGAAGGCTGATCTCGTAAATCCTTTTATCGAAAGACTTTTGAGATTGATGCTTGTCATCTGATCATAGGTTCAAAAATTCAATTCTTCTTCGGTCCCTGATAGTATTATCTTCTTTTCCGTAGTCGGCATTATATCATAGAATTCATTCATAGCTATCAATAATGTTTTTTCTTTGGCTTGATCTCCATTGGCGATCTTTTTGATTTCTTCTTTGAGTCATGCCTTATCGGGAATTTCATCCAAAGTGTTTTCTTTATTTTCTTTCCGAATTTTTGGTTTGCTACCGTTGAGATAATTACAATATTCTTGTTTGTTTTCTTCGAGAATTGGTGAAATGTTTTTGAGTTCTCCTCATCGTCATGCTGATATAATCTCCGTATCGAAATCTGTCGAGAAGAGTTTTGCGTTATTAAATTTTATGTTTCCCATTGTATCGATATAGAAAGGTGCCTCGGTGTTTGCTGTTTTCTCTTTGGATATCTTCTTGATATAATTTGTAAGGTTAGCTACTTTTAATGCGTTTGCGATACTGCTAAATACATATTCTTTCGCTGCTTTGTCTGTAAATCATTGTATCGTCATCTTATCGAGATTTACTTCTGTCTGATTACCATAGGTTTCAAGATAGATAAGTCCTTGCGATTGGATAATTTTAACTTCCTTTTTGCCTTCCTTGTTCTTTGGCATCATATCATAGAAAAGATGGACTTCTGTCTTTATCTTTGTTTTTTCTGTCGTAATGTCTGTCAATAGATCCACTTCTCTATCCAATTCTTCCTTATCTTTTTTAGCTTCTGCCGAATCTGTGGTTGTTGCTATGGATTCAAATACTCCATCAGCATTGAGTTTTTGAAAGTCCGCTTCGCTTACCTGTTTTCCTTGTGAAATGAGTTTATCAATGGTTTCATCCTTGCCTGATACAACCTTAAGGTTATTATCTGTCATATATTTTTCTTTCACGGCAATATTATACATATAGATTTTATATAATTCGTCGAGGGAGATGTTTTGGTCTAGATTGTTTAGATTATCTGGTGTTATTCATAATCTCTGCAATCCTTTGCGTATGATTCCTTCATTGTCGTCTTTTCCTATACTTTCAAGAATTTTCTTATTTTCGCCTTCCGTTCTCATCAATAAATCATCATAGTTTTTTCGTTTGAAGGTCTTAGGATCTATGACTGTACCTAATTGGCCAATCTTTACTGTTCCTAGGATGCATGTCGCTCTCAGAGGATCTACAATATATTTCTTGGCATCAGGACTTGCTTCATTTGTTTTTCCAAAGAAGTCTAGTTTGATATCTTCGAATTTGAATCATCCATTGATTGCCTTATCGATTAATTCTAATGGAGATTTACCTGTCAGCATATTGGTTCATAATACAACTCCTCAGAGAACCGCTAATTTTCAGAAGAATCCCATTCATGATTCTCCTTCTTTTTTCTTTGAGAATAGCCATTTTGCGCCTTTAAATAATGCAAATCCCATTCCTCCCAAGAATAGTGCATTGGTCCGGAATGATTTCTGATCAGCTTTCATGTTTGGAAAATAATCGAAGGATTGATGTAATGCTCCTCTTATACCGTATTTTTCTATAGCTTCTTTGTATCCCGTAAAACTTGGGTCTGCTGCTCATTGTGATTCTCCTTCTTGAGATTTTTTTCCTGCTACTATAATTACTGTTCATTCCCTATTTTTATTGCTTTGTTCTGCAGCCAATTCCTCTTTAGTCAATCCTGCTATCCTATTTAGTTCCTTGTATTGCGCAGGGGTCGGTTCTATGTTGAGCAATGCACAGAATTCTTTGATATGTTTAGGAATGAAGGGATGTTCTGATGGTTTGAAGGTATCTGGATGGTTTTTGACCTGATCTATATACAGATCCATTGCTTCTAAATCTTCTTTGAGTTCTATTCTTTCTGCTGTCGTCAAACTCATTCCGTTTAATATAGTGTACTCGTTATTTATCTTTAAGAGTGCTTTATTTAATTTTTTTATATCCTTTTTTGCATACCCGATTATATCGAAATATGGTGTCTTATCTTCATTTTCGAGTATGATTCCTGTTCTGGTCAATACGAAATCGGGAGCCTGTTTTTTTATGTCATCTAACTCTTCATTGATCCTTTTAAGTTCTATATTCATTCTTGTTTCATCGAGATCATTTGTCTTTCCTTCCTTATTTGTCTTAGATTTTTCTAACTCCTGGATTCTTTTGTTGATTTTATCTAATGCTCTCAGACGTTCATTTATTTCCGTTTTATCATTATCGAGACTTCATTTGTCTACTCCATTGTATTTTCTACCTCTAAATATGCCTCTATTCTTATTCACTGCTTTTCCCTCTTCTTTGAAAAATTCTATCAGATCACTTGTCTTCTTTTTTATGGAATCGATATCGGTAGATTGTCATTGGATTTCTGCATTGTTGGATATCTGTACTTTTTGCTTGAGATCAGCAAGTTCTTGTGTTGTCTCTGTGGTATATATCTCCATTCTCGTCTTTTTTTCTAGTTCTGTCATATTTATTATGACATTTTTCTCTTCTGTTCGTTTCTCTTTCCCCTTTAAGTCATTATAAAAATTCATGATAAATAGCTTGAGGTCTGTCTTGTTGTTGACTGCGAATTCATTTTTTCCGTTGAGCCAAAAAATATATTTGTCTCAATCTTGTTTTATTTTTATTATGCTTGTATCGAAAAAATCCTTCACGTTACTTGCTTGAAGTAGAGCTCTGAATTCGCCTTCTGTTCTATTGGCATACTCTTCTCTTTTTTCCGCTGGTTGAATGGGGATTTCTTGAATTCTCATCCTTGTCGCATAGATAAAATTCATCTATGTAAGTATATTCACAACCAAGACAATTACCAAAAATGTCTCTATAAATAAAAAAATAGGGTTGACAAAATCCCTAAAATATGTTTTAATTGTCATTAATCTGATTATCCGTTCAATGAAAGCTCTTTTTTAATCGTTTGTTCGAATTCAATGGCTTTTTCTCCACTGAGTCTCTCACTCAGATGATAATATTCTGTGATGAGCGTCAGTAATTTTATGAATTCTTCTTTATCTAAGACGATATTGTCATGGAATCTTGGCAGTAGATGCTTAATGAACGCTATGTATTTGGTGAGAGAAATATCGGTATCAAAGGAAAATATGTCCTGGTATACTGAGGTCAATCAGAGGTTTTTGATCTCATCCTGATAAAAAGGCACGAATAATCATACTATAACTGCTGTATTTATGTTTTTTCTTAGGTGTTCTAGTCCGGATTCTTCATGTCTAGTCTTGAAAAAAACTTGGTATATCTGTTTTATGAGATGGTCATTCTTTATCTCTTTGAGCAGGAACGAGAGAAATTTCGCGAGTTTCGCATTTTTTGACTGATCATCTTTGATCTCTTGGCTCACCTGTTGGGCTTTCTTCTGGTTTTCTTGGATTCTTCTGACAGCTTCTTCTGTCACCTTGTTGGTGTCTTCTCTTACTTCTCCAGAGTTAAACTCATCAAATCCTCCTCCTATCTCGTCTGCCATATCTTTCCTAGTGAGTAAAATTTGCTTTTATATGCAAGGAAATGTATGTTTTTGTTCTTGAAATTCAACAGCAATTCTCTATATAATCATCACACGATTTTTTCGTAATGCTGAAAATACTTATGGTGAGGTGGATGAGAGGCTGAAATCAGCTCGCTGCTAATGAGTCAGACGGTTAAACGTCTCGCGGGTTCGAATCCCGCCCTCACCGATGTCTTTATGGCTCTGTAGCTCAGCCGGTTAGAGCGCGTCTCTCATAAGGACGAGGTCGGGAGTTCGAGTCTCCCTGGAGCCAATTATGATGGAACCGTCATTCATATCATATCTTTATTTATTCTTATCTTACTACTCATGGCTAAAAAAAAGTGATGAAGAATTGTAGTCGCAATGCAATGCAAAGACTGCGGAAAAACCAATTATCACACGAGTATCAACAAGACAAATACTCCAAAGTTGGAATTGACTAAGTATTGCAAACAAGACAAAAAGAAAACCTCTCATGTATCGAGAGAAAAATTGAAATAATTCGCTTATTTCATCTTTTAATTTTTTTATACATTCATTATGCTAGTTATAAGACTTTCAAGACATGGAAGAAAAAATCTCGCTGTCTATAGGGTCGTGCTTTCTGAGCACTCCAAACCTGTTAAATACGGATATAAAGAAGTTCTATGATCATATGATCCTTTGAAGCATACGATTCAAGTTGATATTCCATCCATCATCGCTCGAATCAAAAAATGAGCTCAACCCTCAGAAAGAGTCGCTAAGCTTTTGTTTAATGAGACTAAGGACGATTTTTTCAAAAAATTCATCGAACATAGAGAAAGGAAAGGCGTAACCAAAAAAGAGGAAAAGAAGTAATCTGATTCTTTTTTATATTTTTTCATGCCCTCAATGAACGCTATTTATGATAATGCCGATTTTCAGAATGTTATTTTGACCGTTCTGGCTTTGGTAGTCATTTTGGTGATTGGCTGATGTATCTATACGTTCATTCGTGCTATCATCATGTTCGTTTTTTCTCATAGCAAAGAGGAAAATAAAAAGAAATGACGAAATAGTATCAGATTTATGATTATCGGCGTGATATTGACTATATTCCTATTGGTTATGGTGCCTGTGGTCCTTAGGCTTATGAAGGTTCCTAAATATGATCTCTATACTCCTATAAATGTGTTTGGCAGAGCTGGGGAACTCGTTAATGGACTTTTCAATCTCGGCAATATCGTCAAACAAAGCCAGGAGAATAGCCAATATAAGGGTCAGCTTTTCGATACCATAAATCCTTCCAGTTCTCAAACGCCTCAACCTATCCCCAATAACTCCTATAGTCTCTAGATTATCCCTTTCGTAGAATTAATTGAAAAATTCATATAAATCATTAATGTTTTTGTATTAGCTGTCGCTTTTACCCTTTCTGTTCTGAGATGAATAAAAAATTCAATCTTCATGAGAAGATCTCCAGATTCCTTCAAAAATTCTGAAGATTTACCAAACATCAGAAAGTGTTCGTGCTATATCTACGGGTACTTAGCTTATTTCTTATTATCCTTCCATTGATTAAGATATCTCCGGTAAACGACGTTTCCCGTTCGGTACATCTGCTTAATTGACACTTGTTCAAGAGTTTGATTATCATACTTGTGAGTGTCGTTATCTTATTAAGCTGGAATATGAGTTTCAAATTTAAAAATTTCATCATCTGATATTTTGGATTCAAAGAAAATGATTCCCTTCTCAATTTTGGTTTCTTGTGGATTATCGCTACCGCTTTCCTTGGTATCGGCGATGCAATCAATGTCGTTTGAATGAGTACACAGACTATTAAGCTTACGTGATCATATTATTTTATTCAATTATTTTTGCTTTTAGGACTTATTCTGACTCTTGTTTCTGTCCTTAAGCATGCCAAAGAAAATTCCAGTAAGACCAAAATAGTCAATGTTGTTGATGAAGAAGCAATCAAAGAAATACAGCATAAGAAATCATTCAAGTGACTCTTTGATGAGGAAGAATGAGAGGGGGATACACCACATACTCATCAACATCATTTTGAATAATTTTTTACCTTATTTATGCAGTTAGAAGATGGCAGGTATAAACGATAAATGTATCGGATGTGGTATGTGTGCATCAGTTGCTCCAGAACTTTTCAAAGTAGAAGGTGTTCCTGCAGAACTGATTAAGAAACCTACTCCCGAGGATAAGCAAAAATATGAAGAAGCTGAAATTGCCTGTCCTGTCCAAGCTATTGAACCGTTCTAGGTGTTGTATACATTTTCTTATTTAAACTCGACAATCCGTGGTGCAGAGAATCTGTATTGGATTGTCTTTTTTGTATCTCGTAAAATAGCTCTCACTTGATCATTATTTGCGAGATCGCTTGAATAATCTGCAAATTGGCATGGACATTGGTTGCAAGTACCTACCTCTGGCATAATTACACATAGTGTTCATAGATCTTTCGGACACGTGGTACACGTCTCACTTGTATCTATTTTACCATTTCCACAGAGAGGACCTACGGTACCTGTGCCTGATCATCAGCAATTGCCGATATCTTGCGAACACGTGATACACGTCTCTCAAGGGTTTGTTGCACCATTTCCGCAGAGTTGTTCGCCTGAGAGTGGTGATGGTCCAGTACATGCTTTAATATCTTGCGGACAGGTAGTACATGTTTCTCAAGGATTTTTTGCTCCATTTCCACAGAGTAGACCTCAAATTGTCCCGGAATCGTTTGTGCCTGATCATCCACAAATACCTATATCCTGTGGACAGGTAGCACACGTCTCACCTGCATTGATAATTTTGTTGCCGCAAAATGGGCCTCAGATTACGGTACCGGAAGCGTTTACGCCTGTACCTCAGCATACGCCGATATCTTGTTTACAATTGCTACACGTCTCTCAAGGATTTGGAGTACCATTTCCGCAGAGGAGACCTCCGGGTGATCAACAATCTCCAATATCTTGCGGACAGGTAGTACATGTTTCTCAAGGATTGATAGTTTTATTGCCGCAGAGCATATTTCAAATTCCTCAGCAGATGCCGATGTCTTGTGGGCAGGTTGCACAGGTTTCACCTGCATCTATTTTATTATTTCCACAGAGTGGACTTCACGGAGTACCAATTCAAATTTCTCAGCAGATGCCGATGTCTTGTGGACAGGTAGCACACGTCTCACCTGCATTAATAATTTTGTTGCCGCAAAATGGGCCTCAGATTACGGTACCGGAAATGTTTGCGCCTGATCCTCAGCAGATACCGATATCCTGTGGACAGGTAGTACACGTCTCTCAAGGATTTTTGGCACCGTTTCCGCAGAGTTGTTCGCCTGAGAGTGGTGATGGTCCTTCGCATACGCCGATATCTTGCGGACATGTTGCACAGGTTTCATTCGCATCGATTTTGCTATTTCCACAGAGCGGACCCACTGGAGTACCAGCTCCAAATCCTCAGCAGATACCTATATCCTGTGGACAGGTAGTACACGTTTCCCCTGCATTGATGATTCCGTTGCCGCAGAGGAGCATACTGTCTGATCCTCAGCAAATGCCGATATCTTGCGGACACGTGATACACGTTTCTCCTATATCAATTTGTTGATTGCCACATCTCTCTCATGGTAATAGACATCTCCTTACATCCTGAGTACAATTGATGCAAGTTTCTCCTTGATTGATGATTCCATTTCCGCACAGGGATCCTCCGGCCATTCAAATGCTTGGTCAAATGCAAATACCTATATCTTGAGGACAGATAGAACATGTTTCGCCTGCATCTATTTTGCTATTTCCACAGAGCGGACCTCACGGAGTACCAACTCCAAATGATCAGCAGATACCTATATCTTGTGGACATGTAGTGCATGTCTCTCATTTGTTTGTTAGTCAGTTTCCACAGAGTTGTTCACCTGTCAGTGCTGCTGGTCATTCGCAGATACCTATATCTTGTGGACATGTTGCACAGGTCTCACCTACATCAATTTTGCTATTTCTACACAGAGGACCCCCTCTTACTGTTGCACCGAAACTTCAACACATGCCTATGTCTAGCGGACATGTTAGACAATCTTCTCATTCATTTATTAATCTATTTCCACAGTTTATTTTCTCTTTACAGATTCCATAATCTTCCGGGCATGTGATACAATCTTCTGATCAATCTTTTATTCCATCCCCGCATATTCAGCAACTTTTCACATCTTCAGGACAATTCACACAATTTTCTCATGCTTCTATCTTTCCGTTGCCGCAATGCGTTACACATATTCCTACATCTTGTGGACAGGTGCTGCAAACCTCAGATTTATCGATAATTCCGTTTCCGCAAAATGGACCGCCTGACACCCCTGATCCTCAGCAGATACCTATATCTTGTGGACATGTTGCACATGTTTCTCCTGTATTGATAATTTTGTTTCCGCACAATGGACCACTGGAAATTCCTGTTCCATATTTTCCACACATTCCCACATCTTGTGGACAGGTGCTGCATGTTTCAGATTGGTTGATTACTCCGTTTCCACAGAGTCATGAGATACATATTCCTACATCTTGCGGGCAATTATTGCAATTCTCTCATGGGTCGATAGTAGTATTTCCGCATGTTGCCAACGTAATTATCGTTTCTATCGGATTTATGATGATGTTTTCATTGATGATACCTACGAGTGGCGTTATCCGTTGCTGTTGACATCATAGGTCAAGACCAATTTCAGGACATCAATCGTTATCTGTTATTCCGTTCCATGTCTCTTGAATGGTTGGACAAAGATCCTTGTAATCAGGTATTCCATCTCCATCCGTATCTTTATCTCATTTTTGTATCGCTAAAGTAATCGCCTGAAGATCGCCTATTCCATCTTGATTGAGGTCTAATTGATCAGGATTGTAGGTGAATGGGGCATTATCCAAAGCACAGATATCTTCGTAATGATTGGACAATATTCCTTCGTTCAAATTTGCATCCAACTTGGTTGAGTCACTTTCAAATGAACAGTCCTTATTTTCGGAATTTATCAATCATAGAAGATTCGGTTTGCCGTCATTATCTATATCTGTATCGCATATATCAGGTATTCCATCTCCATCCAAGTCGCATCTATACGTACCGAGCGTGCCTTGTGTCTTTGCTGATAAACAGATATCTTTTCCTCTGATGCTTATAGTAGCTTTATTTTCTAGATATGTACATTGATTGATATACATACTGTCTTTTGGATTCATGATGCCATCATGTTGATATGTATGTATGAAAACGCTTGGCATTGTTTCTATTCCTGGTTTTTGTTCCGTGAGTCCATCTCAGAACTCTGCAATCTGGGTAATCGGTGTTTTGAGAAAATTTCCAATGATACTTGCTGAGAAATATATGTTTTCTCCTATGTCAGCGATAAGTTTTGATGGGGTCATGAGGAGAGCATATGATCATTGAAGTGTTTTGTCTGTTATGATGATGGTGATGATATTGGTCAATATATTTCCATCGATTAGGTTTATTGTCTGTGTTATTACTCTTTTTCATGGTTTATTATACGTGTATTCCATGGTAAGCGATGTGTTTCTGATAATAGTTTCATCCCCAAAATTCCACTCGATATCTACAATATCATCCTGCGTAACATTATATGTTTGCGTATCAAACAGTATTTTATTGTTTATTTCACTGCTCATAGTATTACTTTTGAGTATTGAACCTTTCCCATTTTCTATTCCGATTGTAAACAATCCTATTCCTACTAATGTTCAATTACTATATCACTTCACGATTACTGGATTCTCTCAAGAATATATGAATATTCTCTTAAAATTTTCATTAGCTGTTTTTTTTATTGTGATATTCTCTTTGGGAAATATCCGTTCAAAGGTATCGAATGATCCCTGTATTGATGCGGAAAGTGTAATCTCACTTGCTGTCTTGCCTCATACAATATTTGCTCTCGGTTGGATTACTTTATCGTCGCTTGCTTGTTTGCCTACTACTACTATTACTTGCGCATTTGCGATATTATTGTTGCCCTGGGCACTTGCTTCCACATTATACATATTGGGTGATATGAATGTATGTGTGATTGATTCGCCCTTTCCTTGTGTGCCATCTCAAAAGTTTCGGATAATATCACCAATACTCCCTGTACTAATTGCTTTGAAGCTTACTGTTGATGGTGCACTTCCTACTATCTTATCGATTGAAATGTATAGTCCTATCTGATTCTTATTTCACACTTCTTCGCACGCATTTCCTACAGAATTATTACTATCATCTCTCTGATTGGTATTTTGTATGAACAGGCAGTTATCCATATTTTTAGTCCGTTTCGAGATATCTACTTTGCCTTCTTCATCCACTATGCCGATAGGATTTTTTATTCCGTCTCCATCTATATCATCATCACAGACATCTCCTATCCCGTCCTTATCGGTATCTTTCTGTGATGGATTGAAGCTGTTCGGACAGTTATCTTTGGTATTTTCTACACCATCGCAGTCATAATTGTTATTGAATGAACAATTAATTTTTCCATTTAGTTTATATAATGTCTCTATTACGGTTCTACCGTCGATATCTTTATCGATATTTTTCCGTTGATTCTGCCCGATATCTATGATGTTTTGTTTGTAGAGCAGATTCAATTCAGCCACAGGCCGATATCCTTGCTTTATCTTCCCTACTTCCTGCATGTCACATTTCCCTATATTGAACATGCAATATTTTAGGTAGAGATTGACTTCGCTAGCATCCTTTAATATACAGTCTTTTTCACATGATTTGCTTGTCTCTGTTATTGTTTTTCTATCTGCTTGCGTGAAGTTGTTCGCTTCATAGCTATCCTGCTTCAATCATCCTATCCATGTGTTCACTTCTTTCCGATTGAGGCTCAGATCTTTATAGATATATTGTGCGATCATATTGATAACGACCTGGATGAATTCGGCAGTTGTTGTGTTTTTACTTCAACAGAATTGTCATCCACAAATCGGACTTGTTGCTTTAGGATATCATCTCATATAAGTATTTTCTCCTACATAAGCGACACAATAATAATAAGATATATTATTCTTTATCCCTCACAAATAACTGATATCACTGAAATCTTTCCCCGGAGTTGCTGTGAATGTTGATCGGAAATTCTGCACATATTTTTTGATCATATCCTGGTTGGGATTTATACAATCCTTACATTCTGTAGTACTCAATAATCTTGCAAGATCATAACGTGAAATACTTGCTTGTGATTCTATAATTCTAGTATCTATATCCATGCTTTTCAGCTGATTGGAAAAATCTTCATAGGTAGCGGATACCAATGTTCATGTGCAGCAGATTAGTGATACTAGTATTCAGAAATATTTCTTCATATTTTTGTTTTTATTTAAAGGGAGTATTTCTGTATATATAGTATACGCAAAATTGTTTTTTTTACAAATAATTTGTTGGTGCATAGCTCTTGTTTATTCCCGTTTTTTTTATACATTGGTACTTGTTTATATTTATGTCATCTTATGTTCACTAAATATCCAAATCTTAACGATTTCATGCAGGGAAAAGATTTTTCTGGCACTAAGCCAGCTTTTTTGGATCATATGCTCAAGAAACTCGATGAACATATCGCAAAGAAGGGAAAGGTGCTTCTGCTTACCCTTACTAAGAAGTCTTCGGAGGAAGTAACCAATTTTCTAATTTCAAAATGATATAAAGCCTTCTATCTCCATAGCGAGATTGCTACTATGGATCGTCGGGAGATTATCAAAAAATTAAGGACAGGAGTTATTGATATCATTGTTTGAGTTAATCTTTTGAGGGAGGGGATTGATCTTCCTGAAGTGACCTTATTAGCTATCCTTGATGCTGATAAGGAATGATTTCTTCGTTCTACGACGTCACTTATCCAAATTATCTGACGTGCATCGAGAAATCCACATAGTGAAGTCATTCTCTATTCTGATAATTTTACTGAATCTATGGTCAAAGCTTTGTGGGAAACGTATCGTCGTCGTGGTGTTCAAGATAAATATAATAAAAAACACAATATAACTCCACAAAAAGCTGAATCTAATATCAAATGATTGGATGTTGTAAAGACTGATGAAGTGCTTGTCCAAGGATTTGATAAACTTACAAGAGGCAAAACGAAGAGATTGAAAAGGATGACGAAGGCCGAGCAAGCCATCATACTCAAAGATCTCAAATCACAGCTTGATGATGCTATAGCAAAATGGAAATTTGAGGATGCTGCTGTGATTCGTGATCAGATTAAAGAAATAAGTGGAGAATAGCGTCACTATCTATCCATCTACATGATAATTTTATTCCTCCGTAGTGATAGCTATATGAGCATATGGAATCTCTATTCCGTATTTTTTTAAGTTTTCCGCTATATTGACTCTGAGCTCTCTAGCTATGATAAATGGTGTTTTTTTCTTCGGATCAACAAAAAATATTCATTTCATCTGTAATCATCTGGTATCGAAATTTTGTATCCGTGTATTGGTATATTCGGGATAGATGATGTTTTTGTTGGCAGTTATCGTTTCGAGCATTATGGTCTTGATTTGTTCTACATTTACATGACGTGGAACTGTAAAAATAACTTCTCCTCTGAGTATCGGTTCTGATTTTAATGTCTGTATTGGTGTCTTTGCAATGATACTGTTTGGGATAATAGTCCTTTTCTTATCGAATGTTCTTATTACCGTATATCTAATATTTATATCTTCTATGGTTCAGCGCATTTTTAGACTTCCCATAAATTCCACGAAATCGCCTAATTGGATTTTTTTGTTGGTGAGTATCATAATCCCTGCGATCATATTCCCTATCGTTGTCTCCATAGCGAATCATAAACTCAACGATATTCATCACATAATGATAGCAGTATCGAATCCTATGACTTGGAATATCGCTAATATCACGAATATCATCAATAATATCTTTACAAATTTTCCTATGAGATTCGCAGTATTATGTGTATATACATCTGGTTGCAGGCTATTCGCTTCTATTTTACTCTTGATGTTTGCCGTGATAATCTGGATCAATCGATATCCCATTCATCCTACTATAACCACTAAAATTAACCTTCGGAGTATGTTCTGCCGATTGTTTGTGATGTATTGTATGATACCGCCAAGGATACTTTCCTGCATCGGATTTGGGTCAGATAAAACTATTATTGAATATTCTGCTGGATGAATTCTTTATCCTTTTTGCTTTCGAAGTTGAGTGTCATCATATTGTATGGGATATTTATCTTATTGGCTGCAAATTCATCATTGATCTTGCCGTAGATATATCATTGCGCCATTTCGGGCAATATGCCACAATTTGGATCGAAACTCATAATGGATTTGAACTCTATACTACTATCAAGGAAATTTGACAAGAAAGTTTTCGTATTTTCTTTTTCTTTTACGAAATCGAAGCTGTTTACTGTATTTTGGATTATTTCTATGACTTTATTTGTATCGCTATCATAATGCGCTCGGAAAGGTATGATGAGCTTTATTAATGGTTCTGAACTGAATGTCTTTATAGGTGTTGAGATAAGTGTCATATTCGGGATGATTACAGACCTCAAATCGATGGTCTTTATAATGGTGTATCTGATGGTAATCTCTTCTATCCTTCCGAAATATACTTGGTCTGCATTGATTTCCACTACATCTCCTAGCTTGAATTCTTTCGTATAGAGGATCATCACTCACGCAATCATATTTCCTAGTATCTCTTTGAATGCTAATCAGACTCAAAATGAGATACCTCCTACTATTAGTCCTACGTTGAATCCTACCATCTCAAATACTACGAAAAATGAGAAGATGGCAAGTACATAGAAGGTTATATCTCATATCAGCTTTCAAATCTTATCGATATGCTTATTAGAAGGATCACCGTTTTTTATGATATTCTTCTTTACCATCCCTGCGATGAATTTTGAAATAATGAGTAGCACTACTATAACTAAGATTGCTCAGAGTATTTTGAGTCCGTACGATACTACCGTGCTATTCATGAGATTCTGAAACGCTGTAGGTGTTGGTATTGTTTGCGTATCCATGGAAAATGAAGAGAGATTAAAATACATCTCAATTATATATCGCAATGCCTATTTTTTCAAATCAAAGCGGTAGAATTCCATATAAATCATTGCCAAAATATAGAAAAAGTTATATAATATGATTTATTGGATTGAAAAGGTGGAATAATTGGATACCATATATGCTATGTTTCCTATTTTTACTTTTTCCTCTGTTACCGATGAATTTCAAAAGAAATGTCGTCTCTCCTCCTACCCCTCCTTTTTATGCTCCGTATGGTAATGATTATATGAAACAACAGCCGAAAAAATCGGTTTCGTTTCTGATGCTGTTTATCGTTATTGTCTGCACTTTCTTTGTAGCTTTCCTGGTGTTCAAAAATTTAGATCGTATGGGTAGCCGATTTTCATCATCATCTGAATCCATTCAGGGACAGCAAATCTGAGCGTCTGTATCTCTATCAGGGATACTTCATGCAAATTGAGATCTTATCTCTTATACCCATACATTGACCATGATTGATGGTAGTTTGATAGGGCTCAAAAGTAAGGATATAAATCTCAACTCATATACTGGGATGATTGAAATTCAGTGAATTGTCGAGAAAGAGATAGCTTCCTTATTTATCATCGAAGTATCGGCTGTATCGTGATCATTGTCTGGAACATGATCGATTCAAGAGGAGGTGTTATCTTGAACTGGTATGTATATGTCTCAGGCTGGTGTCTATTTCCCTGCTGATTTTTTTCAACGTTATTCTCTCCTCAACCAATGAGAGAATGGTACTATTAAATTAGAAAATATTGCTACTAAGCAGGCTATCGAGATTTCCTATTTTGCCTGTAAGAAAAGCGATCCCAATAAAAACTGTACCCAACTTAGGCAGAATATCTGATCTAGCGCTGAAAAAACCGTAACCACTCTGCGCGGTGATATTATATATAAACTGGAAGGTATCACTTCATGGTTTATGACTAATGACGATCTCTACGGATATTTTATCAATGATATCCCTGATCAAGAAGTTATAGATATTGCTAATGCAGTTATCTTTCCCAATGATGATTATATCCAAAATACCTGGTTATCGAAAATGCAATCGCTTTGTACAGATGGTAAGACCTCTCTCATGCAAGTTACCCATCATTCCCTCGGAATGGATCTTAATGGTTTGATTGTGAATCTTGAATGACCTACTGTCGATGGCTCTGCTGTCTGTAAAGTATTTATCGATCTTTCTCAGGCTGCCGGATGAACCAAGATTAGCTATGTCACAAATTCTCCTTCTCTGAATTCAGGTTCTGTACCTGTTCCATCTATTTCGTCATCTACCTCATCTGTATTATCATCAAATATAGATGTCTCTGTCCAGCAATTTCCTATCAATCTTGAAAAGACCATGACCTTCACTTCTTCATCCAGAGGATATTCTGTCGTATTTCCATCAATGAATATTGCTTATGAATCTATAAATGTAGATGAAAGTCTTGATCTTCCTGGTGTTCGTTGTTCCTCTCAGATGAATCTTACTAAATTCTCTGAAAAGGCTACTATGCATGATGCTCCAAAAATCAAGATTCTTACTTGTACCATCAAAGGTACTTTGAGTGATTTATGAAATAGTATTATTCAAAAGACTTCTGCCAATGGAATCCAGTTTCTTATCCAGATTATAGATCCTGCATGGTATGATTTTGCCAATAATATATCAGTCCAATAGTTATTTATCCTCTAGTCATTTGAATCCAGTAGTATAAAAAATCTGAGTATGTACCTCAGATTTTTTTATTCTTGCAATAGGATACAATTATGCTTTATCTTCTACTGAATGTGTGAGAATTTTTTCCTTGTATACCGTAGGAGGATTAGCTCAAATAATCCTCTCTATGACTTGTCCCTTCTTGATGAAATATACGACAGGGATTGAGGATACTTGGAATGCCGCTGCTAATTCCTGATTATTGTCTACGTTCACCTTAGCTACTTTCACGTCTTTGAATTCTTCTGATAGTTGTTCGATGATAGGTCCCAGCATTCTGCATGGTCCGCATCGTTCCGCCCGGAAATCTACAATAGATAATCACGGATTGTCTAAAATCTCTTTTTTGAATTGTTCGGTGTTTTCAATGTGGATTACGCTCATTTCATTTAGATTAACAGATTAAAAGATTGACTATTTTTATTTATTTTCTTCTAGATATCTTTGTGCTTCCAATGCTGCCATACAACCTTTTCCTGCCGAGGTTATTGCTTGTCTATATTTTTTGTCAGCTACATCTCCTGCTGCAAAGACTCACGGAATATTTGTTGCTGTATAGATAGTCGAATGATTCGTGATGATATATCCATCTTCATCTATTTGGATTTGTCATCAGAGGAATTCTGTGTTCGGGATATGTCCTATTGCATAAAATAGACCTGAACAGGGTAGTATTTCCTCTTTCTTGGTCTTATTATTCATAACTTTCATTCATGTTAGCATATCGCCGTTTCCCAAAGCTTCCAAAGCTTCTGTATTTCGCATGAATTCTATCTTTTCATTTGCTTTCGCTCTGGCTTGCATAATCTCACTTGCTCTGAGTTGCTCTCTCCTTACCAGTACAATTACTTTGGATGCAAAATGCGTCATATGTTGTGCTTCTTCCATGGCGACATCTCATCATCAGATGACTATAATTTGTTTTCCTCTGAATATCGGTAGTCCGCCATCACATACTGCACATGCTGATATGCCTTTCTGCCAATAGTCTTTTTCTCATGGGATACCAAGGCGTTTGGCTATGGCTCATGTTGCTATGATGATAGATTTTGCTTCTATTATTTCATCTCCGCTATAGATTTTCAGTGGTTTTCCGCTAAAATCTACTTTATCTATCGTTTTTGTCTCTATTCTTGTTCACATTTTTATGCTTTGTTCTCTCATATTTATCATTAATTCTCATCCATCGATCCCTTGAGGGAATCCAGGGAAATTTTCTACCTTGCTGGTGGTAGTGAGTTGTCCTCCTGCTGCAATCCCTCATGCCATAAATCCTTCAAACATTAATGGTTTCAGATTTGCTCTAGCTGCATATATCGCTGCTGTATGTCAAGCAGGACCTGATCCTATGATAATGAGATCTTCCATACTCTATAATGAAATGATAAAATCTTCTACAAGAGGATAAACGATGAAATGATTGGACATACTCCTTAAACTCGTCAAGAGGTGTATCTATTTCTTTCTTTTTTTCAATACCATGAGTCTAAAACACCTACCTTTATCGGTAAAATGGTCAATTAAATTTTGAAAAGCGCCACTTGAGAGTATAATATAGGTATAACCTTTATATTCTCGGCACTCATCATGAAACACCTTTCTATAACTGAAAGAGATCAAATACAAATATTACTATCAAGATGGTATACTCATA
>CAYXBC010000004.1:0-3269 GCA_964463255.1 uncultured Candidatus Peribacteria bacterium | reverse complement strand
GCGTATGATAATTTCATAAACACATGAGCATGGAGTATCACGGGAATCTTTACAGTGGATACAGCGGCGCCGATGGTGACCACGGGATACATCTATTCATGAACGAGATGAACGAATGGAAATACAGGATACTATTATGGATCAATAGAAATCAGCGGAAGTGTAAGTGACTTGATAGCTCTAGCTACGTGAACATGTAGGTACACGACATGAGCCTCACGGCTGACAGGTGCATACTCAGGAACTGCGACGACAGGATACTGCTATGTGACAGGATTAAATTTTACGACAACATTAAACATAAGATTTAGCGTACAAGACATGGCAGGTAATATAGCGACGTGAGCCACTTGAACCTACGTATATGATGGCGTCTGACCGACTGGACCATCACTGGTAGCGCCGACAAGTGGCCAATATTTTACGACAGGAACAGTAGGATTACAATGGTCGACAGGAGTTGATGCATGAATCGGTACGAGTGGATATTATTATCAGGTATCGAGCTGATCAGCATTCGCAGTAGTACTGAAATCGTGAACACTTCTGACGACCTGAATGACGATAACAGGATTGCTAGATAGTACGTATTATCGAAGAGTGTATGCGTATGATAATTTCATAAACACATGAGCATGGAGTATCACGGGAATCTTTACAGTGGATACAGCGGCGCCGATGGTGACCACGGGATACATCTATTCATGAACGAGATGAACGAATGGTACTACACAATACTATCATGATACCGTGGATATCAGCGGAAGCGTGAGTGATGTGATAGCTTTGAGTACGTGAACATGTATGTACACGACATGAGCCTCACGGCTAACAGGTGCATACTCAGGAACGAGCACGGTAGGATATTGCTATGTGACAGGACTCAGCTTCACCAGCACCTTGAATATCAGATTTAGCGTACAGGATAGTGCAGGGAATATCGCGACGTGAGCGACAGGTACCTACGTATATGATGGTGTCTGACCGAGCGCACCATCACTGGTTACACCGACAAGTGGTCAATATTTCGCGACAGGAACGATACGATTGCAGTGGTCATCAGGAACGGATGTAGGCATTGGAACCAGCGGATATTATTACCAAGTAAGCACATGAAGTGCATTCGCGGTGATGGTAAAATCATGAACGCTTCTGATGACATGACTGACAGTGACAGGATTAGCCGACAATACCTACTACTGGAGAGTATATGCCTACGACATATTTATCAATACGTGATCATCAAGTGTTACAGGTATTTTTACGGTGGATATGACAGTACCTACGATAGCGACAGGATATATCTATTCCTGATTCGCCGCATACAATGGCACCACCGGATATTACTACGGACCGATAGAGATTAGTGGAAGTGTAAGTGATGCTGTAGGATTGAATACAGGAAGCTGTAAGTATACGACATGATCCTCATGGATAGCAGGCGCATACTCAGGAACGAACACGGCAGGATATTGTTACGCGACAGGACTCAGCTTCACGAGCACTTTGAATATCAGGTTCAGCATCCAGGATAGTGCAGGGAATATAGCAACCTGAGCGACAGGGACATATCTCTATGATAGCGCACCGCCAACAATCACGGGCATAAATCTGATTCCGACGTTAAATATGTCATATATGGGGGATTATACGATTGCTGCAATCATTAGTTGAAACAATATAGTTTCTGGTGCAGTTGTTCTAAAATGAATCAATGGTGATGGTGGTAATTGTTCAGAATATTATGCTTCTGGTACCTGTGTTCCAGAAAGCGATAATAAAATACTAACGTATTCTGGATGACAGACACGACAAGCAACAGGATTTGCTTGGGATGATGTATATCCTATAATATATTTTGTATCATGAGGTATTACCCGAAATAACGCTCCAAATGATTATCTAATGACAAAAAATTCATATGCATTACTCCATGTACAAAATCCTTTTACTATGACGGGAAACTCAAGATTTTGGATAGAGGTAAATGCATATCGTAGAAATACCAATGCTACTAGTCTATGAGTATATCTAGTAGAAAAAAGCCATACCACTACATATTTCAATTCCAGTCGGTTATTAAATACATGAGTAGAACTTCTCTGATCTATTACGCCTACACAAGCCTTTAATCATACACATACCGTAAATTCATCACATCATCTCATAGGATTAACAACCAATAGTGATGGTACTGTGGGAAACAAACATCTCAATATTAGTGGAGATTTCTGGGTAGTACTATATCCAGATACACCATCAGCTACTAGATGATGGGATTTAAGATACCAACCACAATCACTTTGTGACAACACCAACTGACGGTATGCTGGTAATCAAGCCACTTGGACAACGCAAGCATTGACAGGATGTCCAGATGTTCATTTTCACATTGCTAGACCAACAGATGGAGTAAATGTAGTAGCTAGTGCGACCTACACATGATTTATAATAGGGACTTGAATCGTATCATGATTTAATAATTTCTATTTTTCAGGCATATTAAATATGTCACCTAACCCAACTACCTTTATATTACCTACGCCAGGGGCATTTTATAGCGGGAACATAAATATTACACGAAATCCTGCAACAGACCCAAACAACGATGCTTTAACCTATAATATATATGTGCTATCTTCTACATGACTAAATATCAGAACATTGATTACCGGTACCTCATTGACAGGGTATACATTAAATAAATCAGTCATGGCTGATGGCGAATATGGGTTGATCGTAGAAACTTGTGATACTTCCTTCTTATGTTCGACATGATATCTGGATAGCGATTTCTTTATAGATACGACAGCACCGACGATCATCTTCACCTGAGCTACGCCAGGAAATGGGACGACGGGTACGGGAAATAGCTTCACAGGCCAAATCCAGATTGTAGAGACAGGAGTAGGCCTTAATCAATTTATCTATACCTTTGCTGGTATACCATACTCCATCTATGATTCATGACTCTTGCTGATGTATAACTTCGACAATGTAGGAGCGTTAGGAGAAAGTTCATCGGTAGTAAATGATCTCTCACAATACAACAATACCGGTACGGTAAATACAGCGACCCCTACAGCGACCGGAAAACGGAATGGAGCATATAATTTCAATGGATCCAATGGTTACATACAAGTAGCACAAAACACAAGATTCACGTGATTAACACAGCTAACGGTAGCCTCACGAGTATTTCCTACGACAAATATGGCTACGGATGGATATAGGGTAATCGTCAGTAAATTAAAGAGTACACGGACGAG
>CAYXBC010000003.1:0-9954 GCA_964463255.1 uncultured Candidatus Peribacteria bacterium | reverse complement strand
AATTCCCGATTTCGGTTTATATTTGATTATATAGCTTTATTCTAATTTATGCTTCATGCCTTTCTAGTCCTAGTTCGATTTTTCTAATTCCTAGTTCCTGATTTCCTTATCCTCGCAAGAAAAATAACCAATAACTATTTCCTAATATATCAGGGCTAGATTGCTTCGCCTACTGGCTCGCAATGACACTATATAGCTTTATTGTGATTTATGCCTGCCTTCGGCAGGTAAACTTTTCGCTTTCTATAAACAAACAGAATTTGACAGAACACAAAAAAGACATATAATTAGAGAGTTTATCTACCAAAGATAAATTCATGGTACATATAGGTAAAAAAGAAGAAATCGATCTAAGTAACAACCAATTAGCTCCGTTCTTTGATTCTATAATGGAAGACGATAAAATTTCTTCAATCGATAAAGAAATAAAAGAGAAAATTATTGATGTATTTAGAGAAAACGAAGGACATCGGTCTGACGAAAAATATATAAAAGATAAGATTGCTAAAATAGTGAATGACAACACGAAATGAACAAAATTTAAAGACGTAGAAGATTTACATCAAAAATATAAGGAATTTTTGAAATTGGAAGGGAAGATAAAAGGGGTGACAAATAAGCTTCTTCCCATTTGCGAGGAAGACGAACGATGCAAAATAGACGGCAATAAGAATAGCTACAAAGGAATACTTTGAACCATACTCAAAAGACATCAGAATTTGCTCAAGGACGAAGAAAAAATAAAACATCTCGATATGCTGATAGAAAATATCAAAACAGGTGAAGGGAAACATTTCCTCGAAATACCAGAACAATCTGATAGTAGAGATAATGCTATAGAATGTCTTTTGGAGATAGCAGAAAAATGCACATCAAAAGAGCAAATACTCTCTTTTTGCTATCTGTATCATATGGGGGCTAAGATCTCATACACGAATGATATACAAGAGCTTATAGCATTCGTAGAAGAGAAAGACATAAAATATTTCAAAGAGAAAGAATATCTTTTTGAACAATATAAGAAGATAAATGGATGAGATATGTATCAACACGAAATAAAGGATCTATGCAATGGAATAGATCAGAATAGTAAAGAAGGGGGAAGCGATATACAAAAAGCATTTAGATCAGCAGCTATTATCGCATATGTTTTCAAGGAAATACTGGGCATAAGGATAATAAACTACGATGACTCTCTCTCTACGTTAGACATTCTGACAGATCAATTTTATATAGCAGAGCTCAAAGAGATAGACGCATTGGATGCACTGTTCGTGGCAGAGAAGATGAAACAGGCAGCTAAAGATTGAAATATAGAAAAAAGCGATATCTGAATATGAAAAGTGATCGCATTGATAAGCTTATGCAAGAAGAAGAGATATACGGACAAAAGGGTAAAAGAGATGGATATCAAGATACATGAGGATATAAGAAGCTACACTGACATAATGAAAGAAATATTCTATTATCTATACGGAAGAAAAGAATATCCAGTAGGATATTCACAAGAAAAAGAGCAAGAAGAAATAAGTATCACAGAGAAATATGGTAAAGATCAACTGGAAAATAAGATTCCAGACACAAAAGAGATACTTGAATATTTCGATCTGTCACTAAAGCCAGATGATTTAAGGTACAATAGCTATGATTGGAACAAAATAAACAATGAATTTATTTCTCCCTTATACTATCTCTCTCAGCATCCAGGCATAAAAGAATTCATCCATGAAAATTTCAAGATAGGGAACATGCATGAATTGATAGACACCATAAAAGAAATAAGAGAACAAGAGCAGAGCAACAAAGGATATATGGAAAGATTGGAAACGATAAAAGCTTTCTATGACCATGAAAAGATAGATATGAATGCTATCGATATACTATTGAGAGACAAAAAATATTCTTTGGAATACATAAGATGGTTAGTCAGACTCAAACAAGATACAGGATATGACACCATAGAAAACATAAAGAGATATAGCTATGCAGATAGCAAGCTCTGAGGCATAAAAGTGCGGTTTGAAGATCAAGAAACCTACCAGCAAGCCAAGGAAATATGATTATTTACAAAATTCGACAATCAATCCGGAGAATATAGCTCAAACATATATAAGTATTGAGACATCAAAAAATTATTGGAAGATAAAGATTTCTTGGGGTTCCTATTGGAAAATGAGGATCTCAATTTCATAAACCTTTCGATGGACCATCGTATAAACGAAGATACATACGATGAAAAGTATAATAAGACAGAACACAATCATCTAAAGGAATATTATGCAGAAGAACAAAAAGATGATTTCCAGTTCATGGACTTCGCAAAAAAGAATAGGCTCATAGAAAGATATGATGGAATATATCGAAACAACAGTTGTGTACCAATAATCAAAAATCGGAAAAAAATAAAAGCGATATTTGCTATGCTTTTCAAAGACAAAAAACAGGGGATGGAGACATTCAAAGATGATACATTTATCGAAATCCTAAAAGATATTTCACAAAATGACAAATTAGAAAACATAGAAATCATGTTCAATGAGTGAATGAGTCAAACAGAAGATTTAGCTAAAATACAAACGATTTTATCAGGGACGAATCCAAAAGACTTCAAAAAATTTGTAGAAGAGATAAAAGATACCCCCAAAGATGAAAAGCTAAAATATATACATATCTTTCTATGATATACATGGAATGTCGATGATACTATGATAAAGGAAATAAGAACAATACTAGGAGAGACAAAGAAACCAGTGATCAAATATCTTGGATACAAAATGTTGTTGGACCATAAAAAGACAGGCATAAGCGACGTAAAAATCGGCATGGATATGGTGAATGACACTAATGCAAAAAAACAAATTGCCGAATATATATGAATACCAGACCGAGAACCCTATCAGATGATCATAGAAACGATAATACTCTACGATCCCGAACTGAAAGACCTCTTCTATAACCAAACAGGAAAAAAACTTTCATGAGGAATAAAAAACAAACTTATAGAGAATATTGCAGAGTACATAAAGAAAATAGCTGCATCTGAAGCAAAAACAGATCACATAGATCAGAAAATCCACCAAAAGCTAAAAGAGATCGCCGCCATATATCAAAGTTCAGACAGTTCTCCTGTAGACAAAATCTGCCTATTTATGGACCAATATAATCCATTGCAATGTAATTGTCCTGATCTTAAGAAAAAATTGGAAGGAGTATCAGATACAGAAGAAAAAAAGAAAGCAGCGTACGATATATACAGAGAGGACATAAAAGTGACTTTGGAACAATCATGAAACAAAGATATGCTAAGACAATACAAAACCAAGAATCCAGAAAAATATAAAGACATTATCAATCATATCGCAGACACAGATAAGAGAAACAGAGGGTATTATGAATCATACACAAGAGATCCTAGTATGGTAGTAGAAGAATGAGATATGACACATGGCACCAATGATATAGACATACTTACAAGCATTTTAGATTTTTGAAATCTAGCATGAGAGTTTCTCAAGGACAATAGCAAGGTAGATGCAACCCCATTTGGAGTAGATATAATAAAAATCCAACAACAGATCTGACTACCAAAAGACAAGATCATAGACAATCGTGGATTTTGATCAAATTGAGTATTTCTTGTATTTAAAAAAAATACAGCTGACCAATACGAAGAGCAAAATCGTTTATATCCATGAGTGATGTGATCAAATGCAAGATTAATAAGGACATGAACGCCAAGTACGGAAATAGCGGCGATCATCATACCAGATTCTGCTGATTTCGAAACTAAGAAACAAAGGGTACTTACCTCTATAGCTAGCAAATGATTTTTTATACCGACAGTAGATATGAAATGAGCTCCCTGCCGGACACCTGAAACATTTGATGAAATGAAAGTATTTTATAACGGACTATCGAATAGATGATACCCACAAACAACGATAGATACTGTATATCAATACTATTTGGACAAAAAACAATGACCTGAAGACAAACATAGCATAGTGCTCGAGAAAGCATTCGAATATTTCAAAAACAATCCAGAAGCATCGACGACAGATGACCTAGCGATTATCATAAGTTTTTTGAAGAACAATGATTTAAATACCCATCCTCTGGAACGATATAAAGATCCAAAAAATACATTTGAGAAAATGATTGAGAGAATAAAACAGAATATTTTTTCTAAAACATTATCGAAGACAAGGGATACATTTTTTGACTATCCACAAGGCTATGATACAAAACAACAGCATTCTCTAGCTGAAAATATAGACATAAAAGATAATGTAATAGTAAAACCACACGGATTCATAGATAATTTCATAAAAAAACAATTAGAATTCATAGATCCAGAAAACTATGAAGAATCAGAAAAAGAAGCAAAAAATTATCTAAAAAAAATAATGTTTTTTGATAGCACAGACGAAAAAGGTGCTATTAAGGTAAGGAGCATAATCGATATAGCCAAGTATTTTAGCGAGAAGAAGAAAGAGTTGATGCAAAAAATACGAGAAGATCTTCGAAATCAGGAATACGAAAATAAGAGTCCAGAAGAGATAGCACTATACAAAAGCATTTTGATACCAGTGATTACAGGAAGTTGAGGAAGATGAGAAGTTACGCTTGGATCAGATTTGGATTATGCATTATTCATCGATGATGAACATTTACCTAGTGAAGTAAGTGACAAAGAACATTTTATAAATGAATTAGCTAGTTTTATAAATACAGATGTAAAAAGCAAAATAGGAGAAATACTGGAAAAAAATGGAATAAGAGCCGATGCATGACTTGGGAAAAAAGGCAGGACACCATTTAGTCTGGTAAGCAGGATAAAAGAGTTAAAGATCGATCTACAGGAAAATAGACAAGAAGAAGAACCGACAGAAATTATGGTGAATAGTGCGCTCTTTGAAAAAGACCAAGAGATGATAAAGCAGATGAAGAAAGACCTTATAGTGCATAGTCCTGATAGGAATATTCTGGACTCTTTTATAGTGCAAGATCTGGAAATCTGAAAAAATAAGAAACCATTCATCGAAAACTTTTTAGAGATCCAAAGACTTCTAACATCATGAGAAATCAAAGAGGATGAGACGATAAATAACATCAAGGATTGACTCCAAAGATCCATATGATTTAAACTTATGTACATAGTATTTACTGCATTTGAAAATTGAAGAATTGATGCATCTGAAGCAAAAAACACACCATCAGATACACTATGATTGATGGATTTTTTACATACATGGAATATTTTGGATGAGGAAGAAATAGCTATTTGTAAAGAACTTTGGGCGATTACCTATAAATTAAGGTTTATATGAGAGATATATTCACCAGAATGAAAAAACGCAGATGAATTGAAAAAAGTAAAAAACATCAGTTTCAAAACTGATGAGATATCCTACAATGAAAGAAAGAGATTGATAGAATTACTTAAGGAATTTACTGATCATATCATTTATAAATAAGAAAATTTACTTATCCAGACTAACCATATATCCCATACTTTCATCTCTTCTAGCGACATTTCGTGTCGTATGACTCAGAGCTACGCGACTACCATCAGCAAGCCGATAATAGGACCAGTCTCAGATATCATCAAAGATGTGAGATCATGATGAAAAACATCCAGAAAATTGCACAGAAGCTTGAGAAAGATAATTCATATATTGTTGATGTTGAGTATCTCCAGACATAGTAGCGATGATAGTCTCCAAAGCAGACTGATCTTCGGGAAGCGATTTGCCGAGTTTCTGTGTTTCTCTCAGTGCTGCATGATAGGTAAAAAACTGCTGACCGATAAACTCGGAAGGCACACCACTGACATACTCCCAGACATCTCATTCAGGGTTTACTTTGACCTTGAGGGAAACCTTTTGACCATGGAGAATCCCTTCAATATCCTGAAGTTTCCGACCCTTAGTGGAAATTGTGAAATTTTCCTTATCGAGAAGTGTTGCTGGCATGAAAAATCCGAAAAGAGAATAAAATTCTGATTATAGTATATGATTATAGAGGTATTTCTCAAACCGATTTTTTATTCTTGCAAAAAATCTCAATAACGATATATCACATCCATGATGTACTCCATCAGATTTTTATGTAATCATTTTATCATTTTATCAAAACAAAGATGTATACAATCAAAAATGTACACGGACGCGAAGTCTTGGATTCAAGAGGAAATCCAACCGTAGAAGTAGAAGTCACATTAGACAATGGAATCATGGGAAGATCAATCGTACCTTCTGGAGCATCGACAGGTATCCACGAAGCACTAGAACTGAGAGACAATGATCCCAAAAGATATCTAGGAAAAGGGACGCTCACGGCTGTAGCCAATGTAAATACATTCATCAAAGATGAAATCATAGGCAAAGAATTTGCTGATTATAGAGCACTTGATGAAGTACTATTGAAACTTGATGGCACAGAAAACAAATCCAAGCTGGGAGCAAACGCAATCCTTGGGACTTCCATGGCTTTCGTAGTAGCTTGTGCAAAGACCGAAGGAAAATGGATTTACGAATACATCGGAGGTAGTGAGGGAATCACATTACCATTCCCTATGATGAATATCCTCAACGGCGGATCCCATGCAGACAACAATGTAGATATCCAGGAATTTATGATCGTACCCGTCGGAGCACCTAATTTCACTGAAGGATTGAGGATGGGAGCTGAAGTATTCCATCACTTAAAGAAAATTTTGAAAGACAAAAAATACAACACAGGTGTGGGAGATGAAGGAGGATATGCGCCTAATCTCGGAAGCAACGAAGAAGCACTACAAGTTATCATGCAAGCAATCGAAAAGGCAGGATATACAGGTCAGATCAAATTAGCACTCGACTGCGCTGCATCAGAATTCTACAAAGACGGAAACTATGTCCTTGAAGGAGAAGGAAGGACACTCGGATACGCTGAACTCGTCCAACTCTACAAGAGCCGAGTAGAAAAATATCCTATCATGTCTATCGAAGACGGTATGGCAGAAGATGATTTCGACGGACGAAAAGAAATCACGAAAGAATTGAACGACAAAATCATGCTCGTAGGAGATGATTTGTTTGTCACCAACATGAAGAGATTACAAATGGGTATCGACCAAGATATGGCAAACGCAATCCTCATTAAATTAAATCAAATTGGATCCGTATCAGAAACTATCGACTGCGTACGTATGGCACAACACCACGGTATGAATGCTATCATGTCACATAGATCAGGAGAATCAGAAGATACCTTCATCGCAGACTTAGCAGTCGCATTAAATACCGGATTTATCAAGACAGGTTCAGCAAGTAGGACTGATAGAATCGCAAAATACAACCAGCTCCTCAGGATCGAAGAAAAACTCGGAAGCACATCCAAATACGGAAAATAGAGTACAAAATATCACAGAGAAACCCCACCAAATGGCGGGGTTTTTTTGATGATCATCAGCTATTTGAAAATATAAGATGATGTTTTTTGACAAAAACCATTATCCGGGATATACTTAGAGAGAATGCTTTATTTTATCCTGAGACAATGGAAGGATTTGGTGAAAGATTTGATGAAAGAGAGATAAGAGAGAATTTTATCAATAATAAAGAAAAAAGAGAGATTGTAGAGCAATTTATACAGAGAAATAAATTTGCCATAGATTTTAGCATTGAAAAATTTTATAAAAGCTATATGCCTCATTCCAATCCATTATTGAGTCTCTCTTCTTTTGCGAAAAACAGAGGAATAATAGATGCGGACAAACTTGCGAAAGAGTTATTTGACGTCCTATGAAATAGAACAGCAAAAATAGAGAAAAGAAAAGAAGTGAAAGAAATCATTGAACAAATACTAAAAGTCTTTGAACAAGAACAGATAGACCAAAAGAGAGAAAAGAAAAAGAAAGAAGAAGCGGATAAACTATACAACAAGAATGAAGAAATAAGAAAGGAGAGTAAAAAAAAAGGAGAACAGCATCAAGAAGAAGTTAATGCAAGACATGAGAAAAAAGAAGAAAAAGAAAAGAGGGAAGAACAGAATACATTCAAGAAAAGATTGATAAACATGGGAATGACAGAAAAAGAAATAGATACCATGATAGAGGCATTACTCCAAGATAATGAAATTTTAGAAACATTTATCGATACGGCTTCAGCCAACAAATTAAGAAAGGACGCTACATACGGAGGGACAGAAAAAGACATCAATAATCCTAAGATACAGAACATTGTAAAACGATTCAAATGAAAGATAGAGAATGAGACAGCTGAAATTCCTGATCTAAATGAAATTCTCCAAAAACCAAAAACACCACAGGGAGAGATAGATATCACATACAATAATGGTAAAATTGAGACGACAATAGACAAAAAGACATATGAAATTTGCAAAAATAACAAATCCAGAGCTATAAATCTCATAGAAGAAAAATTTGAAATCAGATCATGGCTATTGGGACGTATTATAGAATATGTGCAGATGGACATCCTCAAAGAAAAAATACGTCCATATATGACATGACCATATTCGATAAGAAAAACAGACATCATTGATGATACGATGACCGGCATAGATTATATTCTGACATTCAGCAAAACAACGAAAAACACAGAAGGAAAAGAGATTACAAGCGTACAGCAATGTTATATAGATGCGACTACTGCCCTTCATGACGATACACTCTTCAAAAAATCAAAGGATGCAAAAAATGCCAAAGTGCCTTACAATTATATCATAGAAAGAGCAAAAGAGTTATGCGGGAGAGATAAGGAAGACCAACATCTAAACTTCCCTGAGTGAGGGAAATTCATAGATGAATGAGAACAATATACGACACCATATCTAATCAGCAAAGCGATTGAATACATAGAAAAGTGAGAAAGCTACAAATGATTCTTAAAAGATTTTCTCAATATGTCAGATAATGAAAAAACACTAATAGCAACAGATTTTAGCCAGCATCTGAGAGGACAAAGGAGAAATGAACTAAAATACATCATGAAACAAGCGAAATCCATAGATATAGAAAAAATAGAAGAATTATCTATGCCGATAGAAGATGTAGCATAAAAAAGCAAAACAACAAATACATTGACTTTTGATAACAAAAGATTATAGTAAAAAACATAGCAAAACGAAAAAAAAAGAAATGGAAACAGAAGGAAAGAAGCGAGGGAGCAAAAAATACAAGTTATTGCTTGATAAAAATGATAAAGGCAATGCAACTGTATGTCAACCTTCGTTTCCAGAAAAGATTATCGACCGGATCAAAAAAGAGACCGGCCATACAAGTAACAAAGTGTAACTTCTAACAGCGATGGCCATATTGGCCATCGTTTCTTTGTTATCATAAAAAAAATTGATATATCGAAAAAGGGTGCGGAGAAATGCTCCGACCCTTGATACGTTATTGTGCTGTGCATCACCGTTAGATGCGGGCGATGTATATTTCACTCGTAAGATATTTATTTTCTCTTAAAATGAGGTAGGGAATAGAGTATGCCGCGCGTTGCAAGGTAGTGTTCTTTGCTATTCTGCGGAGGTCCAAGAGGCGGATTGGCAATAGTGTCATGTGACACATAGATAGGTATAACGCTGCCAGAGGCAGTGCTTACCTGATGTTGCAAGATACCAGAGGTATCATGAGTCTTTTCCACAAGCTCAAACAAAGGCAGTGGACACGTAAAGTTCTGAGTGTATCGTATTTTTTCAGTCTGATACGTAGCTGATGATTCTTGGAAAGAACCTGAATACTGGTTTTTTACTTTTTCATTTTTCATACTATTAGTTATTATTTTTTCTATTATTTTTTCATTGTATCCAGTGACGACCTTCATGAAGGAGTATGGAGAGGCAATGGAACCTCTTAGGTAATGATGTTCGATTTTCATGTAATCATACGTATTTCTTTTAGTTTTTATTTATACGCTCACTATACACTGTCTCTTATACACATCT
>CAYXBC010000002.1:0-7847 GCA_964463255.1 uncultured Candidatus Peribacteria bacterium | reverse complement strand
TCGTCGGCAGCGTCAGATGTGTATAAGAGACAGATTATTATGTATACTCCATCCTACGATATCCTCAAAAAATATGCTGACGTACTGGTGAAATTTGCGCTCCGATGAGGCGATTGAGCCAAAGCGGGCGAGACGATTTTTGTCCAAATCCCTGAATGTGCCAAGTCGTTCTATCTGCCACTTCAGAAAGCAATCCTAGAAGTCGGTGCTCATCCAATTATGGAATATCTTCCTGACGGTGTAGCCAAACATTTTTTCGAGCATGCGAGTGATGATCAGATTGTTTTCTATCCGAGTCATTTTCTTCATGGCAAAGTAGAGCAGATGACACACGTCATTTCCGTTATCGCTGAAGCGGACAAACACGAGCTCAAAGATATCGATCCCAAAAAACTTGGTGCGAGGATACATTCCCGCAAAGAATATAAAGAGAGACGCATGAAAAAAGAAATGGACGGAAAAATGACATGGACGCTCTGACTCTATGGCACGCAAGCGATGGCGGATGAAGTAGGTATGTCACTTGAAGAATACCGAAAACAAATTATACAAGCGTGTTATTTAGATTATGATGATCCGATTGCAGAACGAAAAAAAACGTTCGAAAAAACAGAAGAGATTAAAAAAAAACTCAACGCATTGTTGATAGAATATGTACATGTGGAGTCAGAAGATGCTGATCTCAAAATTAAAATCTGAACTGATAGACAACGATTGGGATGATGAGGACGCAATATTCCTTCCTTTGAAATTTTCACCTCGCCAGATCGGAGAGAAACCGATTGATGGATAAAATTCAATCAACCGCTCTATCGTTTTGGGCAAATGATTACAGGTATCTATCTTAAATTTGAAAAATGAGTTATCGTAGATTTTGATGCAACAGAAAATAAAGAAGGACTCAAAGAAATGATAAACACACCAAACATGAATAAACTTTGAGAATTTTCTCTTACCGATGGAAGGTTTTCTCATATCACCAAATTTATGGGAGAGACATTATACGACGAAAATGTTTGAGGTCCAGAAGGGAATACTCATATTGCTATAGGAAGTGCTTTCAATGAAGTATATACAGGTGATTTACGTACACTGACAGATGAAAAATTGGAATCATTATGATTAAATCAAAGTGCTGGACATACCGACATTATTTCCACCAAAAGAAGAACCGTTACGGCTACATTGTCTGATGGTACACAGAAGATTATCTACCAAAATGGTCAGTTTATGGTCTAACTTGAATTTCATAGCTATATCATTAAATTCCATTCATTATCGTAATATCCAAAATCTAAAATTAATAATGTTGAATGTTTGATTCGCTAGAATGAACTATTGTATCTTACAATAGATTATAATAAGACAAAACCATCATCCATTTATCCTCGCAGGGGAAAAACCATCATCCATTTATCCTCGCAGGGGAAAATCCAAAATCAATAATTTTGAATGTTTGATTCGCTAGAATGAACTATGGTAATTGACAATAGTGCATAAGTAGAGAATACCTTAATCTAAAATCCAACATCCATCATTCAAAATTAATTAAGGTCCATCATCTCAAATTTATTATCTTTTTAAAAGTAATGGCAAGCAGAACAAATAAACAAGGGATAGCAAAGAAAAAATCCCAGCAGCAGAGACAAGCAACCAGGTTGAGAGGGACCAAGAGATTCGAATATCCAAAAAGAAAACTTACCATGGAAGAAGCCAAAGATCTCGGTGTGGTCGGTGTCGTAAAAAATCTTAAAGGTCACGATTATACTCGATTTCTTAGAGGAAGAAAAATATGTCGAGAGACCAGACTCAGGACGGATCCAGACGGATATAGATTTATCAGGACACCAGCGGGCGGTACGGAAGTCGTAGATGCACCACAGTCATGATGGACAAGAGCAAGACTCAGAAAAGCAACCATGATGAAACGCTAAAAGATATATATACTAGAAAACTCTGGAGATGTTTCAGGGTTTTTTTGATTTATCGAAATCATTGAAATTTTGTCCCATTCTAGGACTGCAAAAAGTTCCTTTTTTTGATTTATCGAAATTTTTTTCCAATTTTGACAAAAAAATATTTTTCCATACAATTGTACTACACTATTTATACGCCAGATGATGTATGACAAAGAAGAACGAGCATAACGGTATCATAAAAATCATCGAGAAAGACTTTTTCTCTGTCCCGGTCTCCATAAGGATTGTATCTTTTTCTCTATTTATATTTATCTTGGGACGATGACTTGGAGCAGATACTTTTTTCTCTGTATATGTGGATGATATCGTACATAACGTCTTTTGGATATCATTAATTTCCGCTATATTGTCTCTAGGGAAAATGCTATTTTCTATCCCCGTAGGAGAAGTAGATGATCATGCAAATCTCAAATCGGTATTGCTACTTAGTAAACTTGTATATGTAATTACGTGATTATTATATTTTGCTGCAGGTAGTACCGAGTCATTATTGTTGCTTATCGTAGCAGTTTTACTCAACGGATTTGCAACAGCAGCGTTGAATACAACCTATCAGGCATTTATCCGCAAACATAGCAAAAAGAATACCAGAGGAGCAGTATTCTGATTATATTTTTCGAGCATGAACCTTGCCTATGTGATAGGAGCGTTGATTGCTTCAGTATTGATACAATATATCCAATTGCCCTATCTCTTCTTATTCGTATCAATCTTTGCAGTGCTTTCCTTTTTTACGGATCAGAAACTTCCTAATCTCAGCAAGACCAAAGTAAAAGAATTTTTGGGAAAAGATACCTTCATCCATAAATTTTTCCTTGAGGTATTTTCTTTGCGTGCCATAAAAAATGTACTCGTCACCATGAAAGATTATTCTTCCAGATTATATTATGCGCTTGGATTCGAATTCCTGTTTAACTTACTCAATTACATAGGATTTATCTTCATACCTATCATATCTATAGAAAACAATCTTACGCTTTCACAGATTGCTATAGTATTTGCGGTGATGAGGGTGCCGTATCTGATAGATTTCTTCACGGGAAATATTGCGGACAATACCAGTAAAAGGAAATTTCTTTTCTTTATTTTACTGTTCATCTCCTTCCTCTATATGCTGCTTGGATATAACGAATGATTTCGAAATATTATGATTATTACCTTTGCAATATCGCTTGGCCTCTCAATAATGCGTCCGGTAATATCTGCCTATGTCTCTGACTGCAGTGATCCAAAAGATGAATGAGCTATTTCCGGGGTAGGAGAATTTGTATCCAAGTTATGAGAAATAGTAGGGGTACTGCTATTTGGAATATCTTCGCGGCTCTTTGGTATCCAAACATCATTTGTCTTGATAGGGATTGGTATCTTCCTTATAGCACTTGGTGGTCTGGCGAGAAGGTATCATATATTTCAGAAGCACAGAAATGATAGGAAATTAAAATAACAAGACACATATAACTAGAGGAGAAATTGATATTCCATGAATAATGAGTATATACTTTTCATCAACAAAAAAATAATAAAAAAATAAATACTATACAATATGGATACAAAAAAAGTAGTGCAGGAATTTCTGCAACACCCCTCGATGGAAAAATTCGACATTATCAGAGAATCAGCATTAGCATTACAGCTTGCATATCATCTTCTCGAAGAGAAGAATCAATTGACCAGATTCTTTGGATTCGGAGAATGGATTCTCATCTATGAAGTCCTGCCTGAAGAAGACAAACAGACAGCACTCCAAAAGATGATGGTATTCGCTACGACATTAGAGAGAATGCAAGTAGTATACGGCTTTGCCTTAGGAGAGACACGTAAATCGATTGCGCAAAAAATGCGAAAGATTTGTACAACATTCCGCGAATGGGAATATATCTACAATCATTCGAACGGCGAATTACAAAAACAAGCATTCGAAGAGATGAAAAAACTTGTAGAATAAAATATTGAGAGACGGGTATCACCGCCTCTTTTTTTATACGAGCACACATCGGCAACCGATGAATTTTGGATGAAGGTAGTATCTACATATGGATTATTATGAATTACTATAGTGAATAATATTACAAAGTCTTACATTAGAAACCTGCCTGCCGCAGGCAAGGTTAGAAATTGAAAATTATTTTTTTTTATTCATATAAAATTTCCCAACCTTCGAGGTTCTTATCCGTCAGCATATAGAGGACTCAACTATTGCAATGTGCCTTCTCGAGTGATTTCCCTTGCTTGTCGATGATATCCACGATAGTGAGTGTACCCATATCGGTTGGGCTAAGATATTTGAGTTGCATACCGGGAGTGATAACTTCTTTGGGTTCGATAGCGAAATATTTTTTCTTGTCATGTTCTATGAATTGATCAGAAAATATGCCGAAATAATTACGATTAAATAATGGTCAAGCACTCTCTAACGTAGAGGTAGTGACAGTTGCCTCTCCTTCACCTTCAGGAAAATCTGATTTTTTATGGAAGAGAAATCCATCCCGATATTCTCTATGAGGGATGACATTGACGAGATTTGCTATGGTGGGATCTATTTTGCTGTTGGAGAGGATTGCATCGCGGACATGCTTGTATGCTTTTACGAGAGCGCCGACATAAAATTCCGATTTGCTTCTTCATTCGATTTTGATGGCATCGACATAGGGAAGTATCTCCTTGAGTTTATCTATCGTACAGAGATCTTTTGACGAGAGGAGATAACTTCCTTCTTCATCTTCTTCGAGTTGGAAGAGTTTCCCTGGTCTACGTTCTTCTTCAAGCCGCACTTTGTATTTGAATCTGCAGGCATGTGAACATTCTCCTTTATTTCCTGCTCTTCCTGACATATAATCTCCTAGGGTGCAGCGTCACGAATAGGTCATACACATAGAACCATGGACAAAAACTTCGATTTCCATCCCCGGCACTTTCTCTCTGATTTCCTTGATCTCTTCGATATGCAATTCTCTAGCGAAGACGATTCTTTTGACTCACATATCCTTCCAGAACTGGACAGCCGCATAGTTCAACGTAGAAGATTGTGTACTCATATGTAATGGGATATCAGGCAGATATTTCCTGATAATATGGAAGGTTCCCGGATCAGAGAAAATGATGGCGTCTGCGCCGACATCAGCAATCTGTTGGACAGCCTGCTCAAATATCTTGATATCGATATTTCTCGGAAAGATATTCATAGTAAGTAACGCCTTGCTTCCATTTTTGTGGAGATCCTGGACAGTTTTTTTGAGATCATCAAAATTATAGATTTTATTTTGTCTCATTCTCAAAGACGTAAATGGTACACCCACATAGACTTCTTCAGCTCCATAATGGCTTGCTACGATAGCTTTTTCGTATGATCATCCTGGGGCAACTATTGTTGGTTTCTTCATAGCTACAATGACTAAATGATTAAATGCTGAAATATTTCTACGTTTATACGATACCCGGTACGTATTTCAAACAAAAAAACTGACCTACGGAAACGTAAGCCAGTATTATCTTTTCATGATTTTTTGGATGATTTCATGGGAGATTGCAAAGACCACCTCACCAATCAGAAAGATAGCGATAATGAGAATGATGATCATTTTCGATAGCGAAGCGAATCGGACATCGAAGAAGGTGACGGCGATAATAAATCCAATAAGTAGGAGCAAAGTACTGATCATAAGCGGCAAGATAATACGCTCAATAAACTTACGGATTTTTATGCGTCTTCTTTTGTTTGACATTGTTGCGTGCATAGTTTTATATTTTTTTTTGTATGATATACTTTTTGCTGGCGAATACAATCTGACCTCCACTCTCTACCTCTTATTCCAAATCCTCGCACTCCTTCATTACCGTCTTGATATGATAGGATTTGCAAGCGAACAATATCTTGAAAACCACAAACGCTATACCGGACATCACCCGAAAGACAATCCTGATGAATCCATAAAAGACCAAAAACATCAAGAGGATAACGGATACTTTGAATGCTGGGTTATTGTAAATCTGATTCATCTGCCCCAGGACGTAATCGCAAATCCCCATATTGACGGTAGTATTGTCTTTGAGCGCTTGATCGATAAAGTTTTTTTTATAGGTATTGAGCGTTTGGATTGTTTTCGAATAGGTAGATTGTTTGGTCTGTAAGGAGATATTTTGTCCGATGATGGCGACATCTTTAATTTTGGTATTAAAGAGTGCAGTAGTATCGGCTTTGATTTTTTCCATGCCTGCAGCTACCGGATGGGTGAATAGGTTGATTACGCGGCTTGAGGCATTGGAGAGATCCTCGCAGGTGAAAGGAAATTTTGTATAATATCCGAGGACAAATAAACTGTATCCGATGGTGATAAAAACCGTAAACATATATCCGCCGGCACTGAGATAACTCATAATGTTCCATTTTACTTTGTCATAGGATTCGCCTTGCAAGAGCCATGCCAGATAGACGACGCCGACATTGAGAGAAAGCATGGATGCTATTAGGAGGATATTGGTATATCCGATAAAGAATCCCTGGATGATACTCACGCCAAGCATAAAAATCATCAGATATCTGATAGGAAGCCTACGGAGTTCTAGATAGAAAAAATGAAAGAAGAGAAAAAAAAGCATAACATAGATCATCGATTCCAATGCCAAAAATTGTCAGAATAATCTCAAGAAAATAGTCCGATATGCTATGAGGCTGAGAATCCCAAACGTCCGGAATTTCCAAGAATATAGATTTTTTTCAGTCGCTTTGATAGGTGATGTGCTATCTATAGGGATATGTTTTTTTGACATCTATCCGAAGAGCAAGGTGATAAAATATGGGAGTTTCCATGAAAGGATCCAAAATGCAATGATCATAGCAGGAAAAAACGGGATACTTCTGAATGATATTTCTCCTGATTCCTGGTTCCTGATTCCTTGTCCCTTACTCCTGATGAGATAACTGTGCAAGATGTAGGTACACCCAGCTCGAAGAAGTCCTATGATGCTACTCAAGAGAGCGAAAGAGATCAAAGCCTGGACCAGCAACAGTCAGGAGAATAATTGCGCATGCAAGGAAAGGATGAATGGAAAGGATATTCAGAAGAGGAATGCCAGATAGACATCTCCCTGGCCAAATCATTCTTGCTGACCAAATCTTATCTTGGCATATCGTTTGGCGAATAGATAGATACCGACAAAGACGGCAGTAAATACCAGCGCAGAGAGGAAAGCATATCGCAGATTTCCTCAAGGGAGAAAAATATTGGCAGCGAGAGCTAGGAGTACCAAGAGGATCCATATAACAAAATGGAGTTCATAGGTTTGGAGATCGTAGATGAGGAGAAGGATAAGGAGTCGATTCGTTACCAGGAAAAAGATCAATATCGGAGTTCAGAAGTCTTTCGTTACAAGATAGGTCGCTAGAAAAATTCATGCACACAAAAGTTCCAAGACAGGATATATTCGACTGATTTTTTTTCAACAATAGCGGCACTTCCCTCATCAGACGAGATAACTCACTACGGGGACAAGGTCTCTCGGCATGAGCCTATGATGGCATGCGGGACATTGAGAATATCCAAACAAGAACCCACGCAGTTTTGCTCGCGTGATACGCTCGCCGAATCTAGTCATAATCACAGATCCCAGGGATCAGAAGATAAGTCAGAGGAATAGTATGAGTATTCGCATGATGTTTTTTTGAGCGTAAACGATGAAGTATATATATGATAGATTTCTCAAAAATCAAGGAACAAAAAAAAGTGTCCTAAAATTTGACAAAAATATTCTGTTGCAGAATCAAGGTTACACTTTTATAAGTGAACATAGACGATATTTTTGGATGGGCGTTAGCCCATTCATTCCTAATCATCTATGTTTTCTTTTATTATTGTAATAATATTCCCGTAG
>CAYXBC010000001.1:0-37115 GCA_964463255.1 uncultured Candidatus Peribacteria bacterium | reverse complement strand
GAAATATTCTTCATAGTCTATTGTATAATCCTTGAGCATGAGATTTAGTTTTTCAATACCGAAGTACGCTTCCTGGATTACATTAATTCTTCACTGTATGTTGTATTTGATCCTGATCATCTTGGTATAGATATTTACGATTACTGTCATTATTACAAAAAATGCTGTTGTGGCGATTATTATTTCCAGAAGCGTGAATCCTACTCTCCTGATACAAGGAGACATTCATTTCTCTGTGTCTGATTTCTTTCTTTTCATGCTCCGTTCATGTGATAAATATGCTATCATATGTACTAATTTTCTCATTACTTGCAATAAAAAAGACGGACTTCCGTGTCCGCCTTTTGGTAGCAAAAAAAATCTTCTGTCGATTATCTGATGCTGATAGTATAATTATACCAGGAGAGGTATGCAGTATAAAATTCATTATAGGTGCTGTATGTCTTATTATAGCTATTATTAATGATCTCTCCCATAGCTATGTTGAGATTATTTGATTTAGTATGCCGTGTTGTACTGTTTCTGAGTATAGGATAGCTACTTTCTAATGCTGTGATCACATCATTCCATCTATCGTAGATACTTTGCACGGTACTGAGCTGAGCTGAAGTGAATCCATTGATATTTGAATATGAACTTGAGCTTCCTACGGTGAATGTAATCTCCTTATAGATGGAGGTGTTATTTTCTGCATATACTCTCACTTTATACTGATAATTATTCTTGTTGAATCTTATGAAACTTGTCAACTGAGCTATTCCATAATCGGAAGAGCTGAAATCATATCCATTGGTATAGAGATAACTCATAGTGTAATAGCTAGAAGAAGTCGTTTGTGTCCAAACTGATGAAGTTGATGCTTTGTAGTAGACTTTGAAGTTGATAGAATCAGTGTAATTGCTTACCGTGTAATTGCTGCTATCGCGTGCTTTGACGGTAAGATCGATATATTGGTTCAATGTAGGAGTAGTGTCATCCGTCGTGATATAAAAATTGCTGAGATTACTGTTGGAGTAACTGCTGTTGTTCCCATTGACGTAGAAAATGATCTCCTTGTATATCGAAGAATTGTTTGCATCGTAGACTCTTACCTTATAATCGTAACTACTATTCTTGAACTGAATGAAATTGGAAAGACTGATATATCCGTGGTCGTAGGATGAGAAATCATATCCATAGGTGTTATAATCAGAACTCATTGTATAGTAGCTGGAAGATGTTGTCTGTGTCCAAGAAGATGTGTTAGCATGACCATAGTAGACCTTGAAATTAACCGTATCGGAGAAATCGGTGATAGTAGCATTGCTACTATTGCGAGCACTGATATTTAGATTGACGTATTGATATGTGGAAGGTGATGAATCATTTGTAGTTACCAAGAAATTGCTGAGATTACCGTTGGAGTAATAATTATTATTATTTGTGTTGTCGTAATATCAGTTATTTCCCCATCCTCCGTTGTTGAAGTCATAGGATCGTTGAGGATAAGTCCAATCGCTACTATTACTTGGTTTATCTTCCCAACTTGTCGGTGGGTCTTCGTTATATCTGATCCATATTTTGGTCATTCATGCTTCGTTGCCGTCATAAGTAAATTCTCCGTTGCATCAGCCGATGCTGTATTTGTAGAGCATATCATCCGGTGTCATGACATTACATCTGAGATATTGTAACGATCATCCATTAGTGAGATCAGCGGTTAGCTCTCGCCTATTTCATCCTACCTTTTCTATGTTTACGCATGCTTTCACGCTATTTGCGAAGGTCACTTCTTTGCAGCTTGATGAATTTGCTGAAGATATTGAAAAACCTCATCAGAAGATTCCAATAACCGTGAGTGCTACTATGAATTTTTTCATCTTTCTTGTGTAATGTATAAAACTTCTTGGTGTATTTTTTATGTTATACTTATTTTACTATTTTTGTCAAGACTTATTTGGGGAGATGTATTGTTGGAATCCGTATGTCGGAGGAGCATAAGATACTGTTGATAGTGGTCAGATAATTTGTATATTTTTTCTATCATCGATATCTTTTATTCCCTATTCTTTTTCTCATGCGTTTTCTCGGCAGGATAATCAAATATCTCTTACGATCTGTTTTTTCTATACTCGTTTTTCTTCTGCTTGTAGGATTGGCGAAAATGAATCGAAATACTGGATCCTATATAGCTTTCCTCAATGGCAATGACCGGTCAGCATTTCAACGATCTCAGCTATCTACGCGAAGCGATCCTTTCCGGTCCAAAGATACAACATCTTCTACTATCGCGAATAGTGTATCCCAAGACGCTTCTGATTCCCAAATCTCTGGATTGGATGTCTATGATCCTTCACTTGAAGCGGAGATGAATGCTATCGCTACTACTTCTCTTTCCGGTTCTGAAACAGATTATGGATTCACTACTGGTCCACAGACATGATCTGCTACGCTTTCGGGTTCACTCACCCAGTAATACTAGCTATCCTTTGTGGTTGTGACTTAGTTAGCTCTCCATCGGATTAGAATGCCCATTATGCTTTTGCTGTATCGAAATGTTTTTCAGAATTTATCTCTCTTTTCTGATTTATGAAAATTCTTCAGACTGATGATTTTCACCCATTATCTCTGCATGACGGCGAAACCCTCCAGCTTATAGATGTTTTTCATGTTCATGGAAAGAAGACTATCCAATTACATCCTCATAGTTCTCTGACCTATCTGGTTGTTGGCTCTGATGTGGATATTGATATCGTTATCGAAACTGCATGACCATTTTGTTCTTGCACGGTGTTTTGACTTTTTATGGCTGCTGCTGATCACCCGGTGACTGGTTCGCTTAAAATTTCCCTTAATCATCCTCATACTTCGGCGAATGTCGAGATGATATCTTTTCTTTATGATGGAGCTAAGATCTCTGTCGATGGTTCCATCGCTATCTCAAAATATTTGCATCACGTTCATGGCCGTCTTCTCGAGCGCTCTATTATTCTAGGTAAAAATACTTCCATCACTACATTACCTAAACTTACTGTAGCTTCCTATGATGTTACCGCAGCTCATGGTGCATCCATCGATACGCTCGATCAGCAGAAACTTTTTTATATGATGAGTAGGGGATTATCTCAGCAACAATCGCAAACATTGCTTGTGGATTGATATATCGACTATGTGTTGCAGCACTTCCCGCAGAGTAGTGATTTAGAGAAACAGATTATTTCTACCATATTAAAACATTAACTTACTCCTTACAGCACAAAATCTTTTACTCTTAATAATTCCTCTCTGTCCTATAAGTCCTTCACTACCATAAAACTGCTCTTGCTTGTCATCTCTCTAGGTCTGGCTATTTTTTTAGCTTTTTTTGCTATCAGACAAGATATTGTCCCTGACAAGAACGTGGTTTTTGTCTTGGATATCAATAGGACCATGAATACTGAGGATGTCCTGTCATGAACTCAGCATATCTCCAGGCTTCAAGCTGCAAAATATATTATCGCACAAACGCTATCTACTGATTCTTCCTTCTCATATGGACTCATAATTTTCAATGCATGATATGATTATATCATCCCTCCTACTTTTGATACTGGGACATTCCTTCTCTATCTCAGTGGCATAACTACCAATCTTCTTCCTGATTGATTCAAGAGTTTTGCTCGAATGACCTGAATCCTCCATAAGCAGGACTCTGCTTCCTATCTTATTATCTCTGACTTCGATACCGTTCAGAGCGCCCTCAAGCTACCGTCTTCGTTTTCCTTATTGGGACTTTGATCTCTTGCAGGTGATAACGTCAGATACGCCAATGGTATTGTCTACTATGATTCTGGCACATCCGTTTTTAGTGCTCGCAATGATGTTTTTGCTCGCTTGTTCCAAGTTCCCTATACCGCTTTGGATGCTATCGATGGTGTTTCTCTCCATGATTTCCTTTTCCCTGGTTTTTTCTTGCCACTCTCACGAAGTATCGTACTCTATGGTATTATGTGAATTTTGGTAGTCTTGGTCGTTTTCTTGTAATGATTATCTCTCCTTATATACCCATACTCTTATGTAATTAATTTATCTTCTCTATTGTCCCTTATGTCCGATTTCTCGCTCTTGGCTGTCCCTAATATTGCAGGCATGCGCCTAGGATGGTATATCCAGCTTATCGGTATCCTCATCCTCTTCGGTTTCTGTCTCTTTTTTCTCATCTATTCTTTGCAGATGTATCGTAGAAATGCCAAGCTATTACATGACTCAGAAGCTCTCAATCTTCAATCTCAAGATATGCTTCGTCAGCTTTCGATTCATAATATCCATAAAGCATCAGGCAAGGAGAAGCTTATATTATTCATTGCATATCTCGAAAAATTTGTTACAAACAGACCCACCAATCAGTCTCAGGATACGTATGCTAATATTACAGAACTTTTGTCTGCTCATGGCTTCAACCCTAAGGAAACAGAAGAATGCGCACATGTTTTGTATACTAATCATCGCCTTTCTCAGCATATCGTTGATAAAATCGAATCATTTATATCATAAATCGAATTCTTATGCTCTTGGATGTCGTAGAACAATATGATACAGAAAAAAAAGCATTGTTTCGCGGAGTTCGGGAAAGCACGCTTTTGCATCTTGCTCAGAAGGAGGATCAGAAGAAAATTCTTTCTTTTTTGGGAAAAGTCGGTATCTTGGATCTTGATGAACATGAGAAGACTGTCGTTTTTGGCGTTCCCAACGAATTTATTCTTACCCAAGTGAAGAAATTTTTTTCTAAACCACTTAAAGAATCTATCAATGAAGTCTACAATCCTCATTTTGCCGTTAAATTCATTATTTATTCCAAATTTTCCCATGCAAATGATCTTTTGGTTGATCTCAAAAAGCTTTTGCATATCACGGCGACCAGGATTGATCCTATTGCCATAGACAAGAAAGATATGAAAAAGGAATTGTCGGATTTTTTCGGCATCCTCTTCGATCCCAAATTCTCATTTGATACCTTTGTCGTCTGATCTATGAATAATATCGCTTTTTCCGCTGCCAAAGCTGTTGCGGCAAATCCTGGCCAGGCATATAATCCGCTTTTTCTTTATGGAACTGTCGGTCTTTGAAAGACTCATCTTATGCAGGCTATAGGCAATGATATCATGACTAAGCATCCGGAAAAGGTCGTCGTTTATCTGCCGGCAAGTAAATTGATTGATGAGATTGTCTCTGCCATTAAAGCCAATAAACTTACTAATGTTCTCAAAAAATTTGATGATGTGGATGTCCTTTTGATTGATGATGTCCAATTTCTCGCTGACAAGGAGAAAACTCAGGAGATATTTCATAATATCTTCAATGATTTCCAACTCAAACAAAAACAGATTATCCTTTCTTCTGACCGTCCCCCCAAAGAGCTTGTTCATATCGAACCAAGACTCAAATCACGTTTCGCTTTGGGTTTGGTCGCTGATGTTAAATCACCTGATTTCGAGACGAGGATAGCAATTCTCCAATCCAAACTTATGAATAAATGAGAGGATTTGGATTTCAATCTTCTCGAAATTATTGCCAAACATATCAAGGAAAATGTGAGAGAGCTTGAATGAGCCCTCAATATCCTCCTGAGCAGAAAAGCGCTCTTTCATAAGGAATTAGAACAGCAGGATGTTTTTGAGTGTCTCAAGACATTGGGATATGCTATCCAGCAGGATGAAAGTACTACACAAACTGTAGTCCAGTCCAATAGTAAATGAACTCAGAACTTCGATCTGCTCGTGAATATGGTCGCTCAATATTATGGTATTTCTGTCCAGGAATTAAAATCCGATTCTAGAAAAAAAGAGATTACTAACGCTCGTCAGCTCCTTATGCTTATGGCCAAAAGATATTTTCAATGGACTCTGGAGAGGATAGGTGATCACTTTGGTGGCAAAGGCCATGCTGCAGTCATTTATGCAATCAAGAATACTGAGAAAAAGCTCAAAATCGATAAAGATATGTCTCATGATTATGAAGTCTTTCTTGATTGGCTCGGTAAATAACTCAAATCTGTCAGATGTCTTTGCTATGTAGTCAGCCAGTATCCTTGGTACTGGCTATTTTTTGTTGATTTTACAAAATAGTATTGACTATAGTATATAAAATGATTATAGCAATATCTACATTTTTATATTTTTATATAATTTCCTATAATGAGAAAACTATCTATAGTCAAAGGCGCTTCTACTGGTGTGGATAATGAAGGTAACGAAATTTCTCTTCTTTCTCAAGACAAAGATTTTATCTCTGCTGAAGATATTGTATGAGAAGACGAAAGATCAATCATCAAATCTATCGATAAGCACTTGAAGAAAGAGAGAAAAGAAGAGATGAAAATCAAAACCGGCAAAGTCGCTTCTGATCTTACAAATATGTTATGATCTGATCTTACTGATGAAAATTTTGAAAAACATTTCACTGCTACCTACAGCAAGAAATATCCTGAATTATTCGAAAACTGATTTCTCAAAGAGCATCTTTTTGATGAAATGAGTCTCTCAGTCCTAAAATCAAAAAAATCTACTCCAGGGCAGATCAGAGATATTCTCTCTATATCCAAGAATTCATAAGATAGATATTTTGTATGTATTTTCCTGAAGACGATGGAATAATTATTCCGTCGTTTTTTTATATATTTAAAGAAACTCCGTTTTTATGCGGAGTCTCTTGTAGTATGTTCTTCTTATTTAGTTGTTTTCTTTTTCATGATTTCTGCGATAAGCTTGGGCTCTATCTCGTCTTGGATATATCTGTCGAGCGGTCTTGCACCGTATTGAGGTTCATAGATTTTTTCTATAATATCTTTGACCTGTTTGTCAGAATATTTTGGTAATGCAATTTCGGAATTTATTTTTCGTGCTTCCAAAAATATTTTGATCTTATTTTTCATAATCATAGTTAGCGTCTCTTTGCTGAGATGTTTGAACACAATCTTGTAATCAATTCTATTGAGGAGTTCTGGTGTAAGAAAACTTTTCATTTCTTCAATCACTCTCTCTTTGACGAGATCAAATGCTTTGTCGTTGATATCTCATTTTTCTCCCGTTGCGAATCCTATTCTGCTTTGTTTTTTGACGAATTCTTCTGATCCGATATTTGAAGTCATGATGATGATGGTATTCTTGAAATCGATGATCCTTCCTTTGGCGTCTTTGAGGTGGCCTTCATCCAAAATCTGTAAGAGGATATTTAATACGTCAGTAGATGCTTTCTCTATTTCATCAAACAATATCACGGAATATGGCTTTCTTCTGACTGCTTCGGTGAGTCAGCCTCCTTCTTCATATCCTACATATCCTGCAGGCGAACCGATAAGCTTGGACACGGAATATTTTTCCATGAATTCGGACATATCTATTCTAATCATTGCATCAGGGTTACCAAAATATTCTTTTGCGATAAGTTTCGCTAAATAGGTCTTTCCTACACCACTTGGTCCTAGGCAGAGGAATGAGCCGATTGGCTTTGTATATTTTATCACTGATAATCTGCTTCTCGTAAGTGTTTTTACTACCGCTTCCACAGCTTCATCCTGACCGATAATGTTTTTTTTGAGCTCTTCAGATAACCTTCTGAGTTTTTCTATCTCGGATTCGTTGACGATATTAGTCGGGATTCCTGTCTTGTCAGCCAATACGTTGCCGATGTCTTCTTTGGAGATTATTTGTCTGAGATTGATAGGAATATTTTTATTTGTCCTGATTTTCTGCATTTCAACTTTCGCTTCCTCTTCTTTAGCTTTGAGTTCTGCTGCTCAGAAATAATCTTGTTTTTCTATTGCGTCTTCTATCTTTTTTTGGATCTTTGCTAATGTCTCTTCGTATTTCTTATACTCCTTATCATTATCTAATTTCTGGTTCATAGTGGATTTTCTTGCACATGCTTCATCGAGGATGTCGAGTGCTTTATCAGGCAAAAATTTATTCATCATAAATCTCTTACTGAGGTTGATTGCTACATCGAGTGATTCATCAGTTATCTGTACGCCATGAAAATCTTCATACGTCTGTTTTAGACCCATGAGTATTTGTTTGCTTGTTTCTATATCCGGTTCGTTGATGATTACTTCTTGGAACCTTCTTTTGAGTGCGGCATCTTTTTCGATGTATTTCTGGTATTCGTTGAATGTTGTTGATCCGATGAGTTTGATCTTGCCTCTAGAAAGTAATGGTTTCAACATCTGTGCTGCATCACCGTTTTCTTGGCCTCCGGCACCGATTATCGTGTGAATCTCATCGATAAAGAGGATGATATTATTTGTCGGATCTATAGCTTCTTCCAAGATGGATTTCATCCTTGCTTCGAATTCTCCTCTGTATTTGGTGCCTGCTACTAATGTTCCCATATCGAGCAAAAATATCCTCTTGTTTTTGAGTTTTTCGGGTACGTCATTCTGGACGATTTTTTGTGCTAGTCATTCTACAATTGCCGTCTTTCCGACTCCTGCTTCTCCTATGAGCAGGGGATTGTTCTTGTTTTTCCTCAGCAATGTATAGATGATTTGGTTGATCTCGTTCTGCCTTCCGATGATAGGATCGATAAGTCCGTCTTTGACCTCTTTGGTTAGATCAGTTCCGAAATATTCTATCGTCAGTTTTTTTTCTTCTTTTTTGTTTTTGTCTCCTGTTGTTACCGTATTTTCTTTCTCTACGATTTCACTCTCTACGGCATCCAATAACATATTGATGTTGTTCATCTTCTGAATCTTTTCGATTTCCATACTTTTTATCTTGTTAACATCTAAATTTAGTGTTATACATATTTTACTCAAGATTTGCAAAAAAGCAAATAATCACATCTTCTTTATCATAGGGTTTTCCTTAATCTGTTTGTACTTCTCCATTATGTTTTCTGTGTCCATGCGATGGTCATCTAGGTGCTGAGTAAATTGATTTGACAAATCTTGGAATGATATCATAAATAGTATATCTAGGTCCAATTTCTTTGTATTTTTCTTTACTTGTTTTGTTAGCTCTTGAGAAAGCTTCCTATTGAGAGGTAATGTTTGTGCACTTTTTGGTATCGCTACTCAGGTCGTGCATTCGTAACTGTTCTCGAAATAGGTTTCTACGATAGTTTCAGAGATACCGAGCATCTTCCGAAAGATAGTATTGAGTTTATGATGTTTCAGGAAGGTTGCTATCCCTCCGAGCAAATCATCACCGTGGATTGTCTTCTGTCTCTTGTGCGATGCTAAGGTCTTGGCGTGCGTCATACATGAACTTGAGTCTTTGGTAAGCCGTGCTTCGAACTTTGAAATCATCCGTTTCTCCTTGGAGGATAAAATATGTGTTTTTTACCTATAATGATTTATTCATATATTTCAATAGCACTGATCTGTTTTATCTGCTATCTGTCTATGATTTACCATCTTTTTCCCCTTATGACATCCTCGATTTTCTCCGATATCTCTGCAAGCTTTTCTTGATTATAGACTTCCGATGATTACTCTATTTACTGAAAAGCATCAAGTTTGAAATGGGAAATACCTCTCTCTTTTATTATTATTTTTTGCTATGTTGTGATTCTTGAGATCATTACTCCATCCTCGCGTCAAACCTATGAATACTCTATGGTTACGTAGGAAGGCACTCCTCAATAATTTATCTTATCTTCAGTCTCTTCAGCCGCAGGCTGCGCTTTTCCCTGTCCTCAAATCCAATGCCTATGGTCATGGACTCAAACAAGTCGTCAAGATACTCTCCAAAACCGATGTGCCGTATATTGCTGTCGATAGTTATCCCGAATATGTTGTCGTCAAGCAGTATTGCAAAATTCCTGTCTTGATCATGGGAGAGACTTTGCTTGAGAATTATAGAAAATTTGATCATAAAAGAGCCGTTTTCTGTGTCTATAATATATGAACGATTAGTTATCTCTGAAGATTAAAGAAACACACCAAGATCCATCTCTTTTTCAATACCGGGATGAATAGAGAAGGCATTCAGGAAGATGATCTTCCGGATATTATCAAGGTGCTTCAGGAATATCCTAATCTTATCATTGAAGGCGTCCTGTCTCATTTTTTTGATGCCGACAATATATCAGATGAGAGCATGAATACTCAGATCCAAAAATTTAAGCGCATGTATTATACACTTTTGGATGCTTGATTTACCCCTCATTGGAGGCATATCGGCAATAGCGCTGGATTGTTCAAAATCAGAGAGGAATTCTTTAATGCATATAGACCATGAATCGCGTTATATGGCTACAATCCTTTGCATCCTCAAGATCCTTTGTATAAATTTTGAAAAGATCTCCTCCCTGTTCTTTCTGTGACTTCGAGAGTTATGAGTCTCCAACTCGTGCGACCTGGTGATTGAGTGAGTTATAGTCATACCTATAAGCCCAGCGACAGAGAAATCGTCGCTACTATACCGTTTGGTTATGCAGAAGGGCTTTCTAGAAAATCCTCGGGAAATATTGTTCTCAAACATCGTAAGAGATTCTATACTCAGATTGGTACAATCTGTATGAACCTTTCTACCTATCTTGTCGATAGTTCTGTACATATCGGAGATGAAGTAGAAATCATCTCAAATGATTCTAGTGCTAAAAATTCTCTCCTCAGGCTCGCAGAAGTGAGCGATACTATCGTATATGAATCCTTGGTGAAGTTGGATAGAGGAATCAGAAGAGAAATTATGTAACTAATTTTCTCTTTCTTTTTTAGGACGCCATTTTACATTCTAAAATTTTCTTATGATATTTCTTTATGCGATAGTCAGTGTTATTATCGTGAGTCTTATCTCTTTGATTGGTATTATCACGTTATGAATCCGCATATCTTTACTCAAACATATCATCTTATGGATGGTTAGCTTCTCTGCCTGAGCATTGCTTGGTGATGTCTTTTTCCATCTTCTGCCTGAAATGGTAGGGCCTTCATGATTGCCATTGTCCGCTTCTTTGTGGATACTTTGATGAATCCTTTTTGGATTAATTACAGAAAAGGTCATCCGTCGAAATCACTGTCATATGCCAGTCACCAAAACGCATACTCATCCTCTTGCTATCATGAATCTTGTCTGAGATGTCGTACACAATCTGATTGATGGATTGATTATCGGTGCAAGTTATCTCGTAAGCATCCCTGTGGGGATTGCTACTACGGTTGCGGTAATATTGCATGAGATACCTCAGGAAATCTGAGATTTTGGCGTCCTTATCCATGGATGATTTAGTAGAAAAAAAGCGTTGCTGCTTAATTTTTTTACCGCACTAACGGCAGTGCTTGGTGTAATTATCGCCTTTCTTCTCTATCGTTATACGGACGGTATGCTCCAGGTATTGGTACCATTTGCTGCAGGGACATTTATCTATATCGCCTGATCCGACCTCATCCCGGAACTCCATAAAGAAAATACCTTGGCACATAGCATTCCCCAAATTCTCTTCTTGATCCTATGAATTGGTATCATGTCGCTTCTCCTCCTCATTGGATAAAAAAAAGTCCCTCACATACAAGGGACTCATATTTATTCCTACGCTTTCTGTAGCTTCTTTTTCTTCTGCTGCGTTTTTTTCTTCCGTTCGATGACGATTGCCGCCATGATTGGCGCTGCTACTGGAGTGAACCATACCATATTTAGTATAGTTTTTCCCAATTGATCGGTAGTTATCCCTAGATCCATGACATAAAGGATGCCTAGTCTGAGATAATAGGTAGATACGAATATGCTTACGAATATGCCGGTAAATACCAGGTATTTTATCATCATTTTTCGTAATAAACGGAATCTTCCGGATTTGGTCCTGCGATTTATCTTGATATTGTTCAATAGGAGTGTCCTTTCGTATATCCCGCTCACGAAATATTCGACTATCAGTGCTGTACCTTGGATGGTGATACTTGTCCATGGAGTCATTCCTATCCATAGGAAATGATAGAAGAATATAATTGCGTTCCAACATGTGATTATGACTCTCGAAACGGTAAACCATTTCACGAAAATCTCTATACTTCTGCTAACTGCTTTTATCATATATATTTTACATTTTATTTTGCCCTATTTATATATATTTTTTTATATAAAGCAATGGTATCTATTTTCTTCAATACATAGATTGTCCTTGGAATATCTCATGCAAACAGTGTATATTTGTGGATTTTTTTGATTCTGAATCCATAGTCCTTACTGAAATTTTTTATATCTTCGCTTTCTTCCATCGTATATTGCTTATAGAGTATGAGATACCCTCAGTGTTTTGTGAGATGATGGATCTGAGGAAGTAATTTATCGATGTATCCCACAGCTCTTGCGGTCACGTAATCATAGACTTCTTTATGGTCTTCCGCTCTGGACCATACAGCATGGGCGTTTGGTATGTCTAGTTCCTTTATCATTTCGTTTATGGCATCTATTTTCTTTCTTGTAGCATCTATGCCGGTGCAGGTGACTCCATGATTTGTCATCGCTATCGGCAGTAGGGGAAATCATCCTCATGTCCCTACGTCGCAGAGCGTCGATCCTGGTTTTAGCTCTACTACTTTATTTATTTCGAGGGAATCCTGGATATGTTTTATCTGTATTCCTTCAGGGTCTCTTATGGCGGAGAGATTGATTTTCGAATTCATCGATATGAATGTGTTTATAAGTTTTTCTCGTTTTTGTTCCATTTTTTATGTTGTCTATTGCTAAAAACCCTCCCTCCTTGTACTCTTGCTTTCTTCTCTAAAATAACTATAATATGTCGCTGTGTTCGTTTTTTTTATATAGTATATATTGGTATGGTTATAAGAAACCTGAGGCAAAAAAAAATACTAAATGGAAAAATGTTATTTCGAATTCTTCTTGCAATTATCGGTATCTATCTTGCAAGCAGAATCCTTACCTCAATATCAGAAAGATATAATCAGAATTCTACTTCCAGTGATATGTATACCTTATGAGCATCTCTTACCTTCGAAGGGAAGGTTATCGTGGATAATGATTTCCCGAATTACACTCATTCCCTTCTCACCAACAAAGGGAAAAAAATCGGTCTCAAAAGTTCTACTATCAATCTCAATTCCTATACAGACAAAAAGATAGAGATTGTCGGAACCTTAAAGAAATATCTTAAATTGACCCCCATCCTGGATATAAATTCGATTAAGATACCTGATCAATGACTCGTCATCACTGCCAATAGATATTTTTTCGTCAAGGATCTCATGTATCTTGATTTTACTTCACAGCCACAATTGAGTGCTTCCAGATCCTGAAATAACATCCAGGTGATGTTTAATGGTGCTCCTGTCGTTACTATAGAACGTTTTGTCTGTAGCAAAATTCTTAAATCCCGTGATTGTACCTCTTTGGTATCAGACTATATACAGAATGATAAAGATACCTTCGAATCATATCGGTCGTATACGTTCTATAAGCATGGAACGTGATTTTGGACTACGTTCGATGATAATCAGTATGGTTTTATGTTCAAGGATGTTTCGGATGATATGATTCTGGATATTTCCAATATGTTTAAGATAGTAAACAAAGATTTCGTAGTCCAAAATAAGCTGAATCTTATCAAATCGGATTGTCAGAATGATTTTTCTCAGCTTGCTAGCATAGATTCCCAAGGTACGATGACTTACCATGATCCGTATACCGTTACCCTCGCTCTCCAGTGACGTGATAAGAAAAATGATCCTGCTACGTGCAGAATCACCTTTGATATATGGAATGGATGGAATGTCTCTGATGTCCAATTTAATTAAGTTTCATAATCACTATGACATGTGTTTTATAACGATTAATTACTTCAATTTCTATATGCAACACGATGAGCAAAGTCTATATCCTCAGACATGGTGAAACTGATTATAATGTCCAGTGAAGGTATCAAGGTCAGAGTGATATTCCTCTCAATGAATATTGAAGAAAACAAGTCCAAGCAGCAAAAAAGTATATAAATACTATAGTTTTTGATGTGATATATACTTCTCCAACACAAAGGACCTGTGAAACCGCCCAAATAATCAATGTTCGTAATGTTCCTTTGATACAGGAAAGGGCTTTTCTGGAAAGAAATATGGGTGTATATGAGTGATTAACCAGGCAAGAGGCTCAAGAAAGATACCCTAATTTGTGGAAATCAAATATTACAAGACAATATAAAAATGCACCTACTGATGGAGAAACTATAGAAGATGTTGAAAAAAGGGTTTTTTCTAAACTTGATGAGTTGAGATCTACTGTTGCTGCCGATATTTTGATAGTTACTCATGCGTTTACTTCTAAAATGATACATAAATATTTCCATCCGGAGCTATCCGATGATGATTTTTTTGCCTTTATCATAGGAAATTCTGAGATTCAAACCTATGAATTCTAAAAAAAAACTTGTACACATCTATATGTACAAGCCTTTCTACTGAAAAAAATATGTGTTTGTTTTCTATTATTTTACGTCCAAAATCTTGATATCTTTTCTTTCATTATTTATTCTCATCTTTACGAGATCACCTGATTTTTTTCATTTGATTGCAAGTCCCAAAGGTGATTCAAGCGATATCTTTATCGAATCTTTGATCGTTTTGAAACTTTTATCAAATTCCATTGTGGTCTCTCAGCTTCCTACGATGGTAACATTGTAGGTATCATGATCTTCCATTTCTACGGTCACCTTGGATCCATAATCGACTATTTTTTCCAAACTTCTTTTCTTCTCTTCCTTGATGATTTCGACGTCTTCTATCAGAGTCTCGATTTCGGTAATTCTGGAATTTATGAAATCCTTATCCTCGAGTGCTGATTTATATTCGAAGTTCTCTGAAAGATCTCCCATAGCTTTTGCTTCTCCTAGTCTTTCCAATACTCCTGGGAGCTTGATTTTTTTGAGTTCATTGAGCTCTTCTAGCAATTGTTCGTATCCTTCTTTGGTGAGATAATTCTTTTTCATGGATTATTTTGCAAAAAGTATAAAAATTATTTAGTGTGTCGACTATTCCTCTTGTTTAGAGAGAAATTCCTTGAAGTGTTTGAATGCGTGATTTACGATATCTTCTACGAATTTGAATGCTATCTTGTTGTTGTAGACGAAATTGTGTCCGTCGAAATTGAAATTGAATGATCAGGTATATTTCTTCTGTTTGGTTTCTGTAATCTTGTAGTCTATCCTTATCTCAGCGGTATCCTTGTTTGCATAGATCTTCTTAAAATACGAGTCCATCTTTCCTTCGAGATTCTTTTGTACGATGTCTTTTACAATTTCTTGCTTGTCTGTCGGAACATCTACGAATTGGTACGAAATCACCGGTTGTTTTACCATGTTTTCTGGCGGTAGAAGATAAAAGGATGAAGGTATCACTCAATTCTTGTATCGTACATTATATAATCAATCAGCTCAAAAATTCAATTGTATTTTCCTGGGGCTTTTAGAGTCTATTCATAAAATCTTTCTTGATATCCATATTTTTCTGTCCGTCTTTTATCATCGCATAGCTTTTTCTGATCAATTCCCTGATATCCTGGTAATAGATGAGCGCAAGTATCTCATTGAGGGTACATCGTTTATGGATGCCTATGTATCCTTCTGCACGTTCTATTTTTACGAAATCGGGATTTCCGGTATATTCCATCAGGAAGTATGTCACGTCTTTGTCCATCTGTCCTTTTTGATTTTCGGTGTTTCTCAATTGTGTCTTGCCCAATTGTTGTTTGATTCTCATCTGATTGATAGGTATCCCTGTCTCTTCGCTGACCTCTCTGAGTGCGGTTTTTTGGACATCTTCATTTCATTGAATCTTGCCTTTTGGTGCTACCCGTTCTATCTTTCCGCTCAGTGCGTGTCTTTTGATGAGCAGGTATCTTGGTTCTCAATCCTGAGCAACATAATAAACGATTCATCAAGCGCTTTGAATTATTGGTGACATATTCGTATCTCTTTATGCGATTAAAAAAATCTTAGTGAAATTTTGGGAAATATCGGTCTTATTTGATGAGCCGATTGATGATGCCTTGAAGTCCTTGGGCTATGGGATTTTTTTGTGGTGTAGCGAGTTCCTTCTGGATTTCTGATCCGGCTACTGCTCTTTGTCTATTATTTTCTCCGGGATGTGTTTTGCTTCGTTCTTGTCCTTCTTTCCGTTGGATATCCTGTTTTGGGATATTCACATCTTTTTTTTCTTTATTTTCAGGAATTTTTTTCTCCAACTCATCTGCTTCTTCTTTCTCTTTTTCCTCGATGATTTTTACTTTCAATTCTCAGAGCTTTTCCGATATATCTCCCTTCATCTCTTTCTTGAGTTCGGTGAGTCTTTCATTGGTCGATGGTGCTTTCTGGGATTCTTTTCATTCCGGCCTTTGTTCGGGTTTTTTCTCTATATCTGGCATACCTTTGTGTTATTTATGTAAAGACTGGAGTATCTTTTGGAATATCGTCAGGTTCTTCTTGTAATTTACCCTGGTCGGTCCGATGATACATAACATACAATCATAGTCTTGGAGTGTTATCTTGGTATACAAACATGAAATAATCGTTTTTTGATTCTCTATGAATGTATAATAAATCTGATTCTTCTTTAATATTTTGCTGTCGATGAATTTCACAATCCTTTTTTCTTCGATGAAGCGGATGATATTTTTCGTCGTATGATATTCGTCCATCATATCGTCTCTCAAGAGATTATTGATTCAGAGATAATAGTATTCATCGTTTCTTAGGAATCCTACCACGACACCATCAGCCATAGCTCCGATGCTTTCTACCAGTTCTTTTAGTCCACTTCTTGCCTTGATTACTTCGTCTTGTTTCTCTTCTTCTTGGGCCACGAGATAATTGTGAATATAGGCCGTTAATCCTTGGACGGTAGGTACTCTTCCTGAACTGTTATAGGGTTGGTAGACCATGCCTGCTTTCTCCAACATATTGAGATATTTTCTCAGTGTCGAGGGAGCGTATTCGGCGTCTTCCAGCGAATGCAGAAATTTTGAACCTACAGGTTCTCCTTTATTGATATAATTGTCGATCACTACATCGAGCAGCGCAAGCAGTTTCTGATCAAAATCCGTCATTGCTGAAATTTACGTATTCATTGGTAAAAAATTGCTTTTCTTCTCTTATTTTGACTATATAGTTTTGCTGTGGATTTTCAAGGAGTTTTCATAATTTCTATTTACTTTCTTGTTCTCCCTTCGCACTTGCACAGCGCATGAAAAAAAACCCTATCAGGGTTTCTGTTCTTTTTTTGTTGTTCGTATACTGTTAGTCCTGTTGGGAAACATCTTCACTGTCAATGAGATTGCCTTGGTTCTCCAGTTGTTTTTGCCGGAGCATCCTGTTGATCGACATTCTAGTAGGGGAGGCATTACAGAATTCGTCTGCGGTCAAGAGAAGGAATCCTTTGATCCCTTGCATGATATAGCTCAGATTAAAATCGTTTTCCCAGATCTTTTGGCGGATTTTATGTTCTCCTATCTTTTCAAGCCCTTTAGTAGAGATATAATAGGTGAGATCATGCTCTCCTATTTCCATATCAGGATTTTTTTTATATTCCAATTCATGAATCTGATCCGTATTCTGGTGGTCTAGACAGATGAGGTATTCTTTCAATGCTTCTATGTTCTGAAGGATGTTCTTGATTTTGTAATAATGTAGATATTTTAGAAAATCCTTCACTTCTTCTTTGAGGTATCCTGCGATATCTAGCGTGACTAATTCGTCTACTATGTTTTTGCTGATGATATCCTTTTTGCTCTCTGCCATCTTAATGTCTGTATACAAAGGGATAAAAAAATCTTATTTGATGATATGCAAGGTGATATTGTGCTTAGCTTTTAGGTAATTGAGTAGGTGGATGTCATGTGTTATCAAAAATACTGTATTGCCCGCTTTGTTTGCTTCGATGAGAATATCTGCTACCGTCTGTGTACTTTCCCGATCTAAATTTCCTGTCGGCTCATCTGCGATGATAAATTCAGGGTCATGAATGAGTGCTCTTGCAAGTGCAACTTTTTGTTTCTCTCCTGCACTTAATACTTTGACTGGTTTATCTAGGAGGTGCTTCACATTTATTTTCTGAAGTACTTGTCTGAGTTTGGATTCGATAACTGTCTCTCCCAGTTCATATAGATGGAGTGGGTAGATAATGTTGTCTCTTACTGTAGCATCTTCTAAGAGCTGATAATCCTGAAATATGATGCCTAATCTTTTCCTTAGGATTTGGATATCTTCTTGTGTAAAAGAGGATATGTCTTGTTTGTTATAAAATATGGTCTTTTCTGGCGGTACAATTTTTCCTGTTATAAATTTCACTAATGTGGTTTTGCCGGTCCCTGATTTTCCCGTGAGTACGAAAAATTCATTTACTTGCAAAGAAAAATTCAGGTTCTCGAAAAGCTGGACCGTGTTGTCTCGATATCATCGGCTGAGATTCCTAATTTCTATCAATGGGACACTACTCATGCGTAAACTACTAATGGATAAAACGTCTGGAATCATTTCTTTTCTGTGATTGGATTTTAGGTTCTTGTCCAGTTATATACTCAATTATATCTTCAAAAAGATATTTTTGCAAAACAAACTCTTTCTCTCCTGGTGTTCGGATTGACAAAGACTTCAAAACTGATAAAAAATCGGATAAAATCAGACAAATTTATAAAAATCGTTGAAAATGACGGAGAGATTGCTACATTTATCCATACCTTTATTCTTTTTTACGATACGAAATGCTTGAACTCAAACATGCCTTGTGAGAATTGATAAAAGTCACTGACATCGTCCAGCTCGATAATTTTTTTCAGATATATCTTGGTAAGAAATGACTGCTCAACGAGGAATTTAAGGTCATGGTAGATTTAGCTCCCCAAGAGAAAAAAGAGAGAGGGGCTCAACTCTCTGAGATTAAAACAAAATTGACGGAAGCATATGAGGCCAGAGAACTCGAGTTCAAACTTGGACAGATAAATCAACAACTTGAAAAAGATTTGGTAGATATCAGTATAGATACCCTTTCATCAAATGGTTCCTACTCCCTTCTCGCACAGATTAGAAGAGATGCCGAAGAAATTTGTAAATCCATGGGGTTCATCGTTGAATATGGCACTGATATGGTCACAAAATTTGAAAATTTTGAATCCGTTAATATCCCGCTTACTCATCCTGCAACCGAGATGCATGATACCATTTATCTCAACGATAAGGATCCAAGCTGAGAGAATCTTATTCTTAGGACACATACTTCATCGATGCAGAACTATCTTATCCAAAAATATGGATTGCCGCTCAAAGCTGTTGTCCCATGAAGGACATATAGATTCGAAAATATGGATGCTTCTCACGATACGATGTTTTATCAGATGGAATGAATCGTTATAGACAAAGATATCAGTGTTGCCCATTTCAAGGAGATGATTACCAAACTGCTTTCTGCATTGCTCCATAAAAATGTCGAGACAAGGATGAGACCTTGATATTTTCCTTTTGTTGAACCTGGTTTCGAAATTGATGTGAGGTATGAAGTCTATAATAAAGAGACGTGAAAAAAGGAACTTTCCAATTGGATGGAAATCTTGGGTGCAGGTATGATTCACCCTAATGTGCTTAAAGCGGCTGGAGTCGATCCTTCTCAGCGATCAGGATTCGCGTTTGGTGTCGGTATCAGTAGGTTAGCTGCTGTGCGTTACGGTATCAAAGATATTAGATATTTCACCAACGGTGATCTGAGATTTGCCAAGAGTTTTGCATAATTCTTTTGTTTACTTATTTTTTTTATGAAAAACATTTTACGTCATTGATTTGTTGCTGTATTCTATTTTTTGCTTATTGTATTCATTTTGATAAGTCCATGGTTGATTTTTTGGCCATATATAGTGCTTATTTTTGTGCTTTATAGACTTCAACTGCTTATTTTTAAAACTTGTCTTCTGAGTCAATTACAATTTGGAACAAAAAATGAAGGATTTTATTATCATTATATTAAAAAAATCTATCCAAATATAAAAAGTACAACAATTGATCTACTTGTAGATACTATAATTCCACTAATAATAATTATGGTCGCTTATATACTACAAACTTATACAGTTTATATTCCATTATTGATGTAGAAAACTTTTTTTGGTCACAAAATATCTGTTGATTCGTATATATGTAGAGTATCATATTTTTTATTACTTTATCATTTTACTATGAAAAAATCTCTCTTATTTGTTGCTGTTTTATCATTTTTTTTGGTAGGTCTTTTTGCTTTTGCCAAAGATAATGCCAATGAAAAAGATCATCCACAGTCTCCTCTATATACCGGGACACATCTTACATGAAATCTGACAGGAGCTCATCGTGATGATGAAAATCATACTGGGAAACAAATCAAATTATTAACTGGGACTCAGTTTACCGGTCTTTCTACTGGTGCTATCACTTGCGTAAGACTTGCTATCACTACAAGAGATGCTGCTATCAAAATGTGAATGGCTGCTTATACTGCTTCTTGGACAGTTGCTTTTGATGCTAGAACTTCTGGCTTCATCGCTGCACTTTCCTTGAAAACTCAAAAAGCTATCAAAACAGCTATGGATACTGCATTAAAGACTAGTGAAAAATCTGTAAAAGCTGCAGACAAAGCAAAGAAAGATGCTATCAATAAAGCTTGGAATACTTATAAGGCTAGTATCAAAGCATGCAATACTGATGTATCCAAGGGACTTCTCCAAGAAAGAGGAGGCGAAAATTTCGATTATTAATCAGTAGTATCAGATAAAGAGACTCCTAGCGATAGGAGTTTTTTTTATACCTCAAAAAATCATCTTGCAATAATCAATACAATATATATATTATAAAAAATGTAAATATCATAATACTAACATAAAACAAAAAATAATGAACAAAGAAATCGAAAATCAAGAACGAGTACTTGTAAGAATCAAGAAAGAACTTACACCTCTCAAGAAAGAGGAATCAGAAGCACGAAGGTTATGGAGTTTGGGACATAATAAATACATGTCCGCGGTCGCGAAGTTAAATGACCGGAGAAAGAAGGGTCTTTCTGTTGATGTCGATAAAAAAGGGATTAGGAACAAAGCCGTCCAAAAACTTTGGGAGACCTTGGATGGCTGGGATCTTAAGTCAGCTGAACTTACTCAACGTAGAGACACTGCTCGTCTGGCGATGGAAAAGAAAAGACAGGAAATTCTCGAAGAAGAACATCTGTTGGAACAGATTCTGCATGAGCATCGTCTTCAGGTCCAGCAGGAAGATGCTATGATTGATAAGGTATTTCTACTCAATGATGGAGTGGTATCTGCCTTAGAACATATGGATAAACATCTTTCCACTCATGTATTTCCTCAGCTTCATGAAAAAGGGACGCAGAAAACAATCGAGAATAGTTCTCTCACCAAGCGACTGGTTATTATGACCAATAGCATCACCTTTATGGATGTTTCCAAAGTGGAAGATGCGAAGCGCTATATCGATGCATTTTTTGCACGGATAAGTCCGGGAAGGAATAGTTCTTCGGATGATACTACTGTTTCCATGCTCTCCGAACTCTTACAAGAGCTTCTGGTCGTTAAGATCAAAGTTAAAGCAGGTCCTAATCTTTCCAAATTCCTTGCTTTGGATCTTGATGAAGATAAATTCCCAGAGCTTAGTAAGGCTCAGAAATTGCTGGCTAGTGCTACTAATTATGTCCGATCAGGAAAATATGTCCGGCTTTTCACTAGAGAAACCAAAGAAGATGCCTGGCATCCTGTCAGACAGTCCTAATGTATACTGTATAATGAAGCCTGCTGTATTAGCAGGCTTTTTTCTGTGTTTCTAAAAATATTTCTCTATGCTGTTTCTTTATGTTTCCATTTTTCTCTGATTCTTTTTGCTATCATCTTTCTATCTCGTTCTCTTTCCATAAATCTTTTGAATCCTTCCACGAGTGTCTTATCTTGTTTGTTTTCGACCAAAACTCCACAATCTTTATCCACCAGTTCAGCAGTCGCTCATTGGCTGTAGCCAAAAACTGGTACACCGAGCAAGAGTGCTTCTACCGTTCCGATTCCATAGCTCTCCTTCGTTAGATTTATCAATCCTTTTGCTTGGCTGATGATTTTTATCTTTTCATCTATATCTTGTATTCGTCCGACAAAAATAATTGATGGACCTGCGATAGATCTCAGATATCCTTCATCAGGTCAGCTCCCCATCATGATAAGCTTGACGTTCATCTCATTACATAATTTGATTATTTTGTCTGCTTCCCTGACAAAGCTCACCAATCTTCCTACATAGAGATAATATTCGAATGCAGTTTCCTGGACTGCAGGTACAAAGAACTTGCTTGGTATTTTGGGATATTTGATCTGGATATTGTTCATGCCATAGAGTTTTTCTGCTTCTTTGGCTGTATATCCGCTATTTGCAAAAATCTTATCGAATTTTGTATATCTGAGATCCCATTTTCTCAACTTTGGTACTATCCGATTGAAGAGTTTTCCTTTTATCCCTTTTAGTTTCTCTTTGTATTCATCATAATGTGTCCGGATATATTGCATGGGTGAATGAAGGTAGAGCATCATCGGGACGCCCGAAATTGGTGTGATATTTTTGGCGATGGCAAATGAGGAAATGGTGATATATTCAGGTTTGTATCTTTTGATTTTTCTGGAAAGCCATTTCATTAATGATGGATAGAAAAACATCAGATTACGATAATCCAGTAACCATGAGAGTCATCGTATCCTATGCCTGCTACACCAGAGAAATAGATTGTTCGCCCGTTTTGGTAAAGCGGTTACTATCTCCAGATCGTGGTGTTCTGTTTTGAATCTTTTCCTATCCGAAAAAAGGGTGAACACTTTTGCATGTTCGATATCCCTCTGTTCATCAATGAGATCTTTGAATACTGCTGCTGCTCCTCAGGGAGTTATCCGGCAATGTACGAATGCAATTTTCATAACAATGATATATGGGTAAACAATTATATGATTTCCAAACTCTATCTTGTATCGTTTCTTTGTTTTATTGTTTATGTGTTCTTTTTGCAAGGAAAATATTTGTGCAGAGAACTGCTTGAAAACTCTTCCAAAAATCGTATCAATCAATCGTTTACTGTGTATATCGGGTATTTTATGTTTTTTTTGTAGCTATTATGGATAGAGAAGAAAAAGTGTTTCTCAGGAGGAATATTATCAAATTTATCATAGGTCTTATCTTATTGGGATTTTCATTTTCGTATATCCAAAATCATCCTGCGGAAAAGGCATCAATTTTTTCCGGTTTTGAAGTGCTTCGACAGAGAGCAGTCGTCTATTTCCATAAGGTTACCAATAGTAATTCCGAGGCATTCCAAAAAAAATTCGATTATGAAAAGACGTATATTGAACTCATAAATATGGTCGAAACCAAGAAATGTACTGACCCTGCTATCCTTACGGAGATCAATGAAACCTATCTCAATCTTCAGAAAGAATGAATTAAAACCTTGGATGAAAATCTTCCTTGATATATCCGCAAAGCAAATGAATATAAGAAGATGATAGATAATTGTACTAGATAAAATCCAGTATATCCATTAGAACGTTTATCTGTTTACAAAAAAACTCTGCGTAATGGCAGGGCTTTTTTGTAATGATTGTGTTATCTTGGTGGGTTTTTGTGCTTTCTTATTCTAGAAAGGGTCTGTCCTCGTAGAGGGTTTATCCTTGCTTATCAAAGGAAGGGTTTATCCTTTTTTATCCTAGAAAGGGCTTGTCCTTGCTTATCAAAGGAAGGGCTTGTCCTTTCTTATCAAAGGAAGGGCTTGTCCTTGCTTATCCTAGAAAGGGAATATGGATATCTCGGAAATTTACTAGGTCTTTGAGTAGGATATAGATTCCGAGGAGCATCAGTAGAAGGAAAAAGAACAGATTGATAAATCCTTCTATCGTGAAATATTTTTCAGGTTTAAGTCTTCCGATACCTTGGATGAGGACACCCAATAATCTTCCTCAGTCCAATGCTGGGATAGGCAGCACATTAAATATTGCTAGCGCGAGTGAGATGATTCCTGCAAATCATAAATAGAGTTTCCATCATCCTATCGTGAGTAGTGACTCTCATAATTTAATCGCTCCTACTGGTCCGGTAAGTTTGCTGAGCGATGTTTTGATTCTTGTCTTCTGGAGCGAAAGGAGGTCTCCTCATAATTTACCCAATGCTGATATAGTAAGTACCGTCTGTGATTTTATCTCTTTGACACTTATCCGCATCGCTGTCACGAAAGGGAATTTGATAATTACCCCCGAAAGGTCTTCACCGTTTCCTGCTGAGAAAGCGATTCCTAGCATGCAGTTATCTTTGGGACAGGTTCCATTTACGGTGGTTGATTTTCCTTTTCTCATGTATGTTATCGAAAAATCTCCTCCTATGTTTTTTTTGAGTACTGTACTCAGATTTCGTCCATTCACTTGGGTATCTTTTATCTGTGTGATGATATCACCTGATGCTATCCCCAACGACTCAGATAATGAACCTGAACTTACATCGCTTACTATTACTTGTTTCTCTTCTATGCGTTTCCTTATCTCATCACTAATATATCATTGATTATATAAGAATGTTCTTGTCGGCATTAGATAACTATTTTGTTGTGATAGTAATGCGTTTTCTGGGATTACCGAGATGGGTTGTGTTCCCATGGTGAAGATAGCGGTGAATATCGCTCGTGCGAGGATGAGATTCATACCTACTCAGGAGAGCAGGATCAAAATCTTATTGCCTATCTTTGCTTTGATGAAACTATCCTTGGCATTAAAATCTGCTTCATCTTTTGGATCTTCTCCTTTGAGTCTGACAAATCCCCCTAAAGGTAGGAGATTGAGTGTATAGTGAGTACCAGATTTGTCTTTTCGAAGCGTACATACTTTGGGTGGTATACCGATACCAAACTCTAGTACTTTGACTCAACTTCTTTTTGCATTAATGAAATGTCCCAATTCGTGGATGAGTACAAGACTCATGAACATCAGGATTCATAGAACAACTCCCATATTCTTGATTACTAACTAAAAATTACGAATCAGCTATTTTTCGTTGATTAGTATTTACGAAATTATATAAGTAAAGCAATGCTATTTTTTTACAATGATACTTTGTACCTATGAAATTATATGATGCTCATACCCATCTAAATACCCATGATCTCTTTCCCCAACGACAAGATTATCTTGATCAATTTATCCAAGTCGGGGGAGTTGGTCTGGTTAATTCTTGAGCCAATGATGAGTATAATCTGAGAGGTATCCAGATAGCTCAAGAGCTTGAAATACTGAAACATTGAACTATGAAACTTCCTTCGGATTTTATTATCAAATCTACGCTTGGCTATCATCCTGGATGCTGTGAGGAGGGTGATATCACCGAAATAAATCTCCAGCAGAAGATTATCGATCTCAAAAACTTATATCAAGACCATAAAGATAGTATTGTCGCTATCGGAGAATGTGGTATAGATACCTATTATCCTGATACCGACCAATTTCTTCCCTTACAGAAAAAGCTTTTTGTGATGCAATGTAATCTTGCAAGAGAATTTCATTTGCCATTGATGGTCCATATCAGAAAAGATTTTGAGAGTGCTTTCGAGATATTGCAAGATTATCGTGATTTGACCGTATATATCCATTGTTGGGGCTTTGGGCCTGATGAGATCTCCAGGTTGCAGGCATTACATTTTTCAAGGCTCTATATCTGATTCTGCGGAAATATCACCTATAAGAATGCCCAGAATCTCAGGGATTCCTTATATGTTGTTCCTTTAGAATGTTTACTCCTGGAAACGGATGCACCATGGCTTAGTCCGCAGATAGTCCGTGGAACTACCAATCATCCTGCAAATGTAAAATATATCTATGAATTTGTGGCTGATTTCCTTAAAATCAACCAAGAAACTCTTGCTGTTCAGGTCGAGAAAAATTTCCGTACCTTGTATAATATCCATTAAATATAAAATATGTTTGACATTTTTACTTAAATTGCTATAAGATAGTAATTTATTTTTTTCTGAAATGTCATTATGGAAAGATCATCATTGCATACGCTCTCTCTGTCATCTTCTGATTCAATTCGTGTTTTGGAGTCTGTATATCAGAAACTTCTTAATACATTGATGAGGAATTCTTGATCCAAAGAAGATATACAAGCAGTCAAGGACCTTAAAGGTGAACTCATTACTTGCATCAATGATATCATCGAACACGCTATGTCTGATAAAAATTTTCCAAAAGAAGTAAAAGTGGATGACTTTTGATTTCTCCATACTATGAAACTCACCTCTCATACCAATCTGGCTTTGGTTATGCATGCCTATCAGACTCTGAAAGCTGAATATATCGATAAACGCTTATCGAACAGATGAACGATAGATACAACCAAAAAGTCCCTAAGCGATATTTTGAGTGATGAAAATGATGACGAATCTTATGATGATGAATTACATCTCGATACGTTCAAGACGGAAAAAAATGCTGATGCTCATGCGAGTAATGAAAAGATAGATACTGAATCTGATACTTCTTTTTGGACTGAAATCTCTGACTTGCTGCATATTGATGATCTCTCTGATGAAAACTGCTATGATATATTCAATGATTTTGATTGGGATGCTTATAGTGAACAGGAATTATCTGATCTTTCTGTGTTATTGAAAAAAAATTCAAGGACCACGAAATTTTCCAAAGATGTAAAAAAATTTGTAGCTTATCTCAGCAAACATCTCAAGATTTTTTTGGATACCCATGCTGCTAGATTGACTAAGGAAGAACAAAAGAATATTGCAGAATATGTGAATATTCTCTTTGTGAGCGGTATACAATACTTCGATGAATTCGTAAATCGAGCTAATGATGCCCTTAGTCACAATCTGGATCTCTCACGTTTCTGATCATTTGAGGCGTTACAAAAAAATGCTGCACAGTATCGTAAGTTCCTTGCCTTTAGACAGGAATTCAATGCACAATATACTGCTCAGCTCTCTGATAGATTTGAAACCCTTTTCAAAAGTGACCATGATTTGGATAAATTCTTCTATGCTAATATCCTTGCTCATATGAAAGAGTTGTGAACTATGTACTCATCAGCTAAAATGTCTGATAGACAGTTTTTCCTTTGAGCGAAAAGGGAATTCTTATTGTGAGATATCTATGACTTCATCATCAAAAATGTCTGAAAGGAAACTATGGAAGATGTCATATTCAGTCCGTTTCTCTCTCAAGAACTCAAGAGATATCAAGAGAGATAGCATGCTAACTTTCTTTCATTCCCTATCTTCGTGATTATTTTGTGATGTTTAGGATCTTTCTGCCTAAGACGATATTGGTGATGACGATGAATGCGCCTAAACCCATAAGGGCGTATTTCGGTTCGAATAATGCGAGGAATTGTTTCCCTCCCGTCATATACAATGCGAAGATGGCGAAGATGATTGATCTTGTCGTAGCTATCGCTTTCCCTTTGGTCAGTTGGACCAGCACATGGTTCCGGCTCGGCTGCCGTATGCCATCGAAGATCTGGAAGATGAAATAGATGATGACCAGCCATATCCATGATCACGTCAATAGTCATGCGATGATCAATAATATGCCTTGTACCGTCGTTCATAGGATCCATGCTATGTTGTAGCTATATCTTTCGCCTATCTTATATGCATATTTCAATGCAAAGATGCCTCCTATGCTGACTATGGTTGCTATGAATCATGCATATCGGTCCGGCATCCCATCATTGGAGAGCAACGGAAGGAAGATGATTCAGAGAAATGCTACATGATGGGAAAGCGAACGATAGATGACCAATAGCCTCATGCTTCTATTCTTGAATACATTGGCGATCGCTGTCTTAGCGGTCTCCCGATTTTCCTGTATCGCTGTTCTCAAATCCTTGCCCTTAGTTTGGATAGGATATGGCTCTTTCAATTGTGTCACTAGATACACCAATATTGACGCGCTTATCACATCCAATCATGCTAAGATGGTATATCCTTGTCCACCTGCTAATTTTAATATGAAAGATGCGATTATAGGCGTCACAAGTCATACCAATTCTCCGTAAAACATGAATCTTCCTATATGCTTCCCGAATTCCTCTTCTTTTCAGAGGATCCTTAGGTTCTCTTCAAGGAACGCTTGTCCTGTTCCACTCCGGAAACTCCGATATAATGCTGCGAAAAAAGCTGCTATGATGAATCCTCGATAGGTAGGGAAGAGAAAAATGAATGCAGCAGCTATAAGATTGCATATCAATGAAATGAACATCGATTTCTTCCTTCCTGATGTGTCTGCCCACACTGAGGTAGGTAATTCGAAAATGAACATGCTGAATGTCGTGATGTTCGATATGAATATTATCTGCGATAGATCCAGTCAGGTATATCTATAGAAGAGCGTGATGATGGGCAGCAGAAAAACTATTCCTGAAATCAGGTTGATCATCCCATGAATCTTCATATTTTTGCGTGCGATCTGTTGCATTGCCTATACTCCTATCCTAAAGAATATTTCCTTATCGACCAATTCTCTCTTAGTTCACCACTTAAGCGCTGAGATCTGTTTCATGATTTCTATTTTTTCTGGTATATTGAGTATTGGTTTTGAAAATGGTAAATCTGTAGTAAAACTGAATGGTCTCGTTGGTTGGTTGTTGACTACTATTTTCACAACCGCTCTGTGGGTATCTCCATTGACCATATCTATCGCTGAAAATTCTGGTCCAAACTCTTTTTCCAAAAATTCTGCATCAGGTGCACCTACCTTGAAGATAAACAGATTACCAACGTTACCAAAGATAGTTTTGGAAAGATCAAGTGCTCCTCCTAATCATTCTTGTTTGAGCTGGTCGATGTATTGATGTGCTATCGTTAATCCGAGTTTATACTTTCTTGCTTCTGACAATATACTTTCAATAGATTTGGATACGTAATTTTGGAATTCATCGATATAGAGAAAGTATGGATGTCTATCTTTCTCAGCTAAACTAGCTCTTTTGAGTGCTGAGAGTTTGATCTGCATTGTTACCATTCTTCCTAGGAGTTTGCTATTTTCTTCTCAGGTAAGACCTTTGGAAAGTTTGACGAGAATGATTTTTCCTTCATTCATTGCATCAAAGAAATTGAATGCTGATTTTGGTTGTCCGATAACATTTCTGATATAGGTACCTGTGGTAAATGGTCAGAATTTTGCTTGGATAAATGGAATGATTTCTGCTTTTTCTCTTTCTCCCATTTTTTTATAGGTTTTGTTCCACCGTGCTGCGATTACTGGATTTTTAACATTCCTGATTTTGGATTCTGCAAATGCATCGTCCGTAAAGAGTCTCATAATATCAATCAGTGTTCCTCCTTCTTCTTGTTCCATCAATAAGAAACATGCATTACGGAAGTAATCCTGTATACGGGGACCAAATATTTCTTCTCCATACATAGAGACGAACATTTCTACCAAATCATTGGTTACTACATCTCTTTCATCGTCGGTTTCTGCTCCGTCCAATGGATTGAAGGCAATGGGATATTCGGTATTTGAAAGATCAAAATAAATCAGATCATCTATTTTTTCTTTGGGGAAATATTTCATCGTATCATCAACCAAATCTCCATGTGGATCTATAACACAGAATCCATTTCCTAGTCTTAAGTCTTCCATTATGGCGGTTTTTATAAGTGTTGATTTTCATGAACCTGTTTGTCCAACGATATACATATGTCTCATTCTATCATCGTTGTTTGTCATGATTCTAATTTCTTTTTTGATACCTGCATAGGTATTGAATCAGAGAAGAATTCCTTCGGTCGGAATATTGTCTGGTGCAGGAACAATCTTGTACTTTTGTCGGCTGATGCGCGGATTTCTATTAAACTTGGCGTTGGGGATGTGGATAATAGAGGAGAGCTCTTTGATTCCTAGAATCATTTTTTTGTTCCATTTGTTCAGATTTCCGATTATTCCATTATCGTTTCGGAATATCCTGTTGACAAAATCTTTGGCAAAACTTTGTATTTTTTTGGATTTCTTGAATTTGAATGCGTTCAGTCCTATATAGTTATATTGGCTGAATGATCTTGCGAGGTCATCAACCACTTTTTCTGGTCTGCGTGGATCGGGCGAAGTGACCAATGTTCTGATCTTTACTCGGAAAATTTCGTCTTCGGTTTTTTTATCGAGATCGCCTGATTGCTGTTGGGTGAGATCGCTTTTCTTTTCCTCCTCTTTTGGTGCTTCTTTGGAGTCTGTGCTTCCTGAAGTGATACCTCTCCAGACATCTTTCAGTAGTAGCCCTAAGAAACTCTTATTTTTTCCTTCCTTGATTTTTTTGCCTTCTTTTCTGAGTGACTTGAGTGCTTCTTCATCGAGCGGAGAGATGAGTATTTGAAGGCACATCTTTTCATCAGTGAATACTTTGGAATATGCCGAAAGTATACTATCCATCGGATCGGCTTCAAAACTTTCATAGGTCTTGAGGGGATATGCATTTTCTTTTGTCAGGACAAATTCTCCCCCTGCCATGAATTTACCTGCTTCTAGCAGTTTTGGTTGATCAATAGGATCCACTACCGCTCCTATGTAGAATGAGGAGATTAATTTTTCCATTGTCTCTACATGTTCTTCTGGAACGCCCATGATGAACTTGATAACTTCTTTCTCGATAAACATCTCCATGCTGATATAATTGTTGCCGAATTTTTTGAACTTCCGTTTATCATCGACTATCGAATAGAAATTTTTATAGATCTGATTCATGATTTGGAGATTCTGCTTCATATCTCTGATGGTATCACCTCCTTCATCACCTCATTTCGTGGTGACGCTTTTGGGGATTTTAATTTGTAGATATCTCACTTTATTTGCTTGTAGTATCCTATGATTTTTATACATCGACGAAAAAATCGTCTTGATTATGAGTGATCCGACTAACCGTATTCCTATCGCTATGATGATGATTGCGAGTATGCTATTCATCCACTATTCTCTGTTGTTAAAATCGTTTTTCGATCTCTCTTTGATTATATCAAATATGTCTCAAAATGCAATTTTGTTGTCCTATTTCCCGCTTTTTTTGTTTCTTTTTCCACCAAAAATATGAAAATGTTATCAAATATGTCCATACAAAATCTCTTGCATTGTTCGTCCATATATATATTTTCATCTCACAATGCATATCCAGAGTGAACGATAGAGATTAGGCTCGTCAAGCGTTCCAGCAACCATCCGCAAGGAAAGGTGCTAATTCCTACCCGTCACGGGAAAGATATTATAAGAACTCATCTGTTTTTTATAGTAGACTCTTTCCTTGTGATAAAGAGTTTTTTTTATATATCGACTGTTTTTGAAATCATAAAATACTTCACGTATGTTCGTATTTTATGCATCAAAAATCGCCGATATATAAAATCGACGTCATAAAAACTCGAAGTATTGAGAGTTTTTATGACGTCTCATTTATTTACTTACCCTCTTTACCATGAGACATTTCATTACCTGTGAATCTGTCACTGAATGACATCCTGACAAGATGTGTGACCAAATCTCTGATGCTGTCTTGGATGCTTGCCTTGCACAAGATCCTTATTCTAGAGTAGCTTGTGAGACGCTTACTACTACGTGAATCGTTATTGTTGCTGGTGAAATTACTACCAAAGCTACTATCGATCATGAATCTATTATCAGGAATGTTGTCCTGGATATCTGATTTGATGGTGACAAAAAGTACTTCGATGGCAATAACTGTGCTGTCGTTAATCTCCTGCACAAACAATCACCTGACATTGCTCAATGAGTTGATGTCTGATGAGCATGAGATCAGTGAATTATGTATGGCTATGCGAGTAATGAGACGGAAAGTTTCCTTCCCTTGCCTATCTATTTGGCGCATACTTTGGCGAGAAAGCTTACCGAAGTAAGAAAAAATGGTACCCTTCCCTTCCTTTATCCTGATGGCAAGACGCAAGTAACGGTAGAATATGAAGATCAAAAACCATTGAGAGTCGATACTGTTGTCGTCTCTTCTCAGCATGCTTTGGATGTTACGCATCAAGAAATTAGTGATGCTATTATCAATCTTATTATTACTCCTGTACTTGGTGATTTGATGGATAAGGAAACTAAATTTTTCATCAATCCTACCGGTATGTTCAATATCTGATGACCAAAAGGGGATAGTGGATTGACGGGAAGAAAGATTATCGTTGATACTTACGGTGGTATCGGGAAGCATGGATGAGGAGCTTTCAGCGGAAAAGATCCTACAAAAGTAGATAGAAGCTGAGCATATATCGCTAGATATCTCGCGAAAAATATCGTTGCCAGTACTATCTGTGAAAGATGCGAAATTCAGTTGGGATATGCTATCTGAGTTGTCCAACCGGTGAGCATATTCGTTGATTGTTTTGGAACTGAAAAAATTGCACTTCAGAAAATAGTCGATGCCGTAAAAAATAATTTTGATCTCAGTCCAAAAGGTATTATCGAAAAATTGGATCTCAGAAAACCTATTTTTAGAAACACTGCTGCCTATGGGCATTTTGGTAGAGATGAATTTAGTTGGGAAAAATTGGATAGTGTGAATATTTTCAAATCGCTGGTATAACTATTACTTGAGAAAACTTCCTAATTGCATATAGTCTTTAGGAAGTTTTTTTATTGTCTGAAATTTGTCTTATGATACTTTCGTGAAAAGAATTATCTATCGCTTTCAAACAAGAGCTTATCCAGAAAAGAGCTCAGGTTTTTGGTGATAGGAAAACATATGTCGCCATTATTTTCCTTGGTGAAGATTATTCATCTGCTACCTATGTCAAGCATAAAAAATCTTATGGTGAATCTATAGAGTTGCCGGTGATTGTTTTCGGACAAAATCAAATGGCTGAATATGATAGGAATCAGGCTGGAAAATTCGATGATGTCGGTATCTATATAAATCAAACCTATGATACGGTCGGCAAAGTTATGGAGCTTATTAGATATCTCAATCATGATGATGAATGTGTTGGTATTATCATTCAGCTTCCTTTACCACAACAATTCGAATCATACAAACAGCAACTTTTGGCTGCTATCACTCCACAAAAAGATCTTGATGGACTCGCTGGTGTCGTTCTTTGATTGTCTGAAATGTGACTTATCGATTTCGTTCCTGCTACACCAAAGGCTGTATTGTATTTACTCGAGCATTATACACTCGATGACTTTACCGGAAAAACTGTCGCTATTTTGTGACAAAGTAATATCGTAGGTAAACCCTTGGTCCTCGAATGTATCAAGAGAGGAGCTACTGTCTATACTTGTAACGAAAATACACCTCCTGAAGAAATCAAAACCATAGCTAGAAGGTCTGATTATATCATTTCTTCAACATGAAAAGTGCATCTTGTCGATGATGCTTTTGTCCGTGATGATAAGACACAAATTATTGTCGATGTAGGATATGGTCATATCGATGGAAAACCTGTCGGTGATGTAAATATAGAAACCATCAAGGATAAGGTGGCTTCCTATACTCCGGTTCCGGGTGGAATCTGACCTTTGACGGTCGCATGTCTTTTTGATAATGTCTATGTACTCCAATCATATCTTGATGTATTGAAACCCTATACATTGTAATCTCCATAAGGGTTTAGACATTAGAAATTTTACATTGAAAATTATTGTATGTTGTATGATGTAGCTATCATCTGATGAGGTGCTGCGGGACTCTTTTGCTCCCTATTTCTACCGAAAGAGCTCAAAAAATGTATCATAGAAAAAACAGATAAACTCGGTTTCAAAGTATTGCTTTCTGGAGGAGAAAGATGTAATGTAAGCAATATTAATTTTGATCCTGAATTTCATTATATCGGTCAATCACTCAAATCTTTACATTCATTATTTCATCAGTTCGGTCCCGAAGATATGATTTCTTATCTTAGTAATCATGACATAGAGACTAAGATAGAAGAGAATGGAAGAGTTATACTCAAGAGTTGAAAAGCCAAACAGCTTGTAGATTTTCTTATTGATGAATCCCAAAAAAATCAAACTGAACATGTACTTTCTCATGAGGTACTTTCTCTTAGTCTTGCTCATGATCATACGTTTATCATTACAGGTCCTGCAGGTTCATATTCAGCAAAACAGGTCATCATTGCAACATGAGGAATGACCTATCCGCAGATAGGTGCAAGTCCATTCGCCTACGAAATTGCTGAACAGCTGTGACTTCCGCTTGTTTCGCCCCATGCAGCTTTGTGTGGGATAGAAACCAAAGAAGTATTTCCTTTATTGTCTTGAAATACGGTCCAAGCTAAGCTTACTTTATATGCTGACAATAAAATTGTTTATAGTAATAGCTGATCATTATTGTTTACGCATCGATGACTTAGCGGTCCTTTGATCTTTGATGCTACCTTGTTTATCGATCAAGATGTTTCCAAATATATGGTACAATGTGACTTTGATCTTGCTGCTACCAGCAAAAGAGTTATTCAAACACTTTCCCTTGTTTCTTGAGATACCTTACGTGATTTTCGTATCAAAGCCTTGAGGCCGATGACCGAAGCAAAAGTATCTGCATGATGAATCCTTTTGAGAGAGCTCGATCAATATTTCCAATCAAAAAAAATTCCCTGATTATATTTTATCGGAGAATCTCTCGATATCACTGGTAAAACTTGATGATACAATTTGCAACGAGCATGGACGAGTGCATATGTGTGTGCAAAATCAATTGTATACTATATAGTTTAATTACTTTTTCATAAAATATTTGCGTAAAAGCAGGTAGGTGATATATGCTATAATGATACATAAGACGATAAAAAGCGGATAGGCAATTTTCCGATGTTCCGGTCCTGTCATCATACTTCGTTCTGACATTCATCCAATTCATGCGATGACCGTTAGTGGCATAAAGATTGAGTTTACGAAGGTTAATCTCGTTACACTCTTATTACTCTTGATGCTGAGAAATGTGTTGTATGCGGCCATAAGCGAATCATTTTTTTCGGTGAGCACATTGATTGTTCTTATGATTTTTGCTAGTTTGGATTTGAGATCATTGAAATAGGTCGTCAGATGTTTTTCATGGAATTGGTTTATATGCTGTATTGCGTCGTCAATTATTTCCTCTTGCGATAGAAAGTTATGTTTTACAAATATCTTGTTGATATCTTCATTGATCAAATCATCGATTACATTCTCTCATCTCTTGTCCATGTTTATCTGGATATCTAGCAGTTTCTGAGATGATATGGCAAGTGATTTTATTGTTTTATCATAGAATGCGTCGATTATCCTGTAGAGGATATAATACGGAGATGATTTATATGATCAGTCAATTTTCTCTATATCTTTTTCAATTTCATCGTAGACCTTGTTTAATGTATGCGATTCCAATCCAGTAGTTGTGATGATGTAGCTATCTCCTATGATAGCATCAAGTTCATTGAAGGTATATTTGGCTTCTTCTGGTATGTATTTGGTAAAGGTGAGTGCCATAAAGAAATGGTTGCTACTTGTATCGATTTTGGATTGTGCATTGACGCCTAAGATATCTTCCACAATCATTTCATGAAACCCATATTCTTTGGTCAACCTTTCTATAGTTGCAATGTCAGGCGATTGGATTGATATCCATTGTGTTTTTCCGACTTGTAATATTTTTTGCATAACGATGACTAAGAAAATAAACAATGAAAAATTATGTTGATTATAGTCATAAATCATTCTCTGTCAAATTTTCTTGTGTTGACAAAATCATAAAAAACCGCTAAGTATCAGTAAAAATACCCCGTTTGATAACCTATAGTTTGCATATAAGTATTGAAAATTTAAAATGTAAACATTAAAATTAATGTTTCTAAAATTTACTTATAAAAATATATTTCTCTGAATGTATTTTTTGATTTCCTCCCTGTCAGGGGTATACTTATAGTACACAAACGACTACTCAATCTTCATTTATCTCTTTATTGTACTATTGCTATGGAAAACTTCACCACAAGACTTTCATCTGAATCTCTCCGTAATGTGAATTCTCTTATCCAGAAGATTGAAGGCGTCTGCAAGGACATCGAAAAGAATCTTGCAATGTGTCTCGAACTCAATGGAGATTCTGTAGCTCAATTTAGCGTCACTACTGCTTCCAAAGTCGAATCTGAATTTGTGGATAGAGTAGTCCTTAATATAGATAAGATTAAGAATCATCTCAGAGATCTCAAAAAAGCATTGAATCAGAAAGTCCTTACAAATACCTCAGATATCGAAAAAATCATCGGATCACTTCAAGATACTTCTGATACGCTCCATACCTTCATCCTTTCCAATGGCTTCTTTACTCATACCTTTCAGTTACCGATTATGGAAATCCAAGCAGCTATCGATCAGATTCTCGAACATGTTACCTTGGTCGAGCATTCTTACTAATGGATAGCGGTCTTTATTATATATTGTGTACTGAGAAACTCCCGTAGGTATATCCTCGGGATTTTTTTTATTGCCGGAATCCATATCTCTCATGGATACCTCATTCCGGCGTCAAGGCATTGCGGCCGGAATCCATGCTCAGTGGCTGATATATCTATTATGTATGGATTCTAGTACCGACGTATTATTGTCTTAAAACCTATAATAAACGCTTCGCTAGACCTACTTTTGGCATTGACCCAAAAGTAGGCAAAAATTCTAGCCAGATGCAAATCGACTGAACTGTCGTTTCTCTTCATCCTGCTTACCATCTCACCTCCGCCCCACCCCGGTGAAAACCGGTGCGGGACCCGCTGCGGTTCGTAGGGATAGATGCTTCGGATTCAGAGAGTGTCTGGCGTGCATCTGGCGGTGTTGTATGGTTAACAAAAAAAACGGAGTAGCTCCGTTTTTTTTGATATATATTTTTGGGTCTAGAACGCAATAGCGTATTTTTTTAATACATTCCTGGTACAGATGTGCTTCCTATATGATGTGTCTCAACAATATCATTTCCAATAATCGATTGAATCTTTTGTGATTCCATTGAGAATTTCATGGGGTATTGCGGATCATATTCCACTATTTTATACAGTCTACCTTTCATTTTTTAAAATAAAGTTAAAACATGATTATTGTATATATTGTATAACGTTTGAGCTTTGCGTGACGTATTTAATATGTCATGTCAGGCTCTGTTAGATGAAGTTGATTTTAGTTGTT